>JAPPDJ010000038.1 GCA_028824555.1 Gammaproteobacteria bacterium | reverse complement strand
TGGATTCGACGCGTGCCCCGTAGGGGCGACCCTTGTGGTCGCCCGTCTTGAATGCGTCGATGCCATTGACAGCGGGGTTAGCATCGTCAGCACTCACGGGGGAGGACGCGCACATGCAAGCGGCGGTTACGCAAGTCAGCGACGAGATCAGGCAGCTCGAACTCGAGCGTTTTGTGCTTCAGATGGAGGTGGATGGGCTCACCGTGGTGCCGCCGTCGGTCACCGGGGTGACGCCGGAGTTCCTGGACCGATGCACCGAGGTGCTGCTCACCGAGTTCACCCGCATGACGGGCGCGCCCATCTCGGTCGAGAACGGACCGGAGGCGGAGCTCGTGTGGCCCGAACCCACGGGCAAGTCGCGCTCCTTTCTGCGCGACGAGAATGCGCCGCCACCCACCCAGATGCTGATCCAGCAGATCATGCAGCTCGACCGCTGCTTCCGGGACCTGTTCGTCAATCCGGTGGTGGATGCGCTCATCGACCACGCCATCGGCACCGTGCCCTTCGGCGGCGCCAAGGCACGACGTCTGTCCAGCACCAACTCGTTCGTCAAGTGGCAGGGCGAGTACGGCTACGGCGAGAGCCTCGGGCTGCATCCCGACCAAGGCGCCACCCCTCGCCCGTGGGGCACCCAGGCGCTCACCGCCAACGCCACTTGGTGCCTCACCGAATACACCAAGTCCGACGGCGCGCTTGCCTACGTGCCCGGCAGCCACCGGCCCAATTTCGTGCCGTCCGCAAAGCTCGTGCAGATGGCTCGTCCCGTGGAATGCGAGCGCGGTTCGGTGATCGTCTGGCCCGGCTCCACCCTGCACGGCGCCTTCCCCAAGCTCACGAAGGGCCTGCGCCTCAACGCCGTTGCCTACTACCGCCACCAGTCCGTGCTGCCGCAGGAAAACATGACGATCACGATGAAGGACGCGCCGTGGGACGACTGCGAGAACGCGGACCTCATGCGCGAACTCATCGGCTTCGACGACGTGTTCCCCTACCTCAAGCAAACCCAAGAGGTGCCACGAGCCAAGGCATAGCGCTCGCTCAAGTGGCCGTCAACCGGGCATGGCGCCTTGCGCGGACGCCAGCAGAGGGATGGCCCACCGAAGGGGACTTCGCCCGCGCCGAGGCGTCGGTGCCGGAACCCGGCCCGAAGCAGATGCTCGTGCGCACTATCTATCTCTCGCTGGACCCCTACCAGTGGGGCCGGCGTCGCAGTGGCATGGAGGTCGTGGGAGATGTCTGCCACGGACGCACGGTGTCGCAAGTGGTTGCGAGCAACCTGGCCGGCTATGCACCTGGCGACTACGTCTTCAACACCAACGGCTGGCAGGACTACGGCTTGGTGGGGGAGGGCGTCGACGTCTTCGGCTACATGTTCCCGCGCCGCCTCGATCCGAGCGTCGCGCCCATATCTACCGCAGTGGGTATCCTCGGCATGTTGGGGCTCACCGCTTATGCCGGGGTAAAGGTGCAGTGTCAGCCGCAGCCGGGAGAGACGGTGGTGGTTTCGGCGGCATCCGGCGGTGTGGGTCAGGCGGCGGGGCAAATCGCGAAGATTCACGGCTGCCGCGTGGTGGGGGTCGCCGGCACGCGGCAGAAGTGCGCTTTCCTGACCGAGGAACTCGGCTTTGACGCTGCGGTCTGCCATCGCTCCGCCGACTACGCCATGGACCTTAAGCGTGCCTGCCCCGACGGCATCGACATTTACTTCGAGAACGTCGGCGGTCACGTGTACGAAGGCGTGCTTCCGCTGCTCAATCGCCGCTCCCGCATCACCCTGTGCGGCATGATCTCCCAATACGGCAACGCCGATGGCCGCGACAGCGGTGAGGTTTGGCGCGAAGCCGGGGCTTCGGTGTTCCGCCGCCAAGAGGTGCAGGTGCATCCTCTGGCGGTGCGCAACTTCGTCGCCGATTGGCAAGACCGCTTCCTGAAGGAAATGGCCGACTGGATGGCGGGGGGCCTCGTCAAGTACCGCGAGGACATCCGCCCCGGGCTCGAGAACGCCCCGGCCGCCTTCGCCGACATGCTGAGCGGCGGCAACTTCGGCAAGACCCTCGTGCAGGTGAGCGAGGACCCGACCCGCGTGTAGCTGTGCGTTCCTTAAGACCCCGCTACTGCCGAGGCCCTACTTTAGGGCGTTGCTCGGCTTCATCTCCCCGTTCGCGAAGACACCGCGCTTGACCCATTCGTAGCCGTTTTCGTAGCCGCCGTAGCCCTGCCAGGGGCGAAAGCCAATCAGTTCGAGCAGCTCCTCCGATGCCCCTTCGAGCACTTCTGGGCTCGTGCCCATGAGGTAGTTTTCCTGCTGGCGAAACTGCGGCGCACAGAAGTTGGTGGTGAGGCCGATGCGTGGGGCGCCGGTGCGGTTTTCGCCGGTTGAGTGCCAGGTGCGGCCTTCGAAGACGACCGCCGTGCCGGCTTTGCCCAAGGCCGGCGTCCAGTTCGCCTTGGCGTCGAGGTCGTGGTCGGGCTGGCGACCGCTCAGGTGGCTGCCCGGCACGACCAGGGTTGCGCCGTTGTTCTCGGTGAAGTCATCCAGCATCCACATGGCGTTGCACACCACCGCCGGGGAGATCGTCGCTGGCGCGATGAGTTCGTCGCCGCCGACGTGGTGGCCGCGATTGCCGGATCGGGTGACGGAGCCCGGCTTCACCAGCGTCTCTTTGCTCGCATTCGTAGGTGGCGGCATCCAGAACTGGTCGGTGTGGAACGCCGTCTTGCTTCCGGGATGGGCGAAGTGGGCATGGTAGGACGACAGCAGATACTGCTCACCGAGCACGTGCCGGACGATGGTGTGCAGGCTCGCGTTGAGGATCATGTCGCGGAACACCTGCCCCTTGTTGAGCAGGAAGACGACGAGTTGCTTGCGGTCTGGCAGCACGCGGCCGATGTCGCGTTCCGTTTCCGCGGCAAGCTGCTCGAAGAGCCGCGCCCGGAGCGCCTCCACTTCCGCTTGCGCCAGTGCGCCTTCGAGCAGGCAATAGCCAAACTCGTCCATGTGCCGCTTGGCGAGCGCCAGGTCGCGGGTGGGTTCCGGCAACGATCCCATGGTGCCCTCGTGCAGCTTGCGTCCCTAGGGGACGGTCGGTGCCATGCTAACCCGGCGATGCCGGCTTCGGATCAAGCCTCGCCCGGCGTGGCGGCGAGGTCGGGCTCGCCTGGGTAGCGGCCGAGTCGTTCCTGGAATCCCTCCAGCACGGTGAGCAGTGCCGGCACGAAGAAGAGCAGCACCGCGTTGGCAAAAGCGAGGCCGGCCACCATGCTGATGATCAGCGGGATCAGGGGCGCGGAGAAGGCGCTGCCGGTGTAGATGGTCGGCAGGAGCGCCGTCAGTGTCGTTACGGTCGTCAGCAGGATGGCTCGGAAGCGGTGCCGCGTCGCTGCCGACACCATCGCCACATCTGCCCGCTGCCCCGACTGTGCGCGGATGGTGCGGTAGCGGTCGAGCAGCACCAGCACGTCGTTGACCACAACCCCGCCGATCGCGACCATGCCAAACACCGAATAGGCCGACAGGTCGTAGCCGAGCAGCAAGTGGCCGATCACGGCTCCGGCGGCCGCGAAGGGAACCGCCGCGATCACCACCAGTGGCAGCAGGTAGCTCTTGAGCTGAATGGCGATCAGGCCGTAGATGATGAGGCCCGCCACAGCAACGAGCAGTGCGAGCACACCGAATGTGCGTTCCTGCAGTTCCAGTTGACCGGCGTATTCGAAGTCGAGACCGGGATACTTCGCCAGCAGTCTTGGCAGCAACTCGCCCTCGATGTCGGCGTTCACGGAGTTGGGCGTGCGCCGTGCCGTGTCCACGCGCGCCTGGATCAGTGCCGAGCGTCGCCCGTCTTGGCGCTCGATGGCGGCAAGTCCCCGCGTCTCGGTGACTTGCGCCACAAGTGCCAGTGGCACGCCCGGCACCGGCAGGCCGGCGTTGGCGCCTTGGGCGGGCATTCCGGGCATGGCACCGCCAAAGAGGCCCCCCTGCATCTGCCCCGCGCCCGGAGCGGCGCCTTGGCCGGCAGGGTTGACCGGCAAGGGAATGCGCTCGTCGAGGATGTCCGCCAGCGTCAGGCGCTCTTCGCCTGGATAGCGCACGACAACCTGCATCTCGTCGCGTCCGCGTTGGTTGCGCTGCACTTCGACGCCGTGGAAACGGTCGCGTAGCTGTGCCGCGACCTCGTCGGCGGTGAGGCCGATCGCGATGCCGAGGCTGTTTACCTCGATGTCGAACTGGCGCTTGCCGGCGGCAAGGGAGGTGGTGGTTCCATAGACGCCTTCCTGGCCGGCTAGGTACTCCTTGAAATCGTCGCCGGCGAGGGCGAGCGCGTCGGGGTCGTCATGCGTCAAGACAAAGCCGATCTCCGGAATGGTCACCATCGAACTCGCGTTGTAGGCGACGCTCTCGGCTCCCTGCAATTCGCCGACTCGGCTGCGCCACATGTGCAGGAGCTCGTTCGACGAAAGCGAACGCGTCGGTTCGTCGTTAAGCACGGCCACCACGGTTGCGAGATGGCTGGCGTACTCGCTGTCCTGGTGACCCGCATCGATCGAATCGACCTCAGCGGCAAGGTCGCCGCCGACGATCACGGCGATGGCGCCGAAGGGGTCGCCCGCAGCGGCTTGGTCGGTGGCGTGCGCGGCTCCAACTACCTGATTGACGGCTCGCTCCGTTACCGCGAACGGCGTGCCGACCGGGAAGGCGAGATGGGCGCTCAAGCGGTCCACGTCTGCCGGCGGGTCGTACAGCACGAACCGCACCAGCGAGGTGCTGACGAGCAATGCCGCCACGGCCAGAAACGCCACCGCCGCCGCAATGGTGAGCCAAGGCCGCAAGAGCGCCGCCGAGATGGCGCGCACGACCACGTTGTCGCGCAACTGATCGAGCCAGCGCCGCACGCCGGCCTGCACTTGGGCAAGTGGCGGCCGACTCCACGGGCGACCGTACGCCAAGTGCGCCGGCAGGATCACGAACGCCTCCAGCAGCGACACCGCCAGCACGGCGACCACCACATAGGGCACGGCGCTGACCATCTGTCCCACCGGTCCGGGCATGAAGGCAAGAATCGCGAAGGCGACCATGGTGGTCACAACGCCCGTTACCACCGGCCCCACCACGGCCCGCGCACCGGCGATCGCGCCGGCAACGCCGGTGTTGCCCGACTCGTGCTGCACGGCGATGCTCTCTCCGACGACGATGGCGTCGTCCACAACGATTCCGGTCACGAGCACCAGTGTCAGCAGCGTCATCGAGTTGATGGTCAGCCCAAATGGCTCGAACATCAGCATGCCGCCCAGGAAGGCGATGGGAATGCCGAGGGTGATCCACGTCGCGAAGCGCAGGTCGAAGACGAGGAGGAGGAACGCGAACACCAGCGTGATGCCGAGCACCGCATTGGCGACCATTCGCCAGGTGCGGATGCGCACCCGTTCACTGCCGTCTTCCCAGGAGACGACGTCCATGCCGGCGGGGAGTTCGATCTCGGCGGCGGCAGCCATGACCGCCTGCGCCGCCGCCACTACCTGGGGGTCGCCGGCATCGGACTCCCGCACCCGCAGGAACACGGCGGGGCGACCGTCGATCCGACTGACGAGTTCATCGTCCGTGAAGCCGTCGCGGATCTTCGCCACATCGCCGAGGCGCAACATGCTGCCGTCGGGGCGGGTGAGCACGGCGATGTCGGCAAACTCAGCCGCCTGCTGACGCTTGGCACTGGTGCGGATCACGACGCCGCCGGCTCCGGTGCGCAACTCGCCGGAGGTCTGGTTCACGGATGCCTGTTGCAGCGCCGCAGCCACCTCCTCCACGGTCAGATCGTTGCGCAAGAGGGCCGCCTCGCTGACCTCGATGGAGACTTCGTAGTCGCGCCCGCCGAACATGTCCACATGCGAAACCGTCGGTTGCGCCAGCAGGCGCTCCCGCACGAGTTCGGCGGCACGACGTAGATCGGGTTCCGAAGCGGTAGCGGACACCGCGGCGACGGTGGCGACGTTGCGCAGCAGCGGTTGGCGTTCCACCCGAGGCTTCTCGGCAAACTCTGGCGGGAAGTCGTCGAGACTCTCGACGGCCCTTTGAACATCGGCCAGCACGAGCGCTGCGCTCGCGAAGGTGTCGAGCTCCGCCGTCACCATGCCGATGCCTTGCTCGGCCACGGAACGCACACGTCTGACGCCAATGACGCCCCGCACGCGCTCTTCCACGCGCCGGGTGACGCCTTCTTCCACTTCTTCCGCCGTCGCGCCCGGATACGGCACCGTCACTTGAATCGCTCTCGGATCGAAGTCCGGCGTGCTCTGCACCGGCAGCAGCAGCGCGGCCACGGTGCCGGCGCCGAGGAACAGCAGCATCATCATGTTCGCCGCAACGGGCGAGCGGGCGAAAAACGCGATGGGGCCGCGGCGGTCCGCGGCGCTGGTGTCCTCGTCCGTGGCCACGTTGGCCATCAGTCGCCGGAGGACGCGATGCGCACGCGCATGCCGCTGTGCGAGCCGAACACCGATCCGATCACCACCCCGTCACCGGCGTCGAATGCGCGCACGAGCCAAGCCTGACGGCCGAACGCATCCGTCAGGGCGCGGCGCAGCAGCGTCGGCGTCACGGCTTCGAGTTGGCCGTTCTTGACGACCCAAACGTGGCCGCCGGGTTGCTCGGCCGCGCGCGGCAGGAGGAAGGTGTTCTCGAACGGATCGCCTTCGATTCGCACGGTGGCGAAACTGCCGGGCAGCGGCAGCGAATCGAGCGGCGTGTCGTCGGCGAACTTGAGGAACACCTGCGCCAGACGACTCATCGGCGCCACCAACGCTGACACCCGTAGCACCTCGCCCTCGAACATGCCGGCATCGGTCATGATGGTCGCCGCGCGCCCGGCCACCGGTGCCAGATAGGCCAGGTCCTCGTTGCCGATTCCAGCGCCGACCTCCAAGGCGCCGGTGGCGTAGGCATTGCCGAACGACACGCTTGGTGATAGCACTTGGCCAACGCTCACCTGCGCCTGGCCAATCCGGCCATCGAAGGGCAGCGAGAAGGCGGTGCGGGAGAGAGCCAACTCGGCGCGCTCGACAACCACTTGCGCCTTGTCGACGAGGGCTCGCGCCCGACTGATCCGAGCAGCGTCGCCCTCGCGCCGGCGCCGTTCGAGCTTGGCCTCGGCGGCACGAAGCTCGGCCTTCGCCTCTGCGACATCGAGCTCGTAGTCCTTGGCCTCGATCCGGAGCAGCACTTCGTTGGCCTTGAAGGTGCCGCCGATGCGCATCGCCGGAGAGAGCCACTCCACGCGACCGCCATTCACGGACGGCATCATGGCGACAATGCCGTGGGGCCCCACCGTGCCCGTCAGGATCACGCTGGCAGGATGCGCTCCGGCAACCGGCTCAACGACTTGAACCTCTGGCGGCTCTTCGTTCGTTGCTAGCGGCGTTGCGGGATCGACGGCGATTCGATCGGGGGCCTGGCCAAAGTAGATGCCCACCGCCAGCACCACCGCGACGACAGCCAACTGAATGTAGCCGCTTAGCCTCGTGCCTTCGGTCGATTCGGCCATGCGCGGTCTCTATGCGGAATCCACACGAAAATAGACGAGCAACGGCCTGCTGGCAACACCCGGGGCTTCCTTTCTGCACCGTCCGGCGTTCAAGTGCATGGTATTGTCAGGCAATCGCCATTGGCCCCCGCCTGCAACACATTGCTGAAACGACGCCTTGTTCCATTGCTGGTCCTGGTTGCCGGCGTGTTCGTCGGTGCATTCATCGTTGCCACGGGGCCGGAACTCGAGCCGCAATCGACGCCGCCCTTGATTCCCGTCGTCAACACCGTCCCGGCGGTGATGGAGACGGTGCGCCTTGCCGTCAGCACCCACGGCACGGTGGTGCCCAAGAGCGAGAGCGATCTCGTGGCGGAAGTGTCCGGTCGCATCGTCCACGTTTCTCCGGCGCTCGTTTCCGGCGGGTTCTTCGCCGAGGGCGACATCTTGGTCGAGATCGAGCGCATCGACTACGAGGTCGCCCATGCGCAGGCCAAGGCGCAGCTAGCGGCGGTGCAGAGCGATCTGGTGCGGGCGCAACGCGCCTATCGCCGCTACCAGAGTCTCGCGGAGGCGCAATCGGGCTCCCAGGCGCAGGAGGACGACGCGCTCAATCGCCTGCTGGTCGCGCGGGCATCGCTGGAGGAGGCGGTGGCGCGGCAGACCCGCGCCGAACGCGACCTTGAGCGAACGCGCCTGGTCGCGCCCTATGACGGTCGCGTGCGCAGCGAGCGCGTTGACCTCGGCCAGTTCGTCAATCGCGGCGAGTCCGTCGCCACGCTCTATTCCACCGACTTTGCCGAAATCCGCCTGCCGGTGCTAGATCAGGAACTCGCATACCTGCCGCTGTCACTGGCGCGGCCGCCGGATGCCGCGAGTCCTCCGGTGGAAGTGATCCTCAAGGCGGAGTTCGCCGGCGCCGAGCACACTTGGCATGCCGAAGTGGTGCGCACCGAAGGGGAACTCGACAGCAAGACTCGCATGGTCAACGTCATCGCCCAGGTGGCTGGGCCGTACGACCCGAGCAGCGGATCGCCCCTCACCGTGGGCATGTTCGTCGAGGCGGAGATCCTGGGCCGCGAGGCGGCCAACGTCGTGGTGGTGCCGCGCACCGCGTTGCAGGCAAATGGGCGGATGTACGTGGTGGGCGAAGACAGCCGACTGGCGTTTCGCGATGTCGACATTCTCCGCGTCAGCGGCGAAACGGTGTACGTTGCCGGCGGCATCGCCGAGGGCGAGCTGATCTGCACCAACAATCTCGAAGCGGCCGTCGAAGGCCAGCTCGTACAGCTCACCGACGCTTAGGAAGAAACTCTCCGAGGGTCGCCCGGTCAATCCTCCATCAGCGCCTTGTGCCGGGTGAGGCCGTGCTTGCGGGCGAGGGCGCGTTCGCCTTCGCCGCCGTCGGTTGCCGGGCGGGGGATCATCTCGAAATGGCCGTAGCGGTCTTCGCCGGCGACAAGGATGGCGCGGTCGCCCTCCACCTTGGTCTGGCGCACGTCGGTGGCGCAGTAGCGCAGCACCATGCCGATGCGGCGATCGCTGGTCCGGTTCGGGTCCGAACCGTGGATGACGCGAACGTGGTGCAGCGACATTTCCCCCGGCGCCAGCGGTGCGAGCACGCCCTGGCTCTCGTCCACATCCGTCTTGACGCGCTGGCCCCGGCTCAAGAGGTTGTCCTCCTCGAAGGTGTCGTCCTGTTCGTAGAGGGGGCCCTTGTGGCTGCCCGGGATGAAGCGCATGGGGCCCGTCTGCGGCCCGGCATCCGAGAGTGCCACCCAGGCGGTGGCGACATGGTGCGGCTCCAGGCCCCAGTAGGTGGCGTCCTGGTGATAGGAGACGAACGACGGGCCCGGTTCCTTGATGAACCAGTCCATGCTCCACAGCAACACATCGTCGCCGAGCACGTCCGAGATGGGATCGACGATGCGCGGATCGTGGACGAGGTCCCAGGCCCAGGCATGGGTCACCGGCAGCCCTGCCCGGGCGGCGCGTTCCTTGCCGGCACCGGCCCGGGCTTCAATAGCCTCCACGCGTTGGCGGAGATCAAGGGTCTCGCCCGGCGTGAAGGCAGGCAATGGCGACAGAAAACCGTTCCGATGAAAGCTCTCTACCTGCGTTCGGGAAAGGTGCGGCATGTCAGGTTCCGCCGCCGCCGAGGCCCCAAGCGTGGCCCCAGGAGAGTCCTTCTAGCGTCCCTGCCTTGGGGCTGTATTCGCAGCCGATCCAGCCATCGTAGCCAAGCGAGTCCACGACATCGAACAGGAACGGCATGTTGACTTCGCCGTGCTGGGGCTCGTGCCGCCCCGGCAGGCTGGAGAACTGGATGTGGCCGACGAGGTCAAAGTGGCGGCTGAGGTTCGGCGCGAGACTCCCTTCCATGACCTGGCGGTGGTAGAAGTCGTACTGCAGCCGCACGTTGGGCTGCCCTGCCGCCTCGATGATGCGCCGGGTTTCCTCGCAGCGGGTGTGCAGGTAGCCCGGCATGTCCACGGTGTTGAGGGGTTCAAGCAGCAGGGCGACGTCGTGCCGTGCGGCTTCGGGAGCCGCGCGCCGAAGGTTGGCGACGAAGGTGGCCTCGCTTTCCTTTGCGTCTGCCCCCTCGGGCACGAGCCCCGCCATGACGTGAATCATGCCGGCGCCGAGGCCTGTAGCGTACGCAAGCGCCTGCTCGAAGTGCTCGCGGAAGTCGGCTTCGCGCCCCGGTACGGCCGCAAGCCCCCGCTCGCCAGCCTCGGCATCCCCCGGCAGCGTGTTGAGCAGGATCATCTCGACGCCGGCGTCGTCGATCCAGCGCCGCACCTCGGCGACGGGGTCGGCGTAGGGCGCGAGGTACTCCACTGCCTGAAAGCCTGCCTTGCGAGCCGCGGCGAAGCGTTCCGCAACCGGCAGCTCACCGAACATCATCGATACGTTGGCGGCGAATCTCGGCAAGGCAGACTCCGATCGCGGGAAGCGGGCAGTGTACCGCAGCCGCTCCGCCGGCCGCGTTCCGAGCGTTGCCGTCCTCGGCTTGGTTCCGGCAAACTCGCGTGCATGAACATCCTATTCGTCTTTTCCGATCAACAGCGCCACAGTTCGCTCGGGGCCTACGGCAACAGCGTGGTGCAAACGCCCAACCTCGACCGCATGGCGGCGGAGGGGATGGTGTGCGAGAGCATGTTCTCCAACCATCCGCTGTGTTCGCCGTTCCGGGCGATCCTGCTGACGGGGCGCTACGGCTGGAAGAACGGCGTCATCGACAACGAATACGAGCCGTTTCGGGACATCCCCACGCTGCCGGGAGAGCTGAAGTCGGCGGGCTTTCACACCGGTCACATCGGCGTCTGGCACCTTGGGGTTCCGCCGTACCCGGAAGAAGACCGCTACGGGCTCGACTATCTGGCGGCGGTGGCGGGAGTGGGGGGCAACTACTTCGACCAGCGTTACCACGAGAACGAGACGGGCCCGACCCTGCATGAGGGGTGGTCGCCCGTTGTCGAGACGGACCTCGCAATTCGCTTCATGGAACGCCACCTTGAAGACCGCGCCAGCGATCCATTTGCCTTGTTCGTGTCATGGCGTCCGCCGCACTGGCCGTATCCGCAATACCCGGAGGAATACGGCGGCTACGACCCTGCCGAGATGGACCTGCCGGGCAACGTGCCGCCGCAGATGGCCGACTTCGCCCGCCGGGAGATCGCCGACTACTACGGTTGCTGCACCGGGCTCGACGCGCAGATGGGCAGGTTGCTGGAAGCGCTTGATCGGCTTGGACTCGCGGATGACACCCTCGTCTGCTACTCCTCCGACCACGGCGATCATCTCTCCAGCCACGGCTACGGCAAGCCGATGGACGGCTGGATGCACCCGACCATGCGCGCCTCCAAGGCGACGCCCTATGACGAATCCGCCCACGTTCCGTTTCTGGTGCGCTGGCCGGGCGTGACGCCGGCCGGTTCCCGAAGCGCGGCCTACATGGGCGCCATCGACATCGTGCCGAGCCTGCTTGGCGCCTGTGGCGTGGCCTTGCCCGAGGGCCTGCAGGGGCGGGACATGTCGCCGGTGTGGCGGGGCCAGCCGGCACCGCCCGAAACGGACCGCACGCCGGGCGCTTCCGACTCGGTGTATCTGATGAACATGGGCAACGGCTGGCCAAACCGGCATGCATGGGTAGGACGCTGGCGCGGCGTGCGCACCGAGCGCTACACCTACGCCCGCTGGTTCGGCCGCGAACGCGGCCCCTGGCTGTTCGACCGCCAGGAAGACCCACTGGAAATGCGCAACATCTTCGGCACCGCCGCGGCGCAGCCGGCGATGGAGGAGATGGAAGCGCGCATGCATCGCTGGATGGAAGCGACAGGCGACCCCTTCGAGTACGGCAAGCGCGGCCCCCGCGGCTTCCTGGACGTCGGCCAGCGCTGGGCGAACCCAGAACTCTGGAAGGACTGGGGCACGGCCTAACCGCCGATTGGCGCTAGCGCGGACTAGCGCCTCTGCACAGCCCGCAGGCGGCCCCCCCTCCGAGAAACGGCGAGGACGCCGTTTCTCGACTCCCCCGCTAGGGGGGAGTGACAGGAAAGTGCGCGCCACCACCCTTGTTGGAGGTGCCAGGGTCCCGTCACTCCCCCCTCGCGGGGGAGTCGAGAAAAGCGTCCTCGCTTTTCTCGGAGGGGGGGCCGCCGACCCAACGCCAGTACGCCACAATCTCCAAACGAAGCCCCTCCTGTGACTCGCCTTTCGCACCAGCGCCGTTTTCTACGGCGCAGTCTCCCAGCCCTGTTCGTGTACATCTGCGCGCCTTGTGGCGCGTTGGAGGGCAAGATGCCCTCCCTCCGAAGGCACATCCGCGCAAAGTGTCCTTCGCGCGGCGCCTCCGTTTTGGAGGGAGGGCGTCTCGCCCTCCAACGCGCCCGAAGGGCGCGCAGGATTCGAGACGTGGGCTTGAGAGGGAGCCGCGACGCTTTCCGCCTAGGGAATCCCCACCATCTCCGTGTCCGAGCGCAGCACGGCCATGCGCGCTCCATCCACCCAGCGCTCCATGCCGTCGGGCTTGATGTGGTCGCGGTAGGCGGCCCAGCCGTCGGCGTTCGGGAAGTAGAGCTCTGCCATGCCGGCGTAGGGCTCCTCCTCCGGCGTCATGCTGTGGCTGACCACGTAGCGAAAGCCGCCGACTGCCTCCATCGTCCCCTGCACGTTCGGCACGTGCACGTCGAGCCAATGGCGGAAGAACTCGTCGTAGTCCGTGCCCTGCTTCGCCGCCACGAGGAAGGTCATCTTGAAAAAGCCCGAGCGGGTCATGGGATACGGCGCGTTCAGCGTCAGCGCGGTGGTGTCGAGTTCGCCGTCCATCACCACATATTCCGTCGTCGCCCACGGCACGTAGGGCTCCGCCTTCTGCTGGAAGGTGTCGCTCGGCTCCCAGCCGTGGGGCGTTTGGGGGCGCCGCAAGGGGGCGTCCCACCAAAGCTGCGCCACGCCGTCCCAAACATGCTCGCCATCCGCACCGGCGTCGAACAGGGTTGCGAAATAGCGCCGCGCAAAGCGCCGCCCACGCACGGCCTGATCCTTCTGCGACTGAATCACCGCCGGCATGTGGTTGGCGAACCAATGCACGAGAAGCTCCTCGCGCGACGTGTCGGGCTTGCGCTTGATGAGAAACAGCATTTTCGCGCCCGGGGTTTCCTGCACCATTGACTTGCTCCTTTCGGGGTCGGCATCAAGGCGCACGATAGTGCGGCCCGGGCGGCAAGGCCATAGCGTCACCGCCGTCGCGCCACCATCAGCGTCACTTCCTGGGTCAGCACCACGTTGCCGTCGTCGTCCGTCACGGTGTCGGCGAGGGTGATGATGCCGATGTTGGGCCGGCTTGCGGACTCGCGTCGGTCGATGCAGCGGGTGCGATAGGTGAGGGTGGTGCCGGCGCGGGCGGGACTCGGCAGACGCAGCTTGTCCTTGCCGAGCATGGCGACGACGCGAATCGGGTCCTCGAAGTCGAAGAACAGGCGCGTGCAGATGGCGAACACGTGCGCGGAGGAGGCCACGAGGCCGCCGAAAGGGGACTTGACCGCGGCTTCCGGGTCGGTGTGGAACGGCTGCGGGTCCCAAGCCTTGGCGAACTCGATCACGTCCGCCTCAACGAGGACGAATGTACCGATTTCAGCCTCGTAATCGTCCGGGATGTCGTCGAAGTAGCGCACCGCCCGAGGTCAGGATGCGCTTGCCGGCTGTGGCACGAGACCAAGCCCGTCGAACATCGCCATGTCGTCGTCGAAGGCCGGGTTCGGCGTCGTCAGCAATTGGTCGCCGCAGAAGATGGAGCTGGCCCCGGCCATGAAGCAGAGCGCTTGGGCCTCTTGGCTGAGGTCTGTGCGGCCGGCGGACAGTCGCACCACGGAAGTCGGCATCAGGATGCGCGCCACGGCGATGCAGCGTGCAAGTTCGAGAGGCGATAGGCGCGGCGTTCCGGACAGCGGCGTCCCATCCACCTGCACGAGATTGTTGATGGGGACCGATTCCGGGTGTTGCGGAAGGTTGGCGAGTTGGCGCAGCAGCTCGGCGCGGTCTGCCCGACTCTCGCCCATGCCGACGATGCCGCCGCAACAGACGTGGATTCCCGCCTCTCGCACGTGACCGAGGGTGTCGAGGCGGTCCTGATAGTTGCGCGAGGTGATGATCTCGCCGTAGTACTCGGGCGAGGTGTCGAGGTTGTGGTTGTAGTAGTCGAGACCAGCGGCGGCGAGTTCGCCGGCCTGGTCGCCGGTGAGCATGCCCAAGGTGACGCATGTTTCCATGCCACCTAGGTCCTTCACGGCGCGCACGAGTTCGGCCACCTTGCTCGTCTGCGAGTTGGTTGGGCTGCGCCAGGCCGCACCCATGCAGAAGCGTGTGGCGCCGGCGTCCCGCGCTCGGGTGGCGGCCGTCACCACCTCTTCGAGCGGCAGCAAGCCGTGGGCGTCGAGACCGGTATCGTAGTGGACGCTTTGCGGGCAGTACTTGCAATCCTCGGGGCAGCCGCCGGTCTTGATGCTGAGCAGCGTGCTCACCTGCACCTCGTTGGCGGTGTGGTGGCGTCGATGCACCGCCTGGGCGCGGAACAGCAGGTCGTTCATCGGTGCCTCGAACAGCGCCTCCACCTCGTCGCGTCGCCAGTCGTGCCGGACATCGGTCATGGAGTGCCTTCCTGCTTGCTGCACCGACCCTGCCAGTGGCAGGCGGTGCGGGTGGAACGGTAGTCAGCTTTGGTGCGCAAGTGTAGGATATGCGCCCTGCCGACGCGCCCGTGTGCGGCGGCCATCGGAGTGTAGCTCAGTCTGGTAGAGCACCGTCTTCGGGAGGCGGGGGCCGCCGGTTCAAGTCCGGCCACTCCGACCACACACCCTCTCCTGCCATCCGCCTCAAGAAACCATCTTCCGCAGCCTTCCCCCAGCTGCCTGCGACGCTTTGGCACCGGATGGCCTGAAGCTGGATCGCGTCCTCAAGCCCTGCCACAGCAGGGTGACGCCAATCGGGCCCCGGTCTTGACAACAGACCGGGGTTTGAGATGGTTTGGCAAAGCAGATAGGCACCAAAACGGTGAGCTAGGGGGCAGTTGGATGACGGTAGAGATTACGTTTGGTGACGGGAAGGAAGACCCCGAACTGAGAGTCGGTGAGCTTGGCGTGACCGAGTCGCGAAACGGGAACCGGACGTACAGACTCGAGATTTGGCATGACGGACTGAATCGTCACCGCATGCTACGCGCTTCCGACCTCGGTGAGCTAGAGAACAAAGTCAGGCTAGTAGCGAACGACTGGGTTACACGGTGGCAGGCGCAGCAAGAGCGTGAAGATGGGAAAGAGGCTGCAGCTGCGTTGACGGAAGACGCACAGCTTGCCCTGACTGCCCTCGAGGAGACGTTGCGCGCCGGCCTCGCGCTCAACACTCGCGTTGAGTGGGGTGAGCTTAAGGATCACTCCGCGTTCACGCAGGCGCCACCTGCCGAGCCTAAAGTGCCCACTTACCCACCGCCGCCGGACCGCCTTGACTACCGGGCCAAGCCGAGCCTTTTCGATCGCCTCTTCGGCAGGGTGCCTGAAGTCCAGGCAGCAGCTCGAGCCGCGTTCGATGCCGCAGAAGCCGCATGGCAAGCGGAGAAGGAACGAATCGATCGATCGCACGCTCGCAGGACATCGGAATATAGGCAAGCCAAAGAAGCGTGGCACCGTGCGAAACGGAAGCACGAAGAGCGGCAGCACGAGCGAAACACTGGAATCGACCGTCAGCGCGCCGATTACGAGCAACGCAAGGCGCGAGGAGTGGAGGACTACTTCGGCATTGTCCTAAACGCCTCCAAGTACCCTGATTGGATGCCTCAGGACTTCAACCTTGAGTATCGCCCGCGCAACAAGACCATACTCGTTGACTATTCCTTGCCGACATTGGATTCGATGCCCCGTCTTAGGGAAGTCTCGTTCGTGGCAAGTCGCGGCGAGATGAAGGAGAAGGTCCTAACGGATGCGCAGGCAAGGCGGCTCTACGACTTGGTGATCTACCAGTTGGTTCTGCGTTCGGTGCATGAGATGTTCACCGCTGACTACCGTGAAGCCATCGGTTCGGTTGCGTTCAACGGCTATGTCACCGCAGCGGACCCGACCACAGGCCGCGTAGTGACCACCTGCATTTTGTCGCTGCATGTGGCTAAGGATGAGTTCGAGGCCCTTGACCTCGCCAATGTCGATCCGAAGGCTTGCTTCAAATCGCTTAAGGGTGTCGGAAGCTCGCAACTGCACAGTGTCACCGCTGTCGCGCCCATCATGGAGATGAACAGGGAGGATGCGCGGTTCGTCGGCTCGCGCGGCGTTGCCCACTCGCTGGATGAGGGCGTCAACCTTGCGTCGATGGACTGGCAGGACTTCGAGCATTTGACGCGCGAGTTGTTCGAATCGGAGTTCAGTTCACAGGGCGGCGAGGTAAAGGTGACCCAAAGCAGTCGCGATGGTGGTGTCGACGCGATTGCCTTCGACCCGGATCCGATTCGAGGGGGCAAGATCGTCATTCAGGCCAAGCGATACACGAACACCGTCGGCGTCGCCGCCGTCCGGGATCTGTATGGCACTGTGCTGAATGAAGGCGCGACCAAGGGTATTCTCGTTACCACTTCGGACTATGGCCCGGATGCGTATCGGTTCGCCAAGGACAAGCCCTTGACGCTGATGAACGGCGCCAATTTGCTGCACTTGCTGGAGCGACATGGGCACCGCGCAAGGATCGACGTCGGCGAGGCCAAACACCGAGCGTAGAGGAGGGCAGTCGCGTCCGAGCGCTGCTGGTGGGGAGCTAACCGGGAGTTAGGCTCGTGCCGGTACAGGTGCGGCGTCATCGGCGTTGTGCGGGTGACATACCGGCTGGACTGGTCGTTCCTGGCCCGGGGTCTCACAAATAGCCCTGCATCGCGTACTGCAAGACGCGTTGCAGAGCGAGCTGTAGTCGTGACCCCTTCGCGAGTTGCTTGCTTCACCGCAGCCTGCCGGTGCGTGACCGGGGTACACTCCACTCGGTTAATGGCCAACGGCGATGGGAGAGGAATGCCTGCCGTCCATGATCGTGGGGGCTTGCCCACGGACCAGCCAATCGATCGCTCCGAGCACGAGTGGGCGGATTGGGAGTATGTGGCCAACGCCTTGGTCGGCGTCCTGCGTCGGCACGAGGTCATCAACGTAGACGAACTGCGGCGCGGCATCGAGGCGATGGTGCCGGCGGAGTACGAGTCGAGCAGCTACTACGAGCGATGGTCCGCGTCCATCGAGACCTTGTTGGTGGAGAAGGGCGTGCTCACCACGGCCGAGATCGATGCTGTAGCTGCCAGGATGGATGGGCTTTGGCGGCGCTAGCGGTTGGTGCGGGAGATCGGGTGACGGTGCGTGCGGACGAGGTAGCCCACCACCATCGCACGCCTTGGTTCGTCAAGGGTAAATCCGGCGTCGTCCGCCGCGTGCATGGCGCATTCCCGAACCCCGAGTCGCGGGCTCACGGTGGCTCGGGAATGCCGAAGCGGAGGCTTTGCCAAGTGGAGTTCCGCCAGTCCGACATCTGGGGCCCGAAGTATCGTGGCCGGGCGGATGACGTGCTGCTCGCAGACATCTTCGAGCAGTGGCTGGAACCGGTGCCGCGAGGGTAGGGCATGTCGAGCGACCACCGCCATCCGCCGTTGCTCCATGCCGATCGCAGCGTGCGGGCGACGCGCGTGCTCGCCATCCGGCAGTTGCTCATCGACAAGGGCGTCGTCACCGCCGCTGAGGTGGACGACGTTGTCGCGCGGTCCCGGGCCCGAACCCCGGCAGACGGAGCGAAGGTGGTGGCGCGGGCCTGGACCGATGACGCATTCCGGGGTCGGTTGCTCGCCGACGCTCGCGCCGCCGCCCGCGAGCAGGGCTATCGGCTGTCCCACGATGCCGACCTCGTCGTGGTCGAGAACACGGCAGAGGTGCATCACCTCATCGTCTGCACCCTGTGTTCCTGCTATCCCACGTCGCTGCTGGGACAGCCACCGGATTGGTACAAGAGCTTCGCGTACCGGCAGCGCGCGGTGATCGAGCCCCGCGCCGTGTTGCGCGAGTTTGGTCTCGAACTGCCGGCTGCCATGCATCTACGCGTTGTCGACAGCACTGCCGATGTGCGCTATCTCGTGCTGCCGCGTCGTCCACCCGGGACGGAAGGCATGAGCCAGGACGATCTTGCAGGGCTCGTGACACGCGACAGCATGATCGGCGTTGCCGAGGCCCATCGCCCTGAAGGCGGGAGATGCGCTTGCCGGGGAACGAGCTGACGCGGTAGGGTTGGGCGTGCCTTGCCGAAAGGAGCGGACATGTCGCGCGTCGTGTCTGGTGAGGGATGAAGTATCCGCTGGTGCTTCGGATCGCCTTTGGGGTCCAGTCTCTGCTCGCGGTCCTGATCGGCTGGACCACCATTGTCGGCATGTGCGTCGAGTGGTATGCGCACTATCAGGGCAGGGCCTACGCCACGCGGGCCGAACTCGCGGCGGTTCTGAGCGAAGCGGCGGTGCCGTGGTTGCTCGCGGCCATCTTTCTCGCGCTGTCCGCCCTTCTCTGCCACCTCTGGTCGTCGGGAACCAAGTGGACCGACTAGCCGTAACTGCGAGCGAATGCGAGCACGAAGGCGCGCGCCCGTTAGGGCGCGCTGGCGCCACGCCGCGCCGTTGGCGTAATCTTGCGCCTCGCTTTCTGATCCAACCCAAGCCGGAGTGAGCCATGCCCCGATACGTGATCGAACGAGACATTCCCGAAATCGGCTCTGCCGAGCGCGATGCGTTGCGCGAGGCTTCGCAGAAGTCGAACGGGGTGCTGGCCGCCATGAAGGCGGAGAACAAGAACATCCAGTGGGAGCACTCCTACGTAGCTGGCGACAAGACCTTCTGCATCTACATTGCCGACAACACCGACCTCATCGACGAACACGCCGAGCGCAGCGGCTTCCCGGCGAGCATCGTGACGATGGTCAAGCGCATGATCGATCCGGTGACCGCCGAGGCCGACCAGTAGTTCCATCGCGCACGGCGCACTCTCGCTCGCCTTCGCATTCCAAAGGAGTGGTGCCATGCTGACCGGAAGTTGCCTCTGCGGCGATGTCGCTTTCGAGGTGCATGGCGAGATCAGCCGGATGGTGCATTGCCACTGCTCCATGTGCCGCAAGCTCCACGGCAGCGCCTTTGCCACGTTCGGCATGGTGGAGGGCGGCGCCGTCCGCTGGCGCAAGGGCGCGGACAAGGTGGTGCGCTATCAGTCCTCCGAAGAGGGCGGACGCAGTTTCTGTTCGCGCTGCGGCTCGGCGGTGCCTTCGCCAACGTCGGGTGGGCCGGTTTCGTACGTCCCCCTGGGCAATCTGGCGGAAGACCCGGGCGATGTCGAAGGGCTGCACTTCTTCGCCGGTTCCAAGGCGCCCTGGCACACGATCGTCGACGATCAGGAGCAATTCGAGGACTGGGCGCCCGGGTGGGATGGCCCCAACATCGAGAGCGAAGCGCGAGCGCCTGAAACGGCTGGTGCAACCGGCGGCAGTTGCCAGTGCGGCGCGGTGCGCTACGAATACGACGACGCGGAACGCATGGTCAACTGCCACTGCTCCCGCTGCCGGCGGCAGATGGGCGCGGGCTACGCGACCTTCGTTTTCGTCGGTAGCGATTCCTTCCGCTGGCTCGCCGGCGAGGAGCAAGTCGTCAACTTCAAGCTCCCGGAAGCGCGCGTGAAGGGCACCGCCTTCTGCCGCACCTGCGGTTCCCTCGTCCCTCGTGAACGAGAGCCCGGCTCGATGCAGGTTCCGGCGGGTTCGCTGGACACCGACCCGCACATGCGCCCAGCGGCCAACATCTTCACCGGCTCCAAGGCCGCATGGACAACCCTCGACACGAGCATCCCCTGCTTCGAGGAATACCCCACGTAGCAGCGCCGTCTTCTACGGCGCTGGCGCAAACGCGGAGTGACAGGGGGGCTTCGTTCGGAGATCGAGGCGTACGGGGCTTTGGGTCGGCGGCCCCCCCTCCGAGAAACGGCGAGGACGCCGTTTCTCGACTCCCCCGCTAGGGGGGAGTGACAGGAGAGTGCGCGCCACCACCGTTGTGGGGGTTCCAAGGCCCCGTCACTCCCCCCTCGCGGGGGAGTCGAGAAAAGCGTCCTCGCCTTTCTCGGGGAGGGGGGGCTGGTCGAATCTTCCGCGTTCCTCGGCGCATTCAACACGGGCGGGGACAAGCCCCGCCCCTACGAGGCCCCGGCCAACTGCTGCCGTCCCCTCTGCTGCACCTTCAGGCGCCGTTCGGCCACCACTTCCGGTGGTGGGCTTGCGTGGCGGCGGCTGAGTTCAGCCTCGTAGGTCATGGCGTCGCCCAAGGCGAGGTCGTGACCGCGATCGATGAGGCTCTTGTACTCGAACATGGCTTCCGGGACGCACGAGAGCATGTCGCTGGCCAGCGCCTCGGCGGTTGGCAGCAACTCTTCCGGTGGCACGACTCGATTGACCAGGCCCCACTCTTCGGCGCGTTCGGCGCTGAGATAGTTGCCGGTGAGGGAGAGTTCCTTGGCGCGGTTGACACCGACGAGGCGGGAGAGCCTTTGCGACAGGCCCCATCCGGCCAGGAGTCCGACGCGGGCATGGGTGTCGGCGAAGCGGGCGTTGGGACTGGCGATGAGGATGTCGCAGGAGAGTGCAATCTCGAAGCCGCCGGTGACGGCGACGCCGTTGATTGCGCCGATGATGGGCTGGCGCAGGCTTCGCATCAGCTTCGGCGGATCGGGCAGTTCGGCGGCGCCTTGGCGCGCCCGCTGAGGGTCCCCCATTTCCTTGAGGTCAAGGCCAGCGCAGAAGGCGCGGCCGGCACCGGTGAGGATGACGACGCGGGTTTCCGGGTCGCGACGAAGCTCGGCGAACGTGTCCGCCAAGGCCGTGCGCAACTCCATCGACAGGGCGTTCATCTGTTCCGGCCGGTTGAGCGTCAGCGTTGCGACGCCGCCTTCGCGCTTCACCAACAGCACGCCTTCCGCCATGTCCTTCACCTCCATTTGATCCACTGCCTGCGCTTGCCGAATCCTCCGCAACCCGCCCGTCAGGAGTTTTTCGCGCCAGCGAAAAACTCCCAACGCGCCCGCAAGGGCGCGCGGGCGCACGCGCTATCGCCCCGTGAAGTTCGGCTTGCGACGTTCCAGAAACGCCTTCACGCCCTCCTCGAAATCCTCGCTCGCGAACAGGCCATTGAGATGCACCATCAGATGGTCCACCGCCGTGTCATAGGATTCTTCGAGTCCCATGCGCATCATGCGCTTGGTGGTCTGCACCGCCATCGGCGCGTTGTCGGCGATCTCCTCGGCCCACTGCATGGCGGTGGGCATGAGTTCTTCGCTCGTGACGACGGTGTTGACGAGGCCAATGTCGAGCGCCTCTTGGGCGTCGATGGTGCGGCCTCGGTAGTAGAGCTCCGCCGCCTTGGCCCAGCCGATCAGGCGTGGCAGCAGCCAGGTGCCGCCGCTCTCCGGGACGACGTTTCGCTTTGCCGTCACCGCCGCCATCTTGGCGGAGTCGGCGGCGATGCGGATGTCGGCAAGCAGGGTCATGTCCATGCCGTAGCCGGCGGCGGCGCCGTTCACCGCGCATACGACCGGCGTGTCGATGTTCCACATGACGTTGATGGGCGCGTCGCGCAGATCGAAGAGCTGGCGCGGACGGTTGCTGCCGCGGGGCTCGTTGCGGCTGCCGATGCCGCCCTCGCCAACGGCTTGCAGATCAAGCCCGGAGCAGAAGCCGCGCCCGGCACCGGTGAGGACGATGCAGCGAATGTCCGGGTCCTTGTTCCCCTCCACGAGCTTGGCGGAAAGCTCCGAGAGCATGTCGCGGCTGATGGCGTTCAGCCGTTCCGGCCGATTGAGGGTGAGAACGAGGATGCGATCCTGCTGCTCGACAAGGAGTTCCGGCGTGTTGGACGCGCTGATCGTCATGCGTATTTTGGCTCCGTGTTGGCCATGGGGCTTGCGTGTGTGGCGGCAAGTCTATACTGCCCGCCTTCTTGGCGACGGACGCGCCCTCGGAGGGAAGGCATCCTGCCTTCCTTTAGCGCCGACAGGCGCTTTCCTTTTTCCGAATGGCACGCCGGACGGCGTGCCAGGGAAGGCAGGATGCCTTCCCTCCGAAGGCCCGTCGATGCACTAGGACGGAGATTCAAGACTTGCGGCGCATTCACGTCACCGGCAACAGCAGTTCCGGCAAGAGCACCTTTGCGGCGGCGCTGGCGGAAGCCATCGGCGGGGAGTTCGTCGAACTCGATGCCCTCAACTGGCTGCCGGACTGGGTGGGCCTCAACGCCACCGACCCTGAGCGGCTGATCGGGCGCTTCGCCGACGCCACCTGTGGCGAGGCTTGGGTGGCAGCGGGTTCCTACATGACCTTCGCCCAGCGGGCCTTCTGGTCTCGCCTTGACACCGTAATCTACTTGGACCTGCCGATGCCCCTCCTGGTCTGGCGCGTGCTCCGGCGCTCGTGGCAACGCTGGCGCACCGGCGAGCTCTTGTGGGGCACCAACGTCGAGAGCTTCTGGAAGCAGCTTGCCGTGTGGCGGGGCGAGGAATCGCTCGTGTGGTGGATCGTCACCCAGCACGCCCGCAAGCAAAGGCGCTTTTTCGACCAGGTGGCCGACCCGAAATGGGCCCACATCCGCTTCATACGCCTGAAGTCGAAGCGAGAGATCGGCGCCTTCCTAGCGAGGGTGCAGGCGGGGGCCGCAAACCTGCCCTCCGCCTCTTCCTAAAGGCGATTTTTCAGGACCGCTCCGCGGCGACGTCCGCCTGGTCGGCTCCGCTCGCGTCCACTCCCGACTCCGCCAGCGCCTGCCGTGTGGCCTCGTATTGCGATTTGCTGATGCGGTACTGCGCGTAGAACATCGCCGCAATGACGCCGGGAACGATGGCAAGGGGCGAATCCACCATGCCGAGCCACCAGATGACGTCGGCTTCCACTTCCCCCGGCTGTGCCTTCTCGGGAAACGCCATCCAAGCGAGTGCCAGCGCCGCGAGGCCATGGCCGAGGGAAGCGTCGAGCTTGGCGAAGAACGTCCGCGCCGAATACAGCACGCCTTCTTGGCGCACGCCGTAGCGCGCGGCGTTCTCGTCGGCGATGTCTGCGAGCGCAGACATGACGCTGATGTTCAGGATGCTACCCGACACCGCGCCGAGAGCGGTGAAGCCAGCGATGCCCCAGAACAGCCAGAAAGTGCCGTTGTCGGGGAACCAGCCGACGAGCCGCAGGATGACCGGCATCGCGGGGAAGACGGAGAGCATCAGCGCCGTGGCGACGATGGTGGCGCGCTTGTCGAACCAGCTGTGAATCCGCGCCGACAGGGTGAAGCCGCCGAGATAGCCCGCAAACGAGCCAATCAGCAGGATGTTGGCGAACTCATTGGCAGAGAGTTCCCAGTAATACACCGTCATGTAGGCCTGGAGCGCCCCGCGCACGCCGAGCATCAGGGACAAGGCGAACAGGGCAATCATCAGGAACAGGTAGTTGCGGTTGCTGAAAGCCTTGAAGAGATCGCGGAAGAAGTCCATGACGCCGAACCGGGACTGACCCTCGGCCGGCTGCGGCAGGGTCGGAATCCTGTCCCGCGTAAACCACGCCGATGCCAGCAGCACCACGAAGATGGCAGTGGCGTTCGAGAACGACAGCGCGTTGTAGGAGTCTGGGTTCAGCAGGGCATTGCTGTACTCGATCGTGACGGCGAAGAATACGAGCGTGTTGACCTTGTGCACCGGCGGCCCGCCGAGCCAGCCGAAGAAGTTGTTGTAGGACATGATCTTCGTGCGCTCGTAGTACTCCTTCGACAGTTCGCCACCCATGGCGAGGTGAGGCACGTGATAGACCGTCATGAAGGTGCGCAGCATGATCGACCAGACGAGGAACCACCAGAACAGGGTGAGGCCGTGAACATCGGGCGGATTGAAGACGCACCAGAAGGAGATCGCGACCGGCAACGGTGCGATGAGCATGAACGGGTGCCGGCGGCCCCACTTCTTCGACCGCCAACGGTCGGACAGCGAGCCCAAGAGGGGATCCGACACGGCATCGGCGAAGATGGAGATGGTCGGCACGAGGCCCGCGAGCAGGACGTCGAGCCCAAGCACCTGGTTGTAATAGAACATGCTGAGGACGCCCACTGGATACAGCGACAGCGTCTCGGCGGCCGATCCGACGCCAAAGGCGAACCGTGTACGCGTCGGTACCGTGCGCGGGTCGATGCCCGCGCCGCTGCTCGTCTCGGCCATGTCCCTCCCCGGCGGCGAGGGAACGGCCCCCGCATGAGCGTGCGGTGCCAACAATGCACGATGTTGACGGGTAGCGGTAGGGGGATCTCGGCACGAGGGGAGGGGCTCCTATGCCGCCGACTCTTGTTACGCTGTCCTAGGTATCACGGCATCGCAGACAATCACCGCCCCAAGGAGCTAACGCATGAAGTTCGGCGCGCAGGTCAGTTGCTATCGGAACACTTGGGACAGCATCCGCGAGGTTGCCGAGGTGATGGACGCGGGCCCCTGGTCCAGCATCTGGTTCGCCGACCACTATCTGCCGCCGCCCGGCCGCAAGGAAGAGGAGCACCTCACGGCGCACGAGGCGTTCACCGTGGCGGCCGCCGTCGCCGGCATCACCTCCACGCTTGAGATCGGCCACCTCGTGCTCGGCAACACCTACCGCAACCCCGGCCTCACCGCCAAGATGGCCGGCACCGTGGACCACATCTCCCACGGCCGCTTCGTGCTCGGCATTGGCGCTGCCTGGTTCAAGCGCGAGCACGAGGCCTACGGCTGGGACTTCCCCAGCATGAAAGAGCGCCAGGACCGCTTTGAGGAAGCCGCGCAAATGCTGCGGGCGCTGTTCCACGACAGTCGGGCATCCTTCGAGGGACGCTACTACACGCTGGACGACGCACCGCTCGCCCCCGGCAGCTACGCGAGGCCCATCCCCATCCTCGTCGGCGGCACCGGCGAGAAGCGCACCCTCCGCACGCTCGCGCGTTACGGCGACGTGATGAACCTCGACGGCTGGGCCGGCGGCCCGATGACCGCCGAGTACTTCCAGCACAAGGTGAGTGTCCTGAATGCCCACTGCGAGGCGCACGACCGCGATCCAAGCGAAATCCGCCACACCGTGCTGATGCCAACGATGGTCACCGACGACACCAGCGCTGCCGAGGCCTTCATGCAAGGACGCCGTTTGGGCGCGGGCACCGCAGCCGGCCCGAAGAACTACGTCATCGACCGCATCGGCGAAATCGCCGGTGCCGGCGCCGACGAGATCATGATCGGCGGCATCCAAACCGACGACGTGGACCAATACCACCTCGTCGCGGAAGACGTGCTGAGCCAGTTCGCGTAGGGCGGACTCGTCCCCGCCCTTATTGAACGCACTGGCGAACCCGGCACGGGACGGGACAAGCCCGTCCCCTACGAGGAAGGCGTTGAACGCATCGACGGATTCGGCACGGTCCCCTACGAGGCCCGTCTTGAAGGCATTGGTGGATTCGGCACGGGCCTCGTAGGGGCGACCCTTGTGGTCGCCCGTCTTGAATGCGCCGACGAACCCGGCACGGGACGGGACAAGCCCGTCCCCTACGAGGCCGGTCCTGAACTGCGTTCTGCGGCGCCGGTTTCTGCTGGCGGCCGAGCGTAGGATGCGGGGCGTGTCCAGCCGGAGCCTGGAACCATGCAGCACGATGTTCTGATCGGTACGTACACGCACCGCGATGCCGAGGGCATCTACCGTGGCCGATTCGACGACGAGACCGGCACGTTCGAGACGCTGGAACTCGTTGTCGCTGTCGCCAATCCGGCCTTTCTCGCATTGCGCGATGGCATGCTGTTCGCGGTCAACGAGCAGATGGACGGCGGCGTGTCGGCGTTTCGCCGCGATGGGATGGGCCTGGACCTCGTCGGCGCTGAGCCGAGCGGCGGTTCCCTGCCGTGCCACATCAGCGCCGGCGCGGGCTGGGTCGCGGTCGCCAACTACGGCTCCGGCAGCGTGACGGTGTTCCCCACCGTGGACGGCCGCCTGCAGCCGATGTCAGACCTGCGTCAACACAAGGGCGCCGGACCGAATGCCGCGCGCCAGGCGAGCGCGCACCCGCACGAGGTGCAGCAGATCGGCGAATCGGCGTTGCTGGTGCCGGACCTCGGCACGGACCACCTACACATCTACGACGTTGCCGGCCATCGCCTGCGCGAGCGCCGTGCCATCGCGCTCGAGCCCGGTTCGGGTCCGCGCCACACCAAGCGCCATCCCTCGAACCCGGTGCTCTACGTGCTCGGTGAACTCGGCAACACGGTTGACGTCCTGACGTGGCCAGACCTCGAACCCATCCAGCGTATCGACACGCTGCCCGCAGGCTTCGAGGGCGAGAGCACCACGGCGGAGATCGTCGTCGCCCCGGACGGCGGTTTCGTGCACGCATCCAACCGGGGCCACGACAGCATCGTCACCTTCGCCGTCGACGAATCGGGCTGCCTGTCGGCGCCGAGTTTCGTGCCGACGCTGGGTCAGCATCCGCGCTACTTCTGCCTCGACCCCTCGGGCGGTTGGCTGCTGGTGCTCAACCAGGACTCGGACAATGCGGTGGTGTACCGCATCGACGGTGGCCGACCGATCGATGTGGTCTGCAAGGCCCAGGCACCGACGCCGGTGTGCCTGCTGTGGGACGACCGCCAGAAGTAGAGGAGCCGGTTGGCGTGGTCGATGGCGACCTCGCCAGCTAGCCCGGATTATTCATGAATGCCCTACTGCGGACGACGATCCACTCGCTGTGGCTG
>JAPPDJ010000067.1 GCA_028824555.1 Gammaproteobacteria bacterium | reverse complement strand
CGTGTCGAGTTTGTCGACGCATTCAAGACGGGCGACCACAAGGGTCGCCCCTACGGCCCGTGCCGAATCCGCCGGTGCGTGCAAGACGGGCCTCGTAGGGGACGGGCTTGTCCCGTCCCTTGCCGCGTTCCTCGGCGCATTCAAGACGGGCGGGGACAAGCCCCGCCCCTACGGGGACGCGTTCGGCTGCGGCGGTGGCATCCCGATATCCATCGGCTCCACGGCAAACGCGTCGAGCACTTCCTGCGTGTAGCGAATCCCGCCCGTGATTTCCTTCGGATCGCCCGTGATGAGGGCGTGGCAGGCTTCGGCGATGGCTTCTGCGGGCTCGGCGTTGTCGATCATCTCCTGGGTGTAGGGGCGGCCGAACATCTGGCCGGGGGTTGCCACGACGAGGTCCGGCGAGAGGGCGTTGACGGAGATGCCGTGCTGGTACATCTCGGTGGCGAGGCCCGTGGTGAAGCGCTCCACCGCAGCTTTCGCCATGCCGTACACCGGGCCGTCGAAGTGCTTGCGGTCGGGCTGTGGATGGATTGCCGCCTTCGACGAGATGTTGATGATGGCGCCGCCTTGCCCCGCCTCGATCATGCCCGGCAAGGCCAGTTGGCAGAGGTGGAACGGCGCCTTGACGAGGATCTCCATCATGCGGTCGTAGTAACGCTCGGAGAAGCCTATGGTCTCGCCGGGCACGAGAATCGCGCCGTTGTTGACGATGATGTCGATGCCGCCGTAGGCAGCGAGCGTCTGCTCGACGAGGTTCTCCCGCTCCTCCGACTTCATCAGGTTGCAGGCGATGGCGGTGGCCTCGCCGCCACCATCCCGAATCGAGGCGGCAACGGTGTGGACGGTTCCCGGAAGCCGCTCGTCCCGCACCTCCACGGTACGCGCCGTCACCACCACCTTGGCACCACCCTTGCCGAGCCGCCGAGCAATGGCCTCGCCAATGCCCCGCGACGATCCAGTAACGATGGCGACCTTGCCTTGCACGTTGTTCATTGTCCCTTCCCTGCTTGCGCGTGAGTCCGGCACTGTAGCCGAACCGCGGGCGGCATTGTCAACAAAGAGGTGAGAGGTTGGCCGATTGCACTGTCACCCTATACTTGGCTCTGCCAAGCCTGAAGGCGGCGAACGTGGATCCAAGCTGCACCGAGCATTGCCTGACCGACGCCGAGCGGGAAGCGTTCGAGCGCGACGGTTTCCTGCTTGTGCCGGAGGCGCTTTGCGCAGCCGAGGTGGATCGGCTCACCGCGCTGGTGGACGAGATGGGGCGGCGCCGGGCAAGCGAGGTGGAACCCGGGGGCCGACTGCATCTTCGCGACTTCCTGCACGACGATCCGATGTTCATGGACCTGCTCGACTGGCCCACCACCTTCCCGAAGATCTGGGGCATCCTGGGCTGGCACATCCAACTCTATCTCTCGCATGTGGACATCACGTCGCCCTGGAAGACCGAACAGCCGCTGCCGAAGCGGCTCGGCTGGCATCAGGACAGCGGCCGCGTGAACCTGGAGATGGAAGGGGACCCCCGACCAAGATTGTCCGTGAAGGTCGGCTACTTCCTGTCGGATGTGACCGTGCCGGGGCGCGGCAACTTCTGCGTCGTCCCCGGCAGCCACCGTCGCAACCTCCTGGGAGGGCCGGGCGATTCCGATCCACCAGACGCCATGCCGGTTTGCGTGGCCCCAGGGACGGCGGTGCTGTTCGACCGCCGCCTCTGGCACGCCCCAAGCCCGAACACCTCCAACATCACCCGCAAGGCCGTGTTCTACGGCTACAGCTACCGTTGGCTACGCCCCCGCGACAACCTCCGCGTCGAGGACTATCCCGACTGCCACGACCCCATCCGCCGCCAACTCCTGGGCGCAAGCCGCGACGGCCACGGCTATTCCTCGCCGGAACCGGGCGACGTGCCGCTGAAGGCCTGGCTCGAAGAACACGCCGCCGGCAGCGTGCAGTAGCCTGAACGGAAGGCATCCTGCCTTCCCTCCAAGGTCGTCCATCCCTAAATCGCGTCCTTGCGGACAGGTTCGACATTCCCTGCCAAGCGCACTCCCCCGTCACTCCCCCCTCGCGGGGGAGTCGAGAAAAGCCGTTCCTCGGCTTTTCTCGGAGGGGGGGCCGCCTACCCAAGCCGGACCCAAACCAACGCTACAAGGCGGCCCCCCCTCCGAGAAAAGGGAGGACCCTTTTCTCGACTCCCCCGCGAGGGGGGAGTGACAGGGAGGGGCCCGTCTTCGCTGCGGAGGGTTGTCATTCGTCGAGGTCGATGACCACCAAGTGGGCGTCGAGCCATTCGGGTAGCCATTTGGGCACGTCTGGGCGCAGCCGGGAGAAGATTCCGCGCTTGTACTCTGGGTCGTCGAGGGAGACGTGGGCACGGCCCTCGAAGGTCTCGCCGCGAATCCAAACGGTGACGGGCGCATCGCCTTCGCGCAGCGCACGCCACCAGCGGCCGTCGGCGCCGGCGAAGACTTGGTTGCCTTCGCGGCGGTAGTTCACCGGCAGCGTGCGGCCATTAGGCAAGGTGAGGAGCATGACGATGCCTGCCCTCTCGCCCTCGGGATCGCGCTTCAGTTCCTGAACGACGGCGGGATTGGCGACCAGCCCGTAGTAGATTCGCATGGCCAAGAACAGCAAGACCACTGCCGCGACAGCGATCAGGAGCCATTTCCAGATCCCCACCTGCAAAACGCCTCTAGCGATCTACACCCAAGAGCGCTACAGCATGGGGATCGACGTGCCCATCGGCTTTTCGCCGCAGCGTTGCCGCAAGGTGAGGCGGAGTTGCGTCTGCGCCTGGGTGCGCGTCATCACACCCATGTTGACGCTCTGGCGGTAGTAATCGACCATGCCGTCGGCACACTGCTTCCAGGCGCGGCGCACGGCGCGGGTGCGTTCTCGCTCTGCCGCCTTGCGCTCGGACTCGGCACGCTCTTCGGCAAGGCAGCGGGCGTGGGCGTCGGGGTCCATGATGCCGGTGCATTCGGACTCCTCTTCGGTCGTCGCGCAGCCCCCGACGAGCAGTCCGAGGGCAAAGAGCCCAGCGACACAAACGGTTCGAGAAGACGCGCGTGCCGGATTCATGCCCTTGCTCCTATCTGCCAAAGCCAAACCGCACGGAGACACCGAACAGGCGCGGCTCCGTGAGGAAGTAGTTGCGGAACAGGCCCGAGGTGTCCGACGTCAGGTACTTGCCGGTGACATTCTCGCTGTCTGCAATGTTGCGCACCCATCCCTTCACCAGCCAGCGGCCATCGTCGCTCTCGAAGATGAGCGAGGCGTTGTGCTGGCCCCAAGCCTCGATCTCGTCGCCCTTGGTGTTGAACTCTCGCGCATACGAGGCGCCTTGCCAATAGTAGTCCCAACGCAGGGTCAGGGAGCCCGACAGCGCGGATATCGGCCACGTTTGGGCAACCCCCAACGTGAGCGTGTGTTCCGGTGCATTGGGCAGCCGGTTGCCGTCGAGGGAGACCGGAATGCCCTCCGCCGTCTCCACCCCGAACGCGCTCAGGAACTGCTGCGAGAAGTATGCCGGGATTGCGACGCCGGCCTCGTTGGCAGGGTACATCGTCCCCGGCGCCGGCAGGGCCGCAGGCCCGAACGGTTCGACCCCCGGCGGACAGGCGATCTGCAGCGCACAGCTCATCACCTCCGGGGTGATCTCGGCTTCCTTGGCGACGAAGTTGATCCCCGTGGTCGCGCCGGGGTCGATATTGTTGAGAGTGATGTACTCGGGATTGCCGCCGGTGCGATTGATGGGGTCGATGGACATCGACTCGTCCACCTCGCTCATCAGCCAGCCGTAGGAGAAGTCGAGCTGAAGCCCGGCCAGCGCCTCAGGTCTCCACAACCCTTCGACCTCAAGCCCGAGGATGCTCGCGTCGATGTTCTCGTTGATCGAGGAATTGTTGCGGATGCGGGTGATCTGGAGGCCCGTGTAGTCGTAGAGAAACAGCGACCCGTTCAGCCGCATGCGGCCGTCCAGTAACGTGTTCTTGCTGCCGAGTTCCAGCGCGTTGACGGCTTCGGCATCGAAGGTGAAGGAAGACACATCCTGGAACACCGGCGCGATGGGCGGATTGAATCCCCCCGGCTTGTAGCCGCGCGAGACGAAGGCATAGGCGAGGCTGTTGTTGCTGATGCGCCAGTCGATGCCGGCGCGACCGCTCATCTCCTTCCACTCCGCCTCGGTTGGGCTGCCTGTGATGAATCGAGTTTCGTTGAACGCCGGCACGGGGCCAACCGCATCCGCCACCGACCGCACCGCCGCCGACCCGGTGGCGAGCCCCGGGTCCGCCGCAATGGCCGCGGGGTCTTGCGACAGGAGGGTCAGCAACGTCGTCTGATACAGGGGCGGCAAGCCAGACTCGGCGACGACGAACGGCAATTGCTCGGGCGGGATCAGGCCCAGTTCCACAAACGACCCGATGAGCGGCGCCAACACCACCGCACCCACGGCTCCAGCCGCATCGAGGAGGCTGGCATTGTAGATGTCCGTCGCGTCATGGAAGGCCAGCATGCGCGCGGTCGTTTCGCTCACATCCGGCGGCGGTGCCATCGGATCGCCGGCGAGGGCCAGCAACTGGCCGACGAAATCGTCCGCGAGCCCTTGCCGAATCCAGATCGGCCCGGCGCCGAAGTAGCCGCCGAGCACGGCGTTCATGTCGATGGAGTTGAACAGCACGCTGGTTTCGTTGGATTCGCGCCGATCCTCGTTGTAGCGCACGCCCACGGTGAGGCTGACGTCCTCCGTCACGTCGTAGTACACCTCGCCGAACAGCGAACTGCCCTCGGACACGGTGCCCCTGTCGGGGGAACTGCTGTTGTTGAACATGCCGGGATACAGTGGCGGAAGCTCATAAAGCGGCGCTCCGTACGTGGCCACCATGTCGAGCGTGTTGCCGAGCACGTAGTAGTCGGAGACCTCCTCTTTCGTGTAGACGTTGCCGCCGACGAGGAAGTTGATCGGGCCGTCGAGGCTGGAGCGCAGCTTGACCTCCACCGTGCGGTAGTCCTGCGAGCCGTCGTTCTGGTCATAGACGAACGCTCGCGTGCCGTCGACGGGCAAGGTGCAGCCGCCGAACAGGCCCGCGGTGCCAGCGGCCACGTTGCAGGTGTCCGAGGTCCAGAAGGTGCCGGCGCCCCCCGCTGGCGCGGACACGGGCCAAATCCCTTGCGGATTGAGCTCGGTGGGGGCGAGGCGCGGTCCCACGTCCATGAAGTAATCCTGCCGCGACAGGCCCTCCGACTTCTGCACCGCGCCGATGACGTCCAGCAGCAGTTCACCGAAGTCGTAGTCGAAGCCCCAGGCGACGATGTCGTCGCGCTCCTGGAACACGGGATCAAGGTCCGTGTGCATCTCGCGGAAGCCCCTGATGTCAGGACGCGGGAAGTCGAGCAGCGCCGCCTCGCTGCCATCCGTCCCGAGTGGCAGCGCCCCCACGCCGCCGGCGAAGATGCCCGCCGTGGTGGCGCCGAAGTGCGGGGTGTCGAAGCCGAACCCGTCCGCCAGGCAGCCGTTGGTGGGGATGGAGTTGCGCACGCACACCTGATTGCTGATGCGAACCCGATCATCGTCCTCGTCGAGCATGTGGAACTGCAGCCACGCACCGGCGCGGTCCGTGATCTCCCAGGACAGCGTGCCCCGCAGCGCAAGAACATCGCGGCCATCGACATCGCCGTCGATGCCTGGGAGGCGTCTGCCGGCGATATCGGTCTGGCCGAAGGCCAGATTCTCGATGTAGCCGTCGCGGGTGAGTCGATAGCCGGCCAGGCGCAGTGCAGCCGTGTCCGCGAGCGGCACGTTGACGGCAGCTTTGAGGCGGGTGTGGGCATAGTCCCCCGTCTCGACGTCGACGAAGCCCTCGAAGACGCCCTGCTTCGGCATCTGCGTGACGAAGTTGACCGCGCCGCCGGTGGCGTTGCGGCCGAACAGGGTGCCCTGGGGGCCGCGCAGGATCTCCACCCGTTCCATGTCGAAGAACTCGATGGAGTTGAGGTTGGACACCACCGACACCTCGTTGATGTGCGTGGAAACCCCGCTCTGGCCGCTGTTTGCGATCACGAGGTTGCCGATGCCGCGAATGCTGAAACTCGAACCGCCGAAGTTGGTGGCGGTGAAGCTGACGTTGGGAGCGTTCATCTGCAAGTCGGACGGGGTGATGACCTGCTCTTCCTCGAGCATCTCGCCCGTCAGCGCGGTGACCGGGATGGGCACGTCCTGCATGCCCTCTGCCACGCGCTGAGCGGTGACGATCACCTCCTCAATGGCACCGCCCTCGCTCGCGGGCTGTGCCCAGGTGGCCGATGCGAACGTGGCAACCGCGAGCGCAACCGAAGCACCCCGAAACGAACCCAAGCGCCCAGCCATCAATGTCTCCAATTCACTTCCGCTTCGGCAAGCGCCTTGCGGCGCGTATCGGGCAAACATGCTGCCCCCAGAGGTGTTCTCAAGCATACAAGGAAGGCGTTGAAATGCATCGACGAGTTCGACACGGGACGCGTAGGGGCGGGGCTTGTCCCCGCCCGTGTTGAATTCGACACGAGGAAGTCGTCGAAGCGCAGCAGTTCGCGCAAGCGAACTGCCAACGCGCCCGTCAGGGCGCGCCGGGGCGGGACAAGCCCGTCCCCTACGAACTGCGTTCTACAGCGCGGCTCCTGGCCACTCTTGCCGCCGTCACGAAAGCGGGTAAGATACGCGCCCTCTTCCGCCTTAGCTCAGTTGGTAGAGCAGCTGACTGTTAATCAGCGGGTCGCTGGTTCGAGCCCAGCAGGCGGAGCCAACCCTCAGCGTCTATCCCCATTTCCCTGCACGGGTCCTTTTTCTTCGGGAACGTGCACCCTTCCGGAAGTGCCTAGCGGTGCGGCAGTTCGATGTCCTCGAAGAGGGCTCGACGCTCTGCGGCCGTGTGGGCACTGAATGCGTCCCGGACAATGGGCTCTGTCAGGTGCGGGGCGAAGAGTTCAATGAAATCGAGCATGAAGCGGCGCAGGAACGTGCCCTTGCGGCAGCCGATGTAGGTCGTGCTCGGGTTGAACACGTCGCTGGCGTCGATGGCCACAAGGTCGGCGTCGCTCGCTGGGTCGTAGGCCATGCCGGCAATGACGCCCACGCCGAAGCCCTGGCGCACGTAGGTCTTGATGACATCCGTGTCCACGGCGGACATGGCGATGTTGAGGTGGTGCTCCTCGTCCGGGCGTTCGGCCATTTCGCCCACCAGCGGCAGGCGTTCGCGGAAGCCGGAGTCGTAGGTGACGATGGGATGGGCTTCCAGGTCCTCGCGCGTCGCCCGCCGGCGGCGGGCGAGGGCGTGGCCCTTTGGCACCACCACGCAACGGTTCCAGTGGTAGCAGGGCATCATCACGAGTTCCGGATAACGATCCACCCGCTCCGGCGTGATGGCGAAATCGACCTCGCCGGCCGTCGCCAGTTCGCCGATCTCCTCCGTCGTGCCCTGGCGCATGTGCAGCGAGACACCGGGATAGCGCGCGCGCAGTTCGCTCAGGATGGTCGGCAGCACATAGCGCACCTGGGTGTGGGTGGTGGCGATGGAGAGCTGGCCGCTTGTCTGATTGCTGTACTCCTCGGCGATGTGCTTGATGCTCTCCACCTCGCGCAGGATTTCCGCCGCCTTCGCGAGGATCACCTCGCCAGCCGGCGTGACCCGCGCCAGATGCTTGCCGCTGCGGGCGAAGATCTCAATGCCGAGTTCGTCTTCCAAGAGGCGAATCTGCTTGCTGATGCCGGGCTGGGACGTGTACAGATGCGACGCCGTCGCGGAGACATTGAGGTGGTGCTTGGCCACCTCGCAGATGTAGCGCAGTTGCTGCAGCTTCACGCGCCGCCTCGCGTTTTGCTGGTGGCTGATGGCTCTTTACTAGCTGATGGCTCTTTACTAGCTGATGGCTCCTCGTTGACGACCCCGTGCGGCACATGCCCAGACGCCAAATGGCCGCTCGCCGCCCGGCAGTTGGCACTCTGGTCGTCGAAGAACACGTCCGCCCGATAGGCGCGCAGGAAGGCCGTCTTGTCGAGGCCGCCAAGAAACAGGCTCTCGTCGAGGCGAATGTCCCAGGCGCGCAGCGTCTTGATGACACGCTCGTGCGCCGGCGCGCCGCGCGCGGTCACGAGCGCAGTGCGGATGGGGCAATCCGCCTCATCGAACTCCTGCTGCAACTGATGCAAGCCCGAGAGGAACGGCTTGAAGGGGCCGCCCGCCAGCGGCATGTCCGCCGCCGCCGCTTCCGACTCTGCGAAGGCGTCCAGGCCCCGTTCCTGATACACCCGCTCGGCCTCGTCGGAGAACAGCACCGCATCGCCGTCGAAGGCGATGCGCAGGCCCCCGTCCTCGGCATCGCCTTCGCGGCGCCCGCTCAGCAGCCGAGCCGCCGGCACGCCCCGCGCCAGCGCTTCCTCGGTGTCTTCGGCATCGGCGGAAAGAAACAGGTGGCAGTCGAACGCATGGGCGTAGCGATAGGGGCTTTCCCCGCCGCAGAAAGCGGCGCGGACGATGCCGAGATCGTGCTCGCGGATGGAGTTGAAGATGCGCAGGCCCGTGTCGGCGGTGTTGCGCGAGAGCAGGATCACGTCCACGCGCGCGGCACCCGCGCGCTTGTTGATGTCGAGCAGCTTGCGCACGAAGACGAAGCCGTCGCCGGGCGAGAGCAGGTCGCTTTCCCTGGCAATCTGGTAACGCCGATACGCCTCGAGCCCTTCGCTGCGGTAGATTTCGTCGCTTTCGGAAAGATCGAACAGCGCCCGCGATGAAACAGCAACGCGCAAGCACGCCCCGGCGGGCAGCGGTGCTCCGGTGCCGGAATCCCGGGTGATTGCAGCCATGTCTAGCCTGGATTACTCATGGATGCGCGTAGCGAGGGCGACGAGACGCCGCTGTGGCTGGGCGCACACGCGCGCCAGGAGGCACGGCGGAAGACGGCGACGGCACCACCTTGAAGTTTCGCGCAAGCGAAACTTCCAACGCGCCCGCAGGGCGCGCGAATGCGTCCGCAGGACGCACGAGTACCTGCACAGCCACAGCGAGTGTATCGTCGTCCGCAGTAGGGCATCCATGGGCAATCCAGGCTCACTACTCGACTAGGTCGTCCGTGCCGAACGCTACTCGGTCGATGTCCGCCTCGCCTTGCAGCGTGCCGAGCAGGGCGTCCATGCCTCGCGACGACGTGAGCCGGGCAAGCTCCACTCGCACCGACGATCGCTCGTCCTCCGTCATGGCCGCGAAATCGCCAAGGTTGACTGCCGAGACCACCACCACGGCGTGGGTGCCGCCGGCAAGCGCGGCGAGGTCGGATGCCCGACCGTCGCTCGGCACCTCCAAGGCGAAGGCGCTTTCGAGCACTTGCGCCGGCACTTCCGGTTCGCGTTGCTGCGCTCCATCGGCCCGCTGCCACTCCGTGCCGTGTTCGGCGGCGATGTCCGCCGTGGGCGTGCCTTCCCGGAACGCATCGAGCGCCTCTGCCGCAGCATCTCGGGCCAGCACTTCCGCGCGCTCGCGAACGAGGGCGGCGTGGATGTCGTCACGCACATCGTCCAAGGGGCGTTCCTCGGCACGGTGACGTTCGTCAAGGCGCACGACGACGATGTTGTCACTGGCCGCCGCCACGGCGCGGCTGTTGAATCCCTCGATCACCACATCGTCGCCAAACGCTGCACTCCTCACCTCCGCGTCCGCAAGCAAGCCTTCCCAGGAGTTGCGGGTGGCGCCGGCCTGGCGCTCCACGGTGAGGCCGAACTCCTCCGCCAAAGGGTCGAGCGAGTCCGGGTTCTCGAACGCCACTTCGTCCATTTCCCGCAGCCGTTCGGAAAAGAGCTCCCTGGCCGCACTGCGGCGCAGTTCCAAGGCGATGCCCTCGCGTCGCTCTTCGAGCGTAGGGATGACCACCTCTTCCACCTCCTGCAAGCGGATGAGATGCACGCCGAACTCGCTTTCGACAGGTTCTGACAACTCATCGACTTCGAGCGACCAGAGGGCGTCCGCGAAGGGCGTGACGAACGTGTCGCGATCCGCCATGCCAAGATCGCCGCCGTCGCTTGCCGAGCCCAAGTCGTCGGAAAGTTCCTTGGCGAGCTCGGCGAAGTCGGCGCCGTCCGCAAGCCGAGCGCGCGCCTCCTGTGCCAAGGCAAGCGCCTCGTCGACGGTGCGGTCGTCATTCATCTCGAACAGGATGTGACTGCCGCGGCGACGTGGCGGCTTGTCGGCGAGAGCTAGAGATTCTGCCTCGTGGCGTTCGACGATCTCGTCGTCCGTTACCTCCACTTCGGCCTCGAGGCCGCCGAGCGGCAGGCTGACGTAGCTGAAGTCGAAGGTCTCTTCGGTCATGTAGTCGTCGATGGCGGTCTCGTAGTGGGCCTCGATGTCCACTTCCTCCACCTCCACCGTGGCCTCAAAGGCCGACACCGGGAATTCGAGCCAGGCGATGTCGCGGCGCTGGGTCATCACCTCGGCAGCACGGCGCAGTTCCCGCTCGGTGACGAAGCCCGTGTCGCGGAATCCTCCGGAAAGCTGCGACCTGAGTTCGAGTTCCACAATCTCCGCCTGATAGCCTAAGGGGGTGTAGCCAGCGGTGGCAAGGCGGTTGCGGAAGCCCGTCTCGTCGAGGTCCGAAATGCCGGCGAAGTCCGAGCGAATGCGCAACTCCACCAGTTCCTCTGAGGCGGCGAGATCCAGATCCTCTGCCGCCTGCGCAAGCAAGGTTTCGTCCACCAGCACGCCGAGCACGGCGTCGGGAGTGACGATCCGGTCCAAGAGCTCGTCACTCGCTGACTCGCCCATCTGCGCCCGGATGATGGATCGCTGTCGGGCGATGGCGACTTCCAAGTCGCCTTGGGAGACCTCCTCGCCGTTGACGGTGGCGGCCACCGGCTCGGAAACCGAAAAGAGGTCAATCGTGCCAAAGCCGAACGCCGCGAGCACGAACACCAAAAGGCCAATGACCACCTTGGCGGCGATGCCTTGGGCGCCATCGCGCAATTTCTGCATCAGCATGGACGAACTCCCTGAAGACCGCTCTGATCCAAGTCCCCGCCAACGGGCGAACGGCGACGCGGGGCAGTGCCCGCATCGTAAGGCAATGAACCAACCCGACCGATGGCCATCTGCACCGGCCGAATCAGACGCTCGCTTGTCGCAGCTGCCTGCGGGGTCCTCCGACCCCGAGCAGCGGCCAGGCCAAGCTAGCGCTCCCTAACGGCCACGCGCCCTGCGAGCGCGCGTGCTCGCATTCGCTCGCTACTAAGGCTAGGGGGTAAGCGCCGTTTGTGCGGCGCAGCCCCCTAGCTGATGGCGTCCTTCAACGTCCGGCTGGCACGGAACGTGGGCGAGCGAGATGCGGCGATCTGGATGCTCTCGCCGGTGCGCGGGTTGCGCCCCATGCGAGGACCGCGCTCGCGCACCTCGAAGGTGCCGAATCCGACGATCGAGACGGGTTCCGAATCCTTGAGGCTCTGACGGATGGCATCCAAGGTGCCGTCGAGCGCCTTGGCGGCCTTGGTGCGGGGGATGTCAGCGGCCTTCGCAATGGCGTCAACGAGTTCGGGTTTGTTCATTCGTGCGGGCTCCGTGTCAGTCTAGGCATTCCTACGCTACCCGTGGCCATTGGCCATCCGGTGCGAATGCATTAAACCACCGGCGCAAACACTTTCAAACTCCCCTTGGCGTCCATGCGTCCGCGAGAGGCCTCTGGCCGCAGCCACAACGCACCGATGCACGCGTTGCCCTCGCTTAGGGCCGGTACCGAGGGCCTTTCCCGGCAGGCAATTTGCCCGCCAACGACCGTGCCGCTCGTAGTAGATTTGCCGCGGGTCGGGCGGATTGCCGCGCCGGCCCCAACAATCCACGAGACTCGCCGCACTCAACCCAAGGCAGGAAAAAGCGCATGAACCAGACAACCTTCGACGCTGGCATGGTCAAGGCACCAAGACGCCCCTCTATCGGTGGCCTTTTCGCGGCGGTGGTTGCGCTCGCCACCGGCACCGCGGGCGCCGACATGGCGATGCCGGACGACGGCAACACCCGCGCGACCTCCACGGTGATCGCCTTTGGCATCCGCACCGAGGCAAGTCTGGAACATCGCGACGACGTGGACGTGTTCCGCATCGAACTGCAAGGCCGGGCGGAGATCGCCGTGCAGAGCGGCGGCACCACCGACATCATGGCGGTGCTGTCCGACAGCGAAGGCGAGACCATCGCCGCCAACGACGATGCCAGCGCCACCAGCCTCAACTTCCGCATCGTCGAGACGCTGGATGGCGGCGTGTACTACCTCACCGTCAGCGGTTCGGGCGGCGCCACCGGTCCGTACCGGGTGCTGGCGCGCATCCAGCGCGGTGGCGACGACCACGGCGACACCGTTGGCGCATCGACGCGAATCACCGCGATGGAAACGGCCGGCAGCCTCCGCCCGGCAGGCGACATCGACGCCTTCCGCATTGACGTGAACGCCGAGACCGCCATCGTGCTCCGCACCAAGGGCCCCACCGATACCGTGGGGCGACTGCAGGACAGCGCCGGCAACGTGCTCGCCGAGGCGGACACCGGCGGCGACCGCGGCAACTTCGTCATCGACACCACGCTCACGCCCGGCATCTACTACCTCATGGTCTCGGCCAAGGACGGCGAAACGGGTGGCTACAGCGTGGAGGCGGAATTCGACGGCCATGTCGTCTGCGCCAATCCGGCGGTGCGCGTGCCGGACTCCGGCGCGGCCGAAATGCCGGGCGACGGTGACGACAGCGGTTCCTCCGGGGAAGACGACGAGGAGGTCGACGAGCCGGTGTACGAACGCTTCCCGCCAATCGAGGTGGGCATCGGCACCATTACCCTCGCGTTCCAGACCACCACCGGGTGCGAGCCAGTGGACGAGCTCAACCTTCTTGGCATCGTTTACACCGTGCTGCGCTCCGTCTGGCAAAGGCGAGCAGACGAGTCAGACGACTGGACAGACATCGACGGAACCGAGACGACGCTTGAGCTCTGCGCCTACTCGCCCACCGAATCCGGCCAGTACCGCCTGATCGCCGACGTGGAAGAGAACGGAGAACTCAAGCACTACGCAAGCAACATCCTCACCGTGGAATGACCTAAGGCGGAAGGGCGCACGCGTCGCCCCTCATGGTGCAACAACTCCGCCATTTCCTCGTACGGAACGGGCTTGTCCCGTCCCGTACTGGGCACATCGACTGACTCGGCATGGACCGGACCAGACAAGTCCGTCCGCTACGGCCCTACCGTTTGGAAACCGTCGTCACTGCGCCGCTGAGCGCCTGAGTGCTTCCTCTGTCCACTCGCTTAGGTCTTGGCCCGCCAACTCCGCGGCGATTGCCGCCTCGCGATGCACGTCTGGATTGATGCGAAGCACGATCTGACCGGAGTAGGGCCGGTCGGGGTCCTTGCCGATCTTGGCGCATGTTTCGACGTAATCGTCCACGGCCTCGTGGAACGCTGCGCCGAGCCCAGCAATGGATTCTGCGTGGAACCCCACGCCGTCCTGAATTCCTGCGACTTTCCCCACGAGTATCCCGTCCTCATCGTCGTAATCGACGCAGGCAGAGAATCCCTTGTATGTCATGACGTTACTCATGGCTAAACTCCAATTCGCTGCAAGAATACCCTATGACCTCGCGCCGCAGAATGCCACGTATGGCATTCTGCGGCGCGAGGTCGCAGGGAGGTGGGGCTGGGGGCCAGACACCGAGCGCAGCGAGCGGTTTGGCGGCGCTTGCGGCGCGCACTTGGTATCGCTTCGCTTCCTTCGGGATGCGGCCTGTGGAAGGTCTCGACGTGGCCGTCCTTCTCGAACCGCCCCTGGAACTCCACTCCACGCCAAGACAGACCCAGATAGCTCCAGCATGGCGTGGCACCGGTGAACCGCTCTCACGCTTGGCCGGGCGCGGCGATGGTCGCGACGCTGTGGATGTACTGCAACGAGAAGGGGCCAAGTGTAAGCTTGGCCGATGCGCGTGTTGCAGAACATCAAGCCAACCGCGGAACAGCTTCCGATCTTGCGGGATGTCGGCCCAGGGTTCCGACTGATTCGCGGTGCTGCTGGAAGTGGAAAGACAACGGCCGCCGTGATGCGCCTACGCCAACTGTGTGCGGCTAGGATTGCCAGGCTTTCGCGACTTGGGCTGAACGGTCCGGTTCGCGTGCTCGTGCTGACCTTCAACCGAACGCTGCGAGGCTACGTAGAGGAACTGGCCAAACAGCAGGCCAGTGACGACGATGTGGAGTTAATCGTCGAGACGTTCTCTCGTTGGGCAATGGGACTTTGCCCGGGAGGCAGGGCCAGCATCATCGACCGACGAACGTCCCAAGACCTCCTGCGTGCGGCTGGCTTCCCCTCGGACTCCCGCTACTTCGAGGACGAGGTACAGTACTTACTCGGACGATTCCCGCGAGAGCGGCGTGACGAATACCTCGACGCGACGCGTAGCGGTCGTGGCCGTGCGCCGCCCATGCAGAAAGCCGTTCGAGCCAAGCTCCTGTCCGATGTCATCGAACCCTACGAAGAGGCGAAAACACGACTAGGGCAGATGGACTGGCAGGATGTAGCGCGTGTTGCGGCGACCGCGCCCAGCGAACAGTACGACATTGTGGTCGTCGATGAAGCGCAAGACCTGTCCGCCAATCAGGTTCGCTGCCTTCTCGCTCACCTCAGCGAGGATCACACAACGACCTTCGTCGTCGATGCTGTGCAACGGGTTTACCCGCAAGCATTCCAGTGGCGCGAGGTTGGCATCAGCATGCGCCCCGGCCAAGTCTTCACATTGGGAAGGAACCACCGCAACACCGCGGCCATCGCCCGCCTCGCTGCCTCGCTTGTCAAAGATCTGTCTGCGGAAGAGGACGGCGTTGTACCAGATGCTGGCGCTTGCGCTGGTGAGGGCGCAAGGCCGCGAGTGCTCGCCGGCTTGTACAACGCTCAGCTGGCGAGGATGCTAGACGATATCGAGCCCGTGCTCGCGGTCGGAGACACTGTGGCGATCCTCCAGCCGCAAGGCGGTCGGTGGTTTGATTTCGTCCGCAAAGCACTTACCGAACGTGGCCTAGAGTATTGCGAGCTGACCCGAGAGCGCGATTGGCCAACCGGCCCGGAGCAGATCGCCCTCTCGACCATCCACTCGGCCAAGGGCCTCGAGTTCGACCACGTCCTCATGCCGGGGCTGAACCAAGAGGTGACGCCACATGGGGCTGAAGACGGTGACGGCACACTCGAATCACTCCAGAGGCTGGTAGCGATGGGCATCGGTCGGGCGCGCAAGACGGTGACCCTCGGCTACAAGCCCGACGATCGATCTACGCTGATCGAACTGTTGGATCGCGAGACGTACGATCTTCTGAGGCTCAAGTAATGCCGATCTTGCACGCACGTCCGAGGACGAGCAGCGAGGTAGCCGAACTGCCCGACCGGCCCGATGTCGTTGCCGCGGCCAAGGAGCGGGGCGTGGAAGATGTGCTCCATTTCACGACCGTGGACGGCGCAATCGGCATTTTGGCCGCCGAGACTGTCAAGAGTCGCCAGCGGCTGCCCGAAGAGACATACCTTGAGCACGTCTACCAGCCCAATGTCGAGGTTCGAAAGGACCCAGCGTGGCTCGATTACGTGAATCTGTCGATCTCGCGTATCAACGATTGGATGTTCGACGCGTCCGTGAGTTGGCATGGCGCGAAGGAAAACCCATGGGTCGTACTCGCCTTTTCGGTAGAGCTGCTGGGACAGCCCGGCGTCGTTTTCACCACCACGAACAACATCTATCCGGCGTGCCGGCGAGCGGAAGGAGTGGACGGCTTCAATCAGTTGTTCGCCGAGCAAGTGCGCGGACGCTATGGCGATGTGCATCGTCGCGAAGGGAAGCAGCGCAACTGGCCCACCGACAGGCAAGCCGAGGTGCTATACCCTGGCGAAGTGCCGTGCAAATTCCTCCGCCGGATCGATGTTCAGAAGGAGGAGACGATCGACGCCATCGCTGGGATACTCGCTGGATTGGGTCTCACACGGGAAGTCCCAATCCAACACGCTCCGGAGGTGTTCCGATGAGCAAAGGCGATCTGTTCTCAGATTCTGGGGAACGCACACCGCCCAACCCCGCACCGAACGAAGAACGCGCTTTACAAATTGAGCGCTCGTCGCTGTGGGCCGCGTACGGAGACGCCATTGGTTGGATCAGTGAGCTGACCGACGAGGTCGGACTGAAGCGTCGAACCGGCGGGGCCGCCCTGAACCGGCCCATCGATTGGAACCGTCGAGTTGGTGGGCGATCCGGCGTGCGTGCATCGCTCCCCGCAGGTTGCTACTCGGATGACTCCCAGCTGCGTCTCGCAACGAGTCGCGCCATCCGCCCCGACGGGTTCGATGTCGAGGCATTCGCCAAGGTCGAACTGCCAGTGTGGCTCAGCTACGGCCTTGGTGGCGGCAAGTCGACCAGCGCAGCAGCCGAACAGCTTAGCCGCCCCAAATCCGTCTGGTGGAGCAACAAGTTCCGCGGCTGGACGCAATCCGGCGGAAACGGCGCTGCAATGCGCATCCAGCCGCATGTGTGGGCGTCTTGCTCTAGCGACCCCGCCGCCTTTCTTCCGGCCGTGGTTCGGAACTCCGTCTGTACCCACTCTCACCCCAACGGGATCCTTGGGGCAGTTCTCCATGCGCTCTGCGTTGCCCATGCCATGAATTTCGGCCGGCCGCCATCGCGAGCCGACCTGCCTGCCATCGTTGACGCCGCTGCCTGTCTGCCGGAGACGATTGCGAGCGATCCGGAGTTGAGTTTTTGGCGGGTTGCATTTGAGCAAGAGGCCGGTGCGTTCCACTCAGCGTGGGAGCGCACGGTGGGCGACTTGCGCAAGGCAATCGGAATGGTCGACGCCTCCAAGATGCACGGCGAAGATGGCTATGCGGCCGTCGTGAACGCGCTGGATTTACGCGACCCCAAAAGGCGCGGCAGCGGAATGCTGACCGCCCTGGCTGCAGTTGCGTTGACGTGGTGCGAGCCCTGCCCCGTGGAAGCGATGCGGATCGCAGCGAATGCGCTCGGCACGGACACGGACACAATCGCCACTATGGCGGGGGCGATACTCGGCGCCGCCGCCGACACTGAACCGCCGGTGGATGTGTTGGATGGTGACCTGTTTCGATCGGAGGCACGACGCTTGGCACGGATCGCTGCGGGCGAGGTGCCACCGAGCTACGCTTATCCCGACTTGCTGCGCTGGAAGCCACCACGGACGCGAGCCGACGCATTGGCCCAGACGAAGGATGGCGACCTTATGGTCTTGGGCCTCGGTCCTGGCCAAAGGCTTGGTGGCGACGCAATGGTCGGTGGAGGCGGGTTCCGATGGCAGTGGGTGAAGCTCAAGTTTGGCCAGACGTTACTAATCAAAAGCCGGAACATACTTCCCGAGGCACCAGCTGATTCGCCGCCGCAAGAGCGACGCAAGCCGGACATACCGGGCGCTTCTCCTAATCGGAGGAGTGGGACGGCGGACGATCTTCGAGATGTGAGGGATCATCCAACGCACGCCTTGGAATCTACGAGGACGCGTTACGAGCCTGCCGGTACACACGACGTTCGCGAGGTTGTCTCGTTTCTGGAGCAGCACATTCACGACGACAGGATGGTCGGCAGAACGCTCCGACGTGTGGTTCAGAAAGGCACCAACGCAGACATCGCCGCGTTCACTGCTGCGTTGGTGCGGATGCTCGATCGTGCGGGGCCGGCGGAGCAAAAAGGAACTCTGCAACGTACCGGGCCCGGCGCTACGCCGACGAAGTGAGCTAAGCGGTATCGCTCGGATGTCAGTTCGCAAAGACGGTCCGACTTTCCCATCCATCGCATCAAGCACAAAGCGCTCGCTCAGTCGTCCGATGGGAAAAAGTCGTCTCAACGCCACGGGCGTCAGTGAGTGTTGAGCGAAGCTTCCGCGGCGGCCCGTGACGGGTCAGGTTGCGTTAGTGGGAGTTCGGTGGCGTCTTCGCGGGGCGTGGGGCGGTGTTCGAGGGCGATGTCGATGATTTCGTCCATCCAGGATACGGGCATGACCGTGAGGTCTTCGAGGACGTTGTCCGGGATTTCCTTTAGGTCGGGTTCGTTTTCCTTCGGGATGATGACGCGGCGGATGCCGCCTCGGCGGGCGGCGAGGAGCTTTTCCTTCAGGCCGCCGATACGGAGCACCTGGCCGCGCAGGGTGATTTCGCCGGTCATGGCGATGTCGGCGGAGACGGCGATGCCGGTGATGACGCTGACGAGGGCCGTACACATGCCGACGCCGGCGCTGGGCCCATCCTTGGGCGTCGCGCCTTCCGGGACGTGGATGTGGATGTCGTGGTTCTCGTGGTGGTCGGCGGGGATGCCGAGGGCCGCGGCACGGCTGCGCACAAACGTCATCGCGGCCTGGATGGACTCCTGCATCACGTCGCCAAGGGAGCCGGTCTTGATCTGGCGGCCCTTGCCGGGCACGGCAATGGCTTCGATGCTGAGGAGTTCGCCTCCAGCGGACGTCCAGGCGAGGCCGGTGGCGACACCCACCTGGCTCGCTTCCTCGGCGAGGCCATAGGTGAAGCGGCGCACGCCGTTGTAGCGTTCGATGTCCTCCTCGGTGATCGCCGCCGGGCCCGCCTCGCGCTCGCCGAAGGCTTGCTCGGTGACGATCTTGCGGCAGATCTTGGCGATCTCCCGCTCGAGACCCCTGACGCCAGCCTCGCGCGTGTAGTAGCGCACCAGGTGGCGCAGCGCGTCCTCGCCGAGTTCGAAATCCCCATCCTTGAGGCCACTTAAGCGCTTCTGCTTTGGCGTCAGAAAGCGGGTGGCAATCTTGAGCTTCTCCTCCTCGGTGTAGCCCGGCAGGCGGATCACTTCCATGCGGTCGAGCAGCGCCGGGGGGATGTTCATCGAGTTGGACGTGCAGACGAAGAACACGTCCGAAAGGTCGAAGTCCACCTCCACGTAATGGTCGTTGAAGGAATGGTTCTGCTCCGGGTCCAGCACTTCGAGCAGGGCCGAGGCGGGGTCGCCGCGCATGTCCTGACCCATCTTGTCCACTTCGTCGAACAGGAACAATGGGTTCCGCACCCCGGCCTTGGAGAGCTTCTGCAGCACCTTGCCCGGCAGCGAGCCGATGTAGGTGCGGCGGTGGCCGCGGATTTCCGCCTCGTCGCGCACGCCCCCCAAGGCCATGCGCACATAGCGCCGGTTGGTGGCACGGGCGATGGACTCGCCAAGGGAGGTCTTGCCGACGCCAGGGGGACCGACGAGACAAAGCACTGGCCCCTTGACCTTGCGCACTCGTCCCTGCACGGCAAGGTATTCGAGGATGCGCGCCTTGACTTCCTCGAGGCCGTAGTGGTCCTCGTCGAGAATGCGGCTGGCGGCGCGCAGGTCGCGGCGCACCCGGCTCCGCTTGCGCCACGGCAGCCCCACAAGCCAATCGAGATAGCCGCGCACCACGGTGGCTTCGGCCGACATGGGCGGCATGAGCTTGAGCTTGCCGAGTTCGGTGTCGGCCTTTTCCTTCGCCTCGCGGGCCATGCCGGCGGCCTCGATGCGCTTCGCCATTTCGTCGGCATCGCTGCTTGCAGACTCGCCGCCGCCGAGTTCCTTCTGAATGGCTTTCATCTGCTCGTTCAGGTAGTACTCGCGCTGGCTCTTCTCCATCTGTCCCTTGACGCGGCGGCGGATGTCACGCTTGACATCGCCAGCCTCGATGCGCGTGCCGAGGAAATCGGACACCGACTTCAGCCGCGCGTGCAGATCGAGGGTTTCAAGCACCTGCTGGCGCTGCGGCAAATCGAGCGGCAGTTGTCCGGCAAGGGTGTCGAGGAGGCGACCGGGGTCGTCGAGGCTCGTGGCTGCGGCGATCACGTCTTCCGCCACCTTGGTGGACTTGCAATAGCGCTCGAAGACTTGCTTGGCCTCGCGCACGAGAGCATCCGCCTGATCGTCCGGCAGCATGGGTTCGTGCCACACATCAACGTTGGCGAGGGTGTGCTCGCCGGTGACGTCGTAGGTTTCGAGCTTGGCGCGGGCCTGGCCTTCCACCAGAACCTTCACCATGCCGTCCGGCAGCGTCAGCATTTGCAGCACGAGGCCGACGACGCCAACGTCGAAGACATCCTCGCGGGTGGGCTCTGCCGCTTCGCCATTGCGCTTGGCGAGCAGCAGGATGCGACGCTCGCCATCGCCGCTGGCGGCGGCTTCGAGCGCCCGGATCGAGCGCTCTGTGCCGACGAAGAGCGGCTGCACGCCGTGCGGGAAGACCACCATGTCCTTGAGTGGCAGGACCGGGATGCTGGCGATGCGCGTCGGCTTGCCCTGTTCCTCGCTCATGCGTGTGTGGCCAAGTTAGCGGTTAGCCCTCGGCGCCGGCGACCTTCTCGTCCATGCTCGGAATGACCATGGGCGGGCGCCGTCCTTCGATGACGCATTCGTCCACCACCACCTTGCTCACCGACTGCTGGGTCGGCAGGTCGTACATCGTGTCGAGCAAGACGCCTTCGAGGATCGAGCGCAGCCCCCGGGCGCCGGTCTTGCGCTCCATGGCCTTGCGCGCGACGGCCTGCAGGGCGTCGTCGCGGAACACCACCTCGACGCCCTCCATCTCGAAGAGCTTGGTGTACTGCCGGGTGAGGGAGTTGCGCGGCTCGGTGAGGATCTGCATCAGCGCTTCGCTGTCGAGTTCCTCGAGCGTTGCCACCACCGGCAGGCGACCGACGAATTCCGGGATCAGGCCATACTTGATGAGGTCTTCCGGTTCCACGCCGCGCAGGGTTTCGCCGATCTTGGCACGGTCCGCCTCGCCGGCGATGTCGGCGGAGAAGCCGATGCCGCTCTTCGAGGTGCGGTTCTGGATCACCTTGTCGAGCCCGGCGAAGGCGCCGCCGCAGATGAACAGGATGTTGGAAGTGTCCACCTGCAGGAACTCCTGCTGCGGATGCTTGCGCCCGCCTTGCGGCGGGACTGCCGCGAGGGTTCCTTCGATCAGCTTGAGCAGGGCCTGCTGCACCCCCTCGCCCGAAACGTCGCGGGTGATGGACGGGTTGTCGGACTTGCGCGAAATCTTGTCGATCTCGTCGATGTAGACGATGCCAACCTGGGCGCGGTCCACGTCGTAGTCGCACTTTTGCAGCAGCTTCTGGATGATGTTCTCGACGTCCTCGCCGACGTATCCAGCCTCGGTGAGGGTGGTGGCATCGGCGATGGTGAAAGGCACATCGAGCACTCGCGCCAGGGTTTCCGCAAGCAGCGTCTTGCCGCAGCCGGTGGGGCCGATCAAGAGGATGTTGCTCTTGGAAAGCTCGACGTCGTCTTTCTTGCCCTTGTAGTTCAGGCGCTTGTAGTGGTTGTACACAGCCACCGAGAGCACCTTCTTGGCGTACTCCTGGCCGATGACGTACTCATCGAGGGTGGCCTTGATCTCCGCCGGGGCCGGCAGCCGGTCGCTCTCCTTGCTTTCGCCGGTCTCCTGGACTTCCTCGCGGATGATGTCGTTGCAGAGCTCAACGCACTCGTCGCAGATGAAGACGCTCGGCCCGGCGATGAGCTTGCGAACTTCGTGCTGACTCTTGCCGCAAAACGAGCAGTAAAGCATCTTGCCCGCTTCGTCGCCCTTGCCCCTGTGGTTGTCCGCCATGAATGTCTCTGGCTCTCAAGAAACGGAGGAAACGCAAACATGATGGGTTGCCGCCGATTTTGCAACCCCACGGTTTCCTTCGCAGGGGGCGGGCTTGTCCCGTCCCCTGCTAGCGACTAAACGGAGCCGAGTGTTTTTCGGTCCGGTTCCCTTGGATACTGCACGGAGTCGATGAGGCCGTATTCCGCCGCCTCTTCCGGGCTCATCCAATAGTCTCGGTCGGTGTCTTCGGCGATCCGATCCACCGACTGGCCCGTGTGCGCCGCGAGCAGCTCGTTCATGCGTTGTCGCATGGAGAGGATTTCCCGCGCTTGGATCTCGATGTCGGCGGCAACGCCACGAGACCCGCCCGACGGCTGGTGCAGCATCATGCGCGAATTGGGCAGCGCCTTGCGCTTGCCTTCGGCACCCGAAGCGAGCAGGAAGGCACCCATGCTGGCGGCCTGGCCGATGCACCAGGTAGCGACGTCGCAGCGCACGAGTTGCATGGTGTCGTAAACGGACAAGCCCGACGTAACGGCACCCCCCGGCGAGTTGATGTAGAGATGCACGTCCTTGTCGGGGTTCTCGGACTCGAGAAACAGAAGCTGCGCCACCACAAGGTTGGCCACGGTGTCCTCGATAGGCCCCACGAGGAAGATGATCCGCTCGCGCAAGAGGCGCGAGAAGATGTCGTAGGCCCGCTCCCCGCGGGCACTCTGCTCGATGACCATGGGCACCAGGCCAAGGCCGGTCATTGGCGTTGGGGGGCTGTCGGAAATGTGGTCCGCCAAGGTGGTCTCCTTCGGGTTGGTCAAGCGCTTAAGGGCCATAGCGTGGTTCAGCCGTTCTCGTCCGACTCGGACTCGGGCTCGGACGCTGGGGCTTCCTCGCCGGGCTCTTCCTCGGAGGCTTCGCCCCGAGCTTCCGCGGCAGCCTGATCGGGTTCAGCAGGCACCTCGCCCACGTCCTCGTCGGCCGGCGCGTCGCCCTCGGACGCTCGCTGCAGCGCTTCCATGTAGCTCAACTGTTCGGTGCGGGATTGCGCCCGCTCCGCCACGAGTTCCACCACCTGCTCCTCGAGCACCTGCGCCTCGAAGCGGTCGAGCCGTTGGTCGTCGGAATAGATGTACTGCACCAGCGCGTCCGGGTCGTCGAACGAACTCGCATACTGATCGATGCGCTCGCGCAGCCGGGTCGGGTCCACCGTCAGCTCCTCGTCCTCGACGATGCGCCGCACCACGAGTTGGGTGCGCACGATCGCTTCGGCGGATTTCGTGAGCACTTCTTGTGGAATCTGTGCAGGATCGATGCCGAACCCTTGGTAGCGTTCCCGCTGCGCGGCGATCGTGTCCTCGACCATCGGGTTCGGCAAGGGGAAGTCATGCCCCGTGCGCAACGTATCCATCACCGAGTTGCGCAGGTGCTGGCGCACAGCTTCGTCGAGGCGAGCCTGCATGTTCTGCCGCACCAGGGCGCGGAACGACTCCTCGGTGCCGTCCTCGACGCCATAGCCGGTGAAGAACTCGGCATCGAGCTCCGGCAGTCGGCCCTGTTCCACGAGGGTGAGTTCGAGCATCCAGCCCGCCTTTTGCTCCGTGCCCGTGTCGTCTGCGGGCACTGCCCCGCCGGCCGCGGCGCCCTCGTCGGGTGCGGGCGTCTCTTCGACCGGTTCCGCCTCAACAGGCTCGTTGCCGCCATCGGGGAGGGCAGCGCTGGAGGTATCTGCTGCGGCCGCCTCGCCGGTGGCGTCCGTCGTGGCGCCATCTGGCTCGTCAGCGGCCTCGGAATCGCCTGCGCTCGCTCCCTCAAGGTCGAGCCATGCCTGCTCGCCAGCCGAGAGCCCCCGCAGGGTGTCGCCGAGCGGCACGGCGTCCTCGCCGAGAACGAAGTTGCGTTCGGTGGTCCAGCCGTCGTCATCGGCCTTGCGTGCCTGCGACGGCATCTGGGCTCGATAGGTGATTCGGTCGCCGTCGGCACAGGGACGCTCAGCTTCCTCCCAGATGGTGGCGCGCTTCTGCAGGTCCTCCACCATCTGGTCGATGTCGGCTTCGGTGATTTCCGCTTCCAGGCGCACCACTTCCATGCCGGAGAGATCCGCCACCTGGAACGTCGGCAGAACCTCGAACGTGGCGGAATACTCGAAGTCGGCGCCCGGCGCGAGATTGACGATGTCGACGCGAGGCTGACCCACCGGCGTGAGGGACTCCTGGATCACGGCATCGGTGAAGCTGCGGTCGATGACATCGCTAGCCACATCGGCGCGCACCCTGGTGCCGAAGCGCCGACGCACTTCCTTCATCGGCACGCGCCCCGGCCGGAATCCGGGCAACCGAACCTGCTTTGCCGTGTCCTTCAGGCGCTCCTGCACCTGGCTTTCAAAGGATTCCGCCGGTACGGCCACATTGAGCTTGCGCTCCAGTCCGCCGGTGGTCTCCACGGATATCCGCATGGCGCTCGTCCGCTCTTGTCGGCGAGCGTCGCCGACGGTCATTGCACAAACTGGGGTGGATGATGGGGCTCGAACCCACGACAGCCGGATCCACAATCCGGGGCTCTACCTGCTGAGCTACATCCACCATCGTCCGACCCGCACACCCGCGAGCCGGGCGCGAATCATACGGCATTTTGGCGCCCGGACTTGCCCCAACATTCGCTCGCCCGTCGCCCGTACAATGCCGGCATTGATTGGCCCCTTAAGGAGCATCCAGCCATCGCGCTCAGGCGCACGCCCTGCATCGGCATTTGCTCCACCACGTACGGCGACTTGGTGTGCCGGGGCTGCAAGCGTTTCGCCCACGAGGTAGTCGGCTGGAACGGCTTTGAGGACTCCCAGCGGGCATTGGTGTGGCAGCGACTCGGGCAACTGCTGCGCGAGAGCGTCGCCGCTTGCGTCACCATCGTCGACGAAGCGCACCTGCTTGCGGCGGCTGCCAACTACGGCTTGGCGCCCACGGCCGACACAGCCATCGAACTCGTGGCCTATGACGTCCTTCGTCAGCACCTGGCGCGGGACGCGGACCCCTTGCTTACCGAGCTAGGCCTGGCGCCGGTCGCCGACCGGGCCGCTCCAATTCGCGCCGCCGAAGCCACCCAACGCATCGACCGCGAGTTCCACGAGCGCTCCCTCGCACACTACGAACGCAGCTATCGCGTTCTGGCGCGCTGACCGACGAATTCGGAACGGTACGGGACAAGCCCGTTCTCTACTAAAGAAAATTATTTCAAATCAAATGGTTGAACTTATCCCACGCGAGGAGACTGTCGTCAGGAGAGCCCGAAGCAGAGCAAGCGGTCGTCGCTTGGGTCTTCGCCAAGGTGCAAGGTCCAGCCGCACCGACCCCAGTCGCCGAGGACGATGCGGCGTTTTCCGTCGCCGAGTTCGTGGATTGCCGGACGGTGGGTGTGGCCGTGGACTAGGAGGCCGGCATTGTGCTCAGCCATCGCTTCGGTCACGGCCTCGGCGGTCACGTCCATGATTCCTTCCGCCTTGTTGGCGCCGGCGGCGACGCTTTGGGCGCGCAGGCCTTGAGCCAGTTGGCGGCGTTCGGCCAAGGGTCGCGCCAACACAGAGCGCTGCCAGTCAGGGGACCGGAACATCCGCCGCATCGCTTGGTACTCCAAGTCACCGGTGCAATACGCATCCCCGTGCGCCAGCAGCACACGGCGCTCTCCAATCTCTACGCACGTTGGGTCTGGCAGCAGCGTCACGCCGGTCTCTTCGGCAAAGCGCTCCCCAAGGAGGAAGTCGCGATTGCCATGCATCACATGCACACGGCTGTGCTCCGAGGCGGCCTTTAACGCACTGCGCAGCTCCCTCGCCGAGACGGCGTCGTCGTCATCGCCGACCCACACCTCAACGAGGTCTCCCAAGATATAGATGTCATCGACAACGTCGGCGGCTTCGCTGAGCACCCGCTCAAGCCCTGCCCGCACATGCGGCACGGTCTCGTCGATGTGCAGGTCCGACAGAAAGAGCGCCGTCACAACGCCTCCGCCACGCCATCGCGTGCGTCGGCGGAGCGCAGGGCGTTCTGCAGCATCGTTGCCCGGGTGACCGGGCCGACGCCGCCGGGCACCGGCGTGATCCACCCCGCGCGCTCTCGCACCTCGTCAAAGCGCACGTCGCCCCTCGTCTTGCCGTCCGCCTGCGCGACGATGCCGACATCGATCACGATGGCGCCCGGCTTTACCCAGTCGGCCCCCACCAGGCCCGCCTTGCCCGTGGCGGAGACCACGATGTCGGCCTCGGCCACATGCGCCGCGGTATCGCGGGAGAACCGGTGCACGGTGGTGACGGTGCATCCAACCAGCAAGAGTTCAAGTCCCATCGGCCGCCCGACATGGTTCGAGGCACCGACCACCGCCGCATGCAGGCCCCGGACGGCAACGCCGGTGTGCTCGATCAGCGTCATCACCGCCAGCGACGTGCAAGGCCGCAATCTCGGCGCTCTGAGCGCCAGCCGGCCCATGTTGGTCGGATGCACGCCATCCACGTCCTTGTCGGGCGAGACGTGCTCGATCACCGCCAGCGCGTCGATCTGCGACGGCAGCGGCAACTGCACCAGAATGCCATCGATGGTGGTGTCTTCGTTCAGGGCCCGCACCATGTCCACCAAGCGCTGCTCGGGCGTATTGGCGGAAAGGTGTCGTACATCCGACTTGAACCCCACCTCCTGACAGTCCTTGCGCTTGAGGCGAACGTAGATTTCCGATGCCGGGTCGTCTCCTACCAGCAACACCGCCAGTCCCGGCGGCCGCAACCCGGCGGCTTCGCGCTCCCGCACCCGCACCGCAATGCGCTTGCGTATTCCGGCTGCAATGGCGTTGCCGTTGAGGACTTGAGCGGTCATGCGGCGGCTCTTGACCCATTGGAGGATGCGTTTGCGACAGCCTACCAGCCTGTCGGACTTTACCCCGCGAGCAAACGCGAGCAGTTTGCGCAGCAAACTGCCAACGCGCCCGTCAGGGCGCGCTAGCACGAAGGCCAGCAGTTCGCGCTAGCGAACTGCCGACGCGCCCTTTAGGGCGCGCTACTACCGGCGTATGATCGCGGCCATTCGGGGCATGACGCAGTCTGGTAGCGTGCCTGCTTTGGGAGCAGGATGTCGGGAGTTCGAATCTCTCTGCCCCGACCAGAACCCTGCCCCATAGGGGTGACCTTGTGGTCGCCCGCGTTGATCTAGGAGCTTGCGCCGTAGAAGACGGCGCTTGCGCCGGAGTTGAGCCCCCCTGCGAGAAGCCCCCCTCCGAAAAGCGAGGCGCCTTTCGACTCCCCCTTCCAGAGAAACGAAAGGAGGAGGGACGTGAGGGGGCTTCGTTCGGGGATTGTGACGTACGGGTGTTGGGTCGGCGGCCCCCCCTCCGAGAAAAGCGAGGACGCTTTTCT
>JAPPDJ010000124.1 GCA_028824555.1 Gammaproteobacteria bacterium | reverse complement strand
GAACGTTGCGTAGGCGCTGCCGTTTGCATTCTCCGCAGGCGTGAACGTCAGCTTGCTCGCGTCGATGTCCGCCTTCGTGACCACCTGGTTCGCGATGACGTCCGTGCCGTCGAGATCCAGGTCCCCCGCGCTCTCCAGGGTTGTGATCGTCACGCTCGCCAGCGTGTCGCCGGCGTCTGCGTCGGCGAAGTTGAAGTCCGACGCCGCAAAGGTGTAGGCCGTGTCCTCGTCGGTTGTCACCGTGTTATCCGCGGCCGTCGGGGCGTTGTTGGCGGGGGTGTTGTTCGTCACCGTCCGGCCAGTGAAGGCCGGGGCGTTGAGTTCGGACTCGTCCCGCAGCGGGTTCGTCTCCGGCACGGTGTAGTCCAGGGTCACGGTCTGGCCGCTGGTGACCGCGGAGGCCAGGGTCATCGTCACGGTCTTGCCCCTGATGGTGTCGACCCTGGAGGGGTTTGTGCCCGCGCCACCGTTCACGTACACGGTGAACGCGCTCGCGACGGGCTTCGAGTTCGCATCGAGGTCCTCGGCGAAGGTCAGCACGAGCTGGTGGCTGTTGACCTCGGCGGCGGTCACCACCGGCGCCAGGTTGGCGCTCACCGTGACCTTCTGGCCGTCGATCCAGCCCGGGTTGGCGGCGTCCCAACTATACCCGCTGCCTGAGTGGATAGTTGTCGTTTCGGAGCTGGCGTCGGCGGCGAGTGTCGCGCCACCGATGTCAAACTCCGAGCCCCTCGGCAGGTAGTCGCTAATGCTGATGTCGAAACCGTCCGCAGCGCTAGAGGCTCTGTAGTCGACGAAAATGATCTCACTCAGCGTGTACACGGTCCCGCCATGGTCGAAGGCGGTGTGGCTAAGCGCACCTTGACCGGATCTGAATCCATAGGTTCTGACGGTGGGACCACCGCCAACCCCCACTGTCATCGTCGCGCACCAGTCGTTGCCCGGGCGGTCGGTGGCGCAGTCCTCCTGCATGGCGACCACGGCGGCGGTCTCGTCGCTCTCAAGCGGTCCCTCGCCGTTGCCGTCGGTGTCGTTGAAGGTGACCTTGACCTTGATGGCTTTTCCGATAGCGGCGGCGGGAGGGGCGTACTCGTGGGAATCCGTGCCGATGTCGGTTTCGGTTCCGCCGTCCACCTGCACCCACTGGAACCTGTAGTCGTCGGGGAAGGTGGGCAGCCCGTCGGTGTCGTTGATGTTGCCAACCGTCGCGGTCAGCGTCTGCCCCACCTGCGGCGTGCCCGTAATGCCGGGCTGGCCGCTGGCCGGGTTGCTGGCTGCCGCATTCACGGTGATGTCGAAGGTATCGCTCACCGAGGCGCCGTCATCATCGCTCGCCGTCACCTTCACCGTGACCGTGCCCACGTCCGCTGATGCAGGCGTGCCCGAGAAGGTGCGCGTGCCGGCGTCGAAGCTCAGCCAGGACGGCAATGCGCTTTCTCCGTCCTCGACCGCCGTGTAGGTCAGCGTGTTGTCGTCTACGTCGTCGAACGTGTTCGCAGCAAACTGGTAGGTGAAGGCGGTGCCCGCCGTCGCGCTCTGGTCCGGGATCGCGTTCGCGACCGTCGGGGGATCGTTTACCGCCGTCACGTCGACGGTCATGGTGTAGGACGATGCACTGCCATCGGCACCGTCGCTCACCGTGAACCGGAACGTTGCGTAGGCAGTCCCGTTCGCGTTCGCCGCGGGCGTGAACGTCAACTTGCCCGCGTCGATGTCAGCCTTCGTGATCACCTCGTTCAGGGTCACGTCCGCGCCGTCGAGCTCCAGGTCCCCCGCGCTTTCCAGGGTCGTGATCGTCACGCTGGCCAGCGCATCGCCGGAGTCCGTGTCGGCGAAGCCGAAGTCCGAGGCCGCGAAGGTGTAGGCCGTGTCCTCGTTGGTCGTCACCGTGTTGTTCGAGGCCGTCGGGGGGTTGTTGGTGGTGGTGCCCTCGACGTTCATCATCATGGCGTAGGAGCTGTTTAAGCTCCCATTGAGCCTGAAGGCGTTTTCGATAAGCCATCCTGCGGCCCCCGTCTCGGCGCCGCTGTGCGTCGCCCCTATCTGGAAATCGTATGGGCTGTCGCCTGCGGTAGCGATATTCACCAAGTATCGGGTATTCGGAAGCAATGCTGTATTCCCGGGTGCCCTGAAGTCGTTCACGGCTCCTTCATTCAGCGTGGACGGAGTGCTTAACGTCGCCACCAGACCGCCCAGATTGTTGGTCTCGCTGCTGTCGAACCTGTGAACCGAAACCGTCATGGTTTCAGTGCTCGAAGAAGTGTCCCCGTGAATGTGGATTCCGACGGAACTCAGACCGTAACCCGCAGCATTGCTACCGGTAGTAAATCGCTGCGTTATTCTGCCGGACGCAGAGTCCCCTGCGACGATGAAGTTATCGCGATTTTCACCTGCGTTGCTGACAAGCGTCGTCTGTGCCAGTGCGGCGGTGGGGGCCGCGAACAGCAGGGCTACGGCGGCGAGCAGCGCGAGCGCCGGCCCGCGTTCCCTCTCCGGCTCCCCACAAGGGTCGAACGGGGGTTCGAGATGCATGTGTGGGCCTCCGGTCCGTCCTATCACGAGCCCGGTGGCTCAAGGACCCCACGTTCCCGCATTCAGGGGCACGTCGTTAGTCCCGCAAGCGAAAAGGCGCCGGGTCGCGGCAGTTGCCTTCCGCAAGCCCGATCGTGGCGTTGGCCTCTGCCGTTGCGGCGGCTGTCCCGGCGGTCTGGAGGCGGCGAAAACGCGCGTCCGGCGCACGGCGTGGCAGGGCCGGTGGGCTCGCCCGATGCGGGATGCGGGCATGCGGTAGCGCCGGCCGTGCAAGGAAGCCTCGCTTCGCTTTTGAGACAACCATGCCGGGAAAAGGCCAGTGCCACGGCCCTTCCGCCTTCGGACCCGGGGCAATTCCCATTCGCTTGCCAGACTAACGGTGTGACCCCAAAGTTGGGGAAAATGGCATGCTGTGCATCCGGACGGGCGCATCCGATCGAAAGGTTGCTCGATGAACGACGATTCGGCACCAGGGAAACCTGCGGCGACATCCGAAAGCGGCGCCGGAACGCCGGGGACGGAGCTGCGGGCGTCCAGCAAGGACGACTATCCGGAAAACGAAACCGCTTTCTCCTGTTCGAACATGGAATTCGACGACTTCGACGCCCAGTCGGAGCAGTTGGGCGGCCATCGCCAGGACTACTTGAAGCTCTCGACCGGCCCGTTTCGCGGCCGGTTGGTGTCGGCTTTCCTCGGCATGGGCGTCTCGGTCCACCGCGAGACCGTGAACTGCGCCATGTACCAGCGGGTCGGATGCCCGGAGGGCCTCATCGAACTCGGCGTTTCCCTGGGCCGGGCCCCCGTCGCCGTCAACGGCATCGAACTGGGCTGCGACGACGTGGTCGTCGCGCGGCCCGGTTCGGAACTGGAACTGGATATCCCCCAGGAAGGGGCAGAGTACCTAGTGCTTGCCGTTGAACTGTCGGTTCTGAAGTCCCTGATTCGGATGGACACCGGCCTGGAGCTTCTCGACCTGCATGGACACGGGAGCTCGGTGGCCCGCGCCGCATGCTTGGCCAGTGCCATTGAGATAGGCGGCAGGACCATGCTGCGGACCTGCGCCCAAGCGCCCGCCGCATGGCGGCCGCAGGATGCGGCGCGCGCTCTGGCCGCCGAGTGTGTCGCGGCGCTAGAACTGGACGCGAGCCTCGGCATCGCCCGCGAAAGAACACGCGTCAAGAGGAGCGCCGCCGTGCTTGCCGCCGCGCGGGACGCCCTTTCGGTCATGGAGGAGTTCGACTACGCGACGCTGAGCGCTGCGACCGGAGGTTCCCCCAGATCGATCCAGCTGGCCTTTGCCGAGCGCATCCAGATGACGCCGCGGCGCTATTTCCGCACCATCAGGCTCCACCGTGCGCGCCACGCGCTGCTGACCGGCGTAGGCGGCCGGTCGGCGACCATCGGCGACATCGCCGCGGCCCATGGCTTCTGGAACTGGAGCCTGTTCACGCAGTTGTACCGCCGGCAGTTCGGTGAAGCGCCTTCCGAGACGCGGGCTCGCGCCAATGTCGGAGACACCCTGCACAAAGGGGATGCCTAGCCCGCATTTCTCACCACCCCTCGTTTGCGGACGATGCACTCGCTGTGGCTGTACGTACTCGCTCCGGCCCCCTCAACATAGTGCGCAGCTATGCCTGCGCGCCCTTCGGGCGTTGGTTCCGGAACGAAGTGCGCCCAGCCACAGCGGCTTCTCGTCGCCCTCAAACGGCGTTCCTCGCCGTCTGTCGGAGGGGGCGTGCAGAGGCACTAGTCCGCGCTAGCGCGCCCTGACGGGCGCGTTGGCAGTTCGCTGCGCGAACTGCTGGCCTTCGTGCTCGCATTCGCTCGCAGCTACGGCTAGGAGCCAGCGCCGTTTTCTACGGCGCAGCCTCCTAGCGGGCCCCTGACAGGCTTTGGCAGGAGGCGGTCGCTCACTGCACCCCGTACACCCTCGCGGCGTTGTCGTGGAGGATTTTGCCGAGGGACTCCTCCGCCACGCCGGCCAACAGGGACTCAGCGTATTGGCGTGGGGGCAGGGCGGGTGTTGCCGGGCCGGGGGACATGGAGGTGGGGTGGGGGAAGTCGGTCTCGTAGAGGATGTTGTCTGGGTACTGGTCGATGGCAGTGGCCAGGGCCTCGCGTTCGAACCAGAAGCAGGCATAGACCTGGCGGCGGAAGTACTCGCTCGGCAGCAGGTCCCACTCCGGGTGTTCCTTGCTGACGCCGCCGTTGCGCCATTGCCAGTCGAAGGCTTCGAGCAGGGAAGGAATCCAGCCGGCGCCGCTTTCCACCGAGACGAAGTCGAGATTGGGGAAGCGGTGGCAGACGCCGCTGAAGAGGAGTTCGGCGATGCCCTTGGCGTTCTCCATGAAGGAGAGGGACGAGATGCGGGCGAAGTTGGCCTTGGGGCCGATCTTGGCGCGATCCTTGGAGAGCCCTGAAAGGTCCTGGCCGCCAATGTGGAAGCTGACGGGGAGGCCCGCGTCTTGCGCGGCGGCCCAGAGCCGATCCCAGTGATGGTCGCCCAAGGAGGGCTGGCCGAAATCGTGCGGCTGGCTGGGAAAGAGGACGGCACGGTGGCCGTTGGCGGCGGCACGTTCGAGTTCCTTGACGGCGGCTTCGATGTCCCAGAACGGCAGCGCCGTCACGGCGACGAAGCGCTCCGGGGCAGGGGAGGTCCAATCGGTGAGGAAGTCGTTGTAGGCCGAGACGCATTCCAGCATCAGTTCCGGCTCTTCGAGGCGCAGGAAGGTCTGCGAGCCGAAGCCGCCGACGTTGGGATAGAGCACCTGGGCGTAGATGCCGTTGTCGTCCATGTGCTTGAGGCGCGCGTCCGCCTCGAAGCAGGCGTTCGGAATGTCGGCGTAGGTGGCCGGGTGATCCGGCACGGTGCCGTCGAAACCGGCCATGGAGACGGCGCCGGGCTTGAAGATCACCTTGTCGCCGACAACCCACGCATCTTCGTCGTCGCGGCGTTCGATGTGGGGAACGAGGTCGCCCCACTTGCTCGACACGCGGTCGGTCCAGACGCCCGGCGGCTCGGTGAGGTGCGTGTCCACGTCGATGACCCGGTAGCGGTCGAAGAGATCAGCCATGCGCGCCTGCTCCGTCGGTGGTACGTTCCGATCTTAACGCCGATTGACTTAAGGGTGTGGCGTGCGCGGGTTGTGTAAGGCCCCCGTTCGCGCCAAGGTGGAGGCGACAAGGCCGAAGGGAGAGGACGATGCTGACATTGGAGCAGAACGAGACGCTCACGAAGACGGGGCCGGGAACCCCAATGGGCACCGCGTTCCGGCGCTATTGGCTGCCGGCGCTGTTGTCGCGAGAGCTGCCGGCGCCGGACTGCGATCCGGTTCGCGTGAAGCTCTTGGGCGAGGACTTCGTGGCCTTTCGTGACACGGACGGCCGCGTCGGCATCGTCGAGCCGCGCTGCCCGCACCGGGGTGCCAACCTCTTCTTTGGCCGCAACGAGCACTGCGGGCTGCGCTGCGCCTATCACGGCTGGAAATTCACCACCGAAGGCAAGTGCGTAGATATTCCGAACGCAGCGCCGGACGTTGCGGCGCGGTTGATGCCGCAGGCGGGCGTTCGAGCCCTGCACGTTGCGGAGGCTGGGGACATCGTCTGGGCGTGGTTCGGCGAGGCGGACGAAACGCCGCCGCCGCTGCCGGACTTCGAGTTCATGGCGGTGCCGCCGGAGCAACGCTTCGTTGGCAAGAAGTTCCAGCAATGCAACTGGGCGCAGGCGTGCGAGGGCGGCCTCGACACGGCGCACTTCTCCTATCTCCATGCGGGGATGCGGGATGGGGAGAAGGTGGGGCTGCACGAGGCCGGGCGCGGGCCAAGGCCGGCGGTGGGTGACAACGAGCCGCCGAACCTCGCGCGCTTGCGCTGGCTGGCGGAGGATGGGGCGCCGAGATTCACCGTGCTGAAGCACGCGGCTGGGCTCTTGCTATGCGCGGCCCGCAGCACGGATGACGACCGGCTCTACTGGCGCATGACGCAGTTCCTGATGCCGAACCACTCGCTTACGCCCGGCAACTTCCGCGAAGACACGGCGCTCGCCAACACGTGGATGCCCGTGGACGACACGTCGTGCTGGATCTTCTGCTACGCGTGGCACCCGGATCGGCCCATCGGCGAGAAGGAGCGAGCCCGTTTGGCGGCTGGGGCTGGCATCTTCGCCGAGGTCGACGAGGACTATGTGCCGCTCAGCCGGCGCGAGAACGACTACCGCATGAGTCGCACAGACCAACGCGAGGTGAGCTTCACCGGGATTCGTGGCATCTCAGAGCAGGATCAGGCGATAGCGGACAGCCAGGGGCTGATCGCGGACCGTACGCGGGAGCTCCTCTGCCAGACCGACCTCGGCGTCGTGCGCTTCCGTGAGATGGCGCTGGCGGCGGCGCAGGATGCGCTGGAGGGACGGACGCCGCAAGGAGTGGACCAGCCACAGGCCTATCGCGTGCGTTCCGGAGACCTGGTGGCGCGCGGCGATGCCACGGTGGAGGAAGTAGTCCAGGAGCGGTTCGGCGAGCACTGGGGTATGGCTGCAGGGGGTTGACCCAGACCTTGCGCGCCCTTCGGGCGCGATGGAGGGCGAGACGCCCTCCCCCCAAACACGGCGGCGACGCCCAGGTTCGGAGCGAGCCGACCACCCCATTGCATGCCCCTGCCCAGCGGCCGTTGCTGGCGGAGCCGTCGTTTCTCGTGCTCTGGCTTGTGGGTGCCCTGGTAGGTGCCGCGCGCTGGCTCGAACTGCTCGTGGTGGGCATCTACGTTTTCGACCAAACCGGGTCGCCGCTCCTGGTGGCGTCGATGTTGATGTTGCGGATGCTGCCGCTGGCACTCTTTGGCGCGTTTGCTGGCGTCATTGCGGCACGTTTCGATCGGCAGCGCATCCTGCTTAGTGGGCTGGCCTTGCTGGCGCTGCTAGCTGGCGGGATGGGTTGGCTGGGCAGTACCGGGAGATTGGAGGTCTGGCACGTTGCCGTCGCGGCCTTTCTGGCTGGCACGGTTTGGGCAATGGACTTCCCGGTGCGGCGCACGCTGATTGGTGAGATTGCGGGGCCAGCACGCACCGGCGCGGCCATGAGCCTCGACACGATGGCGAGTTCAGGCACCAAGATGGCGGGGCCGATCGCTGGAGGGGCGCTCTATGCCGCGGTGGGCATGGAGGGCGCCTTCCTGCTGACAGCGGCCACATATGGCGTCGCGTGCGTCGTCCTCGCCGGCACTCGGCCGCGTGTGCCGGGCCGGTTGACGAACGTCGCTAGCGGGGTGTTCTCCGGCGTGCGCGAAGGCATGGCGGGGCTCAGGGATTCGCCGACGCTGGTGGGCGTTCTTGCCGTGACCGTCGTCTTCAACGTCTGGGGTTTTCCCATCCTCTCGATGGTGCCGGTGATCGGCAAGGACGTGCTGGGGCTGACGCCGTTTGAGGTGGGGCTGATCGCCAGCATGGAGGGGCTCGGCTCGCTGCCGGCGGCCATTTGTCTTGCGCTGTTCGGGCGCACGTTGCAGTTTCGGCGGCTCTACATGGGTGGTGTGGGGCTTTACCTTGTGTTTGCGCTCGGCTTCGCGCTTTCCACCAACACCATCCTCACGGGCTTGTTGCTGCTCGGATTGGGCGTGGGGCTTGCCAGCTTCGCGGCGATGCAGAGCGCGCTCGTGCTGCTCAACGCGCCGGAGCGCCTGCGACGGCAGATGATGGGCGTCCTGTCGGTTTGCATTGGCATGGGGCCGTTGGGGTTCGCCCATCTCGGCTTGATGGCGGCTTGGCTCGGCGCCACTACTGCTTGTCTGGTGGTGGCGCTTGAAGGCTTGATCGTATTTGCCCTGGTGACCCTGCGCTGGCGCGGATTGCTGGCGCACCAGCCTGACCGTTTCCCGGACGATTGAGCTGCGCTTGTTGGCGGACGTCGGTTCGCTGACGTGCGAGCAACAGGCTTGAAGGGCCTCGGAGGGAAGGCATCCTGCCTTCCTAAGCGCGCCAGCGCGCCTGCTTCATTGTGGCAGGTGGAAAAAGCGCCTATCGGCGCTTAAGGAAGGCAGGATGCCTTCCCTCCGAGGCCCTCACTTCGAGTCAAATCGTCCACGCATCAACGTGTTACGCGCGTTTGTTCCCAAAGAAGGGACGTGCGCTAGCGCGCCCTGAAGGGCGCGTCGGCAGTTCGCTGGCGCGAACTGCTGGCCTTCGTGCTCGCATTCGCTCGCAGCTACGGCTACCAGCCATCGGACTTCGCCGCTGCGCGCCGAAGTCCGACAGGCTGCTAGGCGAACCGATCCGGTGCCCGCGAGTCCTCCGCCCGCGTCTTCACGTCGATCAACACCGTCTTGCCTTCCGCGTTCAGTTGCTGCGCCTGCTTGAGTGCTGGGCCCATCTGTGCCGCCTTCTCCACATGGATGCCTTCTGCGCCCATCGCCTTGGCGAGACCGGCGTAGTCGCCCTGCATGTGCGAGACGCCGAACTGCTCGCGCGCGGTGGGGAAGCCGCCGGGGTAGGTGGCCATGATGCCGTTGTTGAGGACGACGGTGGTGATGGGGATGCCGGCCCTCGCCGACGTCTCGATGTCGAGGCCGGACATGCCGAAGGCGCCGTCTCCCATCAGGTTCACGCACATGCGCTCCGGCATCCCGATCTTCGCGCCGATCATGAGCGGGATGGAGAAGCCAAGGTGGGTCGTCTTGCCCCAGCCGATGTAGCTGTGCGGCGTAGTGGCGGTGTAGAAGGGGACGATCTGGTCTCGTGGGGCACCGGCGTCGTGAGTGACGATGCTGTTCTCGCCGTCGAGGTTCTGGTTCATCTCGTGGATGACGCGATAGGGCGAGAGCGGGGCGTCATCGTTGGTGAGATAGGGCTGCCACTGGGCTTGCCACGCCTCTCGCGCCGCCCGGATGCGTTCGCGCACGCCCGTGTCGCGGCCGTCTTCGCCGATGAGCCCGCGCACGGCGTCGATGATGGCCGTGAGGGTGAGGCCAGCGTCGCCGGGGAGGCCGATGTCGGCGGCGGTGTCCTTGTTGATTTCGTCGTCGTTGACCACGGAGTGGATCAGGAACTTGCCGGGGCGCACGCGCTGAGCGTAGGGTGAGGTGGTGAGGGATGCTCCGACCGCGAAGAGGACATCGCAGTCCTTGAGCCATTGGAGCGCAGGGCCTGTCACGCTTGAGCCCCCCGCGCCGACGGACAGCGGATGCCGTTCGTCGAATGCAGATTTGCCCGGCATGGTCGTAAACACCGGCGCGTCGAGAAGTTCCGCGAGCGTGCGAAGTTCCTCCGTGGCGCCGGCGGTCATTACGCCGGCGCCGGCCCACAACAGCGGTTCCTTGGCGGCCACCAACTTTGCGGCGGCGTCGGCGATGGCACCCGGGGAGGGCATGGCCACCGCGGCTGCGGGGGACGTGTACTCGCCGGCGTTGTCGGGGATGTCTGCCATGCACACGTCCACCGGCATTTCCACCGCCACCGGGCCCGGACGCCCAGAGCGCAGAGCGTGGTAGGCGCGTCGCATCACGGTGCCGGTCTGGTCGGGACGGCTGATGAACTCCACCTGCTTGGTGACCGACTCCCACGTCTTGGCGGCGACGAAGTTGGGGCGCACGAACACCATGTTGAGGGGATTGCCGCCGGGCAGCACAAGGATGGGCACGTTGTCTGCGTTCGCTTGGGCGAGACCGCCCACCGAGTTTTCCGCCCCGGCCTGGGATTGCATCGCCACGACGCCAATGCGCTTGCGATCGCCTACCCGCGAATAGCCATCCGCCGCCATCACCGCACCCCGTTCGTGCCGGAACGCGACTGGGCGGATGCCCTCCTTCGCCACTGCTTCAATGAGCGGGTTCGATGGGTAGCACGACATCCACTCGACGCCTTCGGACTTCAGAATCTGCGCGACATACTCGATGCTGTTCATGGAATCCCTCCCAAATGAAGGCGGCGATTCTATACGCGGTAGTGGATTCCGCTTGTCGCGCCGGGCCTTCGGAGGGAGGGCGCTAGTCCTCGGAACCTGCGCGGTCGGGGGCGTGGTCCCAAACCCCCTCCTCGTTCACCGCATAGGCGTAGCGGATCGACGCTGGCTTCCGACGGTGGATGAGGTTGTCGGTATCAAGCAGCCAAGCGCCGTCCGCATCGGTTCGACGCACTACCAAGAGCGCGTGGTGCTCGCCGACGCTTCTGTCGAACGCCACCACCACGCGCATGTCTGGTGCGGGAATGTCGAACTCGCGCAGCAGAAAATACTTGGCGAGGGCAAAGTCCTCGCAATCGCCGCCGCGGGCCAGGAACTCGCCGAGGGTCTGCCAGTGCGACTTCAGGCGAGCCTCGCCGTCCGCGCCTTCCATGCGGCGCGCGACTTCAGGCGAGCCTCGCCGTCCGCGCCTTCCATGCGGCGCGGCCGGTCATGTGAGTAGCGGCGGTTTTGCACGAAGGGGTTGACGAGACGCAACTGCTGCTCGCGCGTGAGCGGTGCGCCTCGCTCGAGCACCACGCGCACGCGCTTCAAGTGCCCCGGACAGTCTTGTACGTCCGCGCGACAGGCCGCCAGACCTGCCGCCGCTGCACGGTGCCGTTCCAGCATGGCGGCAAAGGCAGGCCAGTCCGCAGCATCGGCGAATCGACCACTATCGTCGAACGAGTAGGCGGCGAGACAAAGCTGCGCCAAGAGCACCACCGCGGCACCCATGCCGGCCTGCCATTTGGCTACAGTTCGCATCACGGATCGCGCAACCAACACGGCTCCAACCTACCCGAAGCCGGGCACGGAAGCGAACGCTACTCTCGACCTCTCGGCGGGTCTCTTGGCGAGGACGACCCCACCAAGGCGTCCTTACAGGATGTCGCGGCCTACGACAGGACCGTGCGCTCAGAACGAACAGAGGTCCTCGTGGTTGCGTCCGTGGCCACCCCGCTGTGCGACCATGCGCACATGGTCGATGAAGTCGGCAACGGCGGGCAATCCGAATCGCCGCCTGGGATGGAGCGGTGGGTCTTGCTGCGTTCCGGGGTTGCGCGAGCTCAGCTTCGCGATCAGGCCCTTGTGCTTTCGGCGCGGGGCATCCGGCATCAGTTGCTTTGGCGAGAGGCGCGTTGGTGGCTGGCGGTGCCGGAGGCGCAGGGGGAGCTCGCGAGCGCAGAGCTTGGCGAATACGCGCGCGAGAACGTGCCGGTTCCGAGCGTAGCGCCGCCGCCGAAGATCGACAGTGGCGTGGTGGGCGTCGTCGCCTATCTCGTGGCCATCTGGGTGGTTTGGCTGTTGGACGTGAACGGCGCATTTGGCTGGGATTGGCGCAGCGCCGGGCGGCTGCATGTGGCGAGCATCGCGGATGGCGAGATCTGGCGTGTGCTCACCGCACTCACGCTCCATGCCGACCTCGGCCACATCGCTGCAAACTCCCTCTTCGGCGCCGTGTTCGGCGTGTTTGCGGGGCGCTGCCTCGGCTCGGGCCTCGCTTGGGCGGCCATTGTCCTGGCCGCCGCTGTCGGCAACGCGCTCAATGCACTCGTGCAGCCGGAGTCGTTCCAGTCCATCGGTGCTTCCACGGCCACCTTTGCCGCCGTGGGAGTGGTCGCTGCATTCGTCTGGCGCACGGGCTACTACCGGCAGTTCGGCTGGCGCAAGGGGCTCGCGCCGGTGTTCGCCGCGGTGGCGCTGTTCGCCTTCACCGGCGTTGGCGGCGAACGCACGGACATCGTCGGCCACTTGATGGGGTTGGTTTCGGGGTTTGTCGCGGGGCTCGCGCTGGCCCGCCTTGGGCTGGAACGAGCCGGCAGGGACGCGCAACGCTTCTTTGGCCTCGCTGCCCTTGCGAGCATCGTCATCGCCTGGGTCGTTGCCTCAGCCTGAAGCGAGCGCCTTGGCGATGGACCGGCCGCCAGGAAAGGCCTCAATGCGCCCCCTCCGACGGCTCGTCATGTGCCAGGGTGCGGTCGTCAGCACCGCGACGGTGGCGCGCCCGTCCGCAGTCTGCTACAAAACACCGCACCAAACTTGAAGCGCCAGTGTCGCACCGCAAACTGTGAGGGGAGTTGCCATGTCCTTGTTGCCGAAGAGCGTCACCATTACCGACGACACCATGCGGGAGGGCCTGCAAATCGAAAGCCCGGACATCCCGGTGGACGAGAAGCTCCGCTTGCTCGATGCGTTGGGGGAGACCGGCGCCAAGGTCATATCCATCGGTTCGTTCGCGCACCCCAAGTGGACGCCCTCGATGGCCTGCATCGACGAGATCGCCCAGCGCTTCGTGCCGAAGCCGGGCGTGAAGTACACCGCGGCCGTCTTCAACAAGAGAGGCTTCGACCGAGCCGACTCCTACTACCCGAAGATCGATGTGCGGGGCCGCCGCTTCGGTGCCCATGTGGAGATGTGCGACTCTTTCGCCCGGCGCAACTACAACCGCACGCAGGCACAGCAGATCGCCGGCATCGACGCCAGCGTGGAGGGGGCCAAGAAGGCCGGGGCGGAGTCCGCCTCCTGTGCGCTCGGCAACCCGTTTGGCTCCAACTTTGAGGGCGCGTTCAGCCTCAAGCAGCGCATGGATCTCTTGGAGCTCATGATCGACAAGTGGCACGGGGCAGGGATTTCGGTGAGGAAGGTGTCGTTTCTCGACGCCATGGGCTGGAACATGCCACACGAGGTGCGCGAGACCATTACCGCAATCCGTGATCGCTGGCCGGAAGTGGAGGTGTTCCACATGCACCTGCACAACACACGCGGCGCCACCATGGCGAGCTTCTTCGAGGCGCTGCAGCTCGGCGCCACGGAGTTCGACACCTCCCTCGGTGGCATGGGCGGCTGCCCCTATTGCGGCAATGGCCGCGCTGCGGGGCATGTCCCCACCGAGGACTTCGTGCATTTGTGCCACGAACTCGGCATCGAGACCGGCTATGACCTCGACAAGCTGGTCGAGGCGGCGGTGATCGCCGAAGAGGTGGTGGGGCACCCCCTCTATGGGCATGTTTCCAAGGCCGGTTCCCGTCCCCATCGGGACGCGGAGCTCTATCCGATCAACATGCCGTTCGTGGAGTCGCTGGAGGAAGCATCGCACTTCCGCCAGGGGCCGGAAGTGTACGAAGGCCAGATTTCGCCTTGGCAGGAGGGCAGTGCGTTGATCGACGGTGGCCCGCCGGCACGCGCCACCGCCTGACTTCAAATCGCACCTGCGGGGAATCACGTATGCCCGTCACCCTTTATCACTGTACGCGCGCCCGTTCCATGCGTCCGCTCTGGACCTTGGAAGAGATGGGTCTCGACTACGAAGTGGTCACCATGCCGTTCCCGCCCCGCTACCTGCACAAGGAATACCTGGCGGTGAACCCGCTCGGCACCGTGCCGGCACTCACTGACGGCGACGTGACCATGACCGAGTCCGCCGGCATCTGCCAGTATCTGGTGGACCGCTACGGGCCCACGGACCTTGCCGTGGGAAGGGACGAAGCCGACTACGGCACCTACCTCAACTGGCTCCACCGTAGCGACGCAACTCTCACCTTCCCGCAGACCCTCGTTCTCCGCTACACGCGCCTGGAACCGGAGGAAACCCGCAATCCGCAGGTGGCAAACGACTACCGCAAGTGGTTCGCCCACCGCTTCCGCTCCGTGGAACGGGCGTTGGAGGAACGCACGTATCTTTGCTCGGAACGTTTCACCATCGCCGACATCTGCATCGGCTACTGCCTCGTGCTGGCCGGCTCCCTCGACATCGACGAGGTGATGACGCCCAACGTCACGCGGTGGTGGAACGTCATCACAGAACGGCCTGCCTACAAGAAGACGTTCGAGATATAGGAAGCCGCCGCACTTGGCGCTTGGCCCGGCACCAAACCGGGGACAGGGAGTCGAGAACGGCGTCCTCGGGCTTCTAAAGTGGACCACTCTGGCCGCACCGGCTTCGATCTGCTAGAAAGTGCGCCTTTGCTCGCGCCCTCACGGGCACGGACTTACAGGTCAGGGGACAGGGGGAAGCCGCATGGCGGTTCTGCAATCGAGGCTCGACACGCGCGCCGAGCAATACCAGATTAACCGGCGTGAGATGCTTGCCAAGCTCGACTTGCTCGATGGGCTCTACAAGGAGGCCGCGAAGGGCGGTGGGCCGGAGGCGATGGCTCGGCTGGCTTCGCGGGAGAAGATGGCGGTGCGGGAACGGGTGGCGCATGTGCTGGACCCGGATGCGCCGTTCCTTGAGATCAGTCCGCTCGCGGCGTGGCATTCGCACTTCAACATCGGCTCCGGATTCATCGTTGGCGTCGGCATCATTGAGGATGTGGAGTGCGTGATCCTCGGGCACGACCCTTCCGTGCAGGCCGGGGCCATGAACCACTTCAACTCCAAGAAGCTCATGCGGGGGCTTGAGATCGCGAGGGAAAACCGGCTGCCGTATGTGCAGTTCGTGGAGTCGGCGGGCGCAGACCTTCGTGGTGGCGGCGGCCGTGGCGGCCGTGAGCGCAAGCCGATGACCCCCGAGGAGGAGCGGCTTGAGTTCGAGCGCCAGGTGGCGGAGAGCCTGCGCGGTTCTACCGGGCATTTTGCCGAGTCGGGGCGGCTCTTCTACGAGATCACCGAACTGTCGAAGATGCGCATTCCCACCATTTCGGTGGTGTTTGGCGTCTCTACGGCTGGCGGTGCGTATCAGCCGGGGATGAGCGACTACAACATCTTCATTCGCGGGCGTTCGCGGGTTTCGCTCGGTGGACCGCCGCTCGTGAAGATGGCAACGGGGGAGGATGCAGACGGCGAGACGCTGTCCGGCGCGGAAATGCACACCACCACGTCGGGCCTTGGCGACTATCTCGCCGAGGACGAGCTCGACGGGATTCGCATGTGCCGCGAGGTGGTGGCGCATCTGAATTGGCGCAAGCTAGGGCCCGGGCCCTCCATGCCGGCGGACCCGCCCATCTACGACCCCGACGAGCTCATTGGCATGGTGGGGGAGGACCTTTCCATTCCGTTCGACATGCGCGAGGTGATCGCCCGCGTGGTCGACGGCTCTCGCTTCGAGGAGTTCAAGCCGCTGTACGGGCCGACGCTGGTGTGCGGCTGGGCCTCCATCCACGGCTACCCCATCGGCATCCTCGGCAACAACGGCGTGTTGATGAACGAGTCGTCCGAGAAGGCGAGCCAGTTCATCCAGCTCTGTAACCAGATCGACGTGCCGCTCTTGTTCCTGCACAACATCACCGGCTACATCGTCGGCACGGATTTCGAGCAGCAGGGCATCACCAAGAACGGCTCGAAGATGATCAATGCCGTGTCGAACTCCACTGTGCCGCACATCATCGTCATCTGCGGCGCATCCTACGGCGCCGGCAACTATGGCATGAGCGGCCGCGCCTACGGCACCCGCTTCTCCTACACCTGGCCCACCGCCAAGATCGCGGTGATGGGGCCGAAGCAGCAAGCTGGCGTCATGACCATCGTCCAGCGCGCCGCAGCCCAGCGCCGGGGCCTGGAGTTCGACGAGGCGGCCAACGACAAGCGGGTGGAACAGGTCGAATACCAGCTCGAAGAACAGTCCAAGGGCCTGTTCGCCACCTCCCGCGTCGCCGACGACGGCATGATCGACCCCCGCGACACCCGCGACATCATCGGTATGTCCCTCTCCGCCTGCCACAACAACGAAGTCAAGGGCACCAAGGAGTTCGGCACATGGCGGATGTAGAAGACGTTCGAGGCCCAACCATGGCTTTCGTACGTCGCCCCTTGCGACAATAGTCACATCCGAGGAACCGAAGGTCGCGGCCCATGGTCAACGCGAACGACCCAAGGAGCGCGGGCTTGCGCCCGCGATGGAGGGCGGGACGCCCTCCCTCCGGAGAATCCACTACCGAGGGTGCGCCGCCTCCGGCGCCCTCCCCTGGTGGGGCGTCCTCGGAGGGAGGGCGTCCCGCCCTCCATCGCGGGCGCAAGCCCGCGCCTGATGCTAAAAACGTGGGCGTTGTTCCGAAGACCGTGAACCATCGCACCCGCCTACCGCATGTGGAGGCCGGTGGGGTTGCGCAGCACGTTTGCTTTCGATTGGCCGACAGCCTGCCGGCGAAGGTGCGCCGCAGGTTGGCGAGCAGGTCGTCCGTGGGCAACCACCCGGGATTGGAGGCCGACCGGCGCAGAAGGTTCGATGTTGCGCTGGACGCGGGTTACGGTGCGTGCTGGTTGCGCAATCCCGACATTGCAGCGACGGTACGGGACGCGCTTCAGCACTTCGACGGCCAACGCTACGTCCTGCACGAGTGGGTCATCATGCCCAATCATGTGCATGCATTGTTCACGCCGCTTGGCGCGATCCCCCTGTCGTCGATTGTGCACTCTTGGAAGTCCTACACGGCGAAGCGCGCAAACCGCCTAGCTGGTCTCCCCGGGCCGTTCTGGCACGCCGATTACTTCGACCGGATGATCCGCAACGACGACCATTTCGCCAATACCGCCGACTACATCCGCGCCAACCCCGTCAATGCCGGCCTGTGCGACGCTCCCGAAGACTGGCGTTGGAGCAGCGCCTATGAACCCTCCGTGCACGACGCCGCGCCCGTGTGGTTCGTTTCTCGCCCGCCTCTGCAGGCACGTGCAATCCGCCCCAGACAACCCATGAGGTCCCTCCATGCCAGCTAACGCGATCCAGCCCATTCGTCGCCTGCTCATCGCCAATCGGGGCGAGATTGCCCGACGGATCATCCGCACGGCGCATGACATGGGCATCGGCACGGTTGCCGTGTATGCGGACGGCGATGTCGGCGCGCCCTTTGTGCGGGAGGCCGATACTGCCATTGCCCTCGGCGGCCGCACCTCCGCCGAGACCTACCTCGATGCCGACAAGGTGCTCGCCGCCTGCCAGCGCACCGGCGCCGACGCCGTCCACCCTGGCTACGGCTTCCTTTCCGAAAACACGGGCTTTGCCGATGCCGTCGCCCGCGCCGGCATCCTCTGGGTGGGCCCAAGCTCGGAAGCCATCGCCGCCATGGGCGACAAGCTCTCGGCCAAGCGCATCATCCAAGAGGCCAAGGTGCCTACGCTGCCGGCCATTGAGCTGAAGCCCGGCGAGAACATCGAGGCGGCTGCCGAGAAGATTGGCTACCCCGTGCTGGTGAAGGCCTCCGCCGGCGGCGGCGGGCGTGGCATGAGGGTCGTCGAAAACCCCGAGGGCTTGGAAGAAGCCGTCACCGGCGCCCGCCGCGAGGCCGGCGCCGCCTTCGGCGACGACACCCTCTTCCTCGAGCGCTGGGTAACTTCCGCCCGCCATGTGGAAATCCAGATTCTCGGCGATACCCACGGCAACTTGGTGCACCTATTCGAGCGGGAGTGCTCGATCCAGCGCCGCCACCAGAAGATCATCGAGGAAGCGCCTTCAACTGCGGTCACTGGCGAGCTGCGGGCCCGCATGGGCGAGGCTGCGGTGTCCGCCGCAAAACAGATCGGCTATTCCTCCGCCGGCACTGTCGAGTTCCTGCTTGATGGCGACGACTTCTGGTTCCTGGAAGTGAACACCCGGCTGCAAGTGGAGCATCCCGTCACCGAAGAGATCGCCCGACTCGCCCAAGGCGGCGTGCAACGGCGGCTGGACCTCGTGCGCGAGCAGCTCCGCATCGCCGAGGGTGAGGAGCTTGGCTACACCCAGGACGACCTCACCATCGATGGCCACGCCATCGAGGCACGGCTCTACGCAGAGGACCCCGAGCGGGACTTTCTGCCATCCCCCGGAACAGTGCTCGAGTGGGTGCCGGCCGAAGGCGCCGCCCGCTACGACTCCGGCGTCGAGTCCGGCAGCCCCGTGAGCCAGGAGTTCGACCCGATGATCGCCAAGGTCATCACCCACGCCCCGACCCGGCGTGAAGCCGCCTCCAGACTGGCCCGGGCACTTGAACAAACCCGCTTGCAGGGCCTCAGCAACAACCGCGACTTCCTCGTCGCGACCCTCCGCCATCCTGCGTTCATCGCCGGCGACACCACTACGGACTTCATCGAGCGCATTGCCCCGCCCCGGGCGCGGGACGTGAGCCCGCAGGAGGTCACCGATGCCGCCATCGCCGCCGCGATGTACGCCCAAGCCAAGCGGCGGGCGCTGGCGAAGACCCTGAGCGGCTTCCCGAGCGGCTGGCGCAACTCCCGCATGCCCCCGGAGCGCACCAGGTATCGCGTGGGCGACGAGGAAATCCCCATCGAGTACCGCTCGCAGCGCAACGGCTCCTTCGAGATGGACGTTGCCGGCGAACAATCCACCGTCGCCGTCTTCCACGCCGAACGCGGCACGGTAGACCTCGAAATCGACGGTCGCCGAGCGCGAATGTCGGTCACCGAACACGGCGACAACTGGCTCGTCCACGGCCCCTCGGGTGACGTGGAGATCGAGGAACTCCCCCGCCTGCCCGTTCCCGGCCTCCTCGACATCAAGGGCGGGCTCACCGCCCCCATGCCAGGCAACGTCCTCGCCACCCACATCGGCGTCGGCGACACGGTTCAGGCCGGTCAATTGCTGCTTGTCATCGAGGCTATGAAGATGCAGCATCGGATTACGGCACCCTTCGACGGGAGCGTAACCGAGGTCCATGTCGCCGCAGGAGATCAAGTGGACAATGGGGCACTGCTTGTGATGTTGGACGAGGCCCCTGAAGGCAACGGCCAAACTACCGAGAAGCTCTAGGACGATTGCCGAGGCCAATTGCGGCGGCCAACGTGGCGAATACGGCACAGGAGTCGAAGTGTCAACCAACACAAGGAACCTTATTGCGACGCTTCAGGGCGGTCTCGACGACCGCTTTAGCTGCATCCGGGTCATCAATCGGGACCGCCAAACCGGGGAACGGCAAGAGGGGCACCAGGGTGCCCTATCGGTTGTTTTTCACGCGTACGATAAGGTGACACGCCGGGATGTTGCCTTGAAGTTCTTTGACCCGGATTTCCAAGGATTCGGCGCGATGTATCGCATGGACCTGTTTCGACGAGAGGCGGAGTTGCTTGGACGATTTCAGGGCAAGTTGAACTTCCTACAGCTCGTGCGGCCACTGTCCGAGATTCCGCTTACTGCGTCAGAGCATGGCAAAACTGTTACGGTCCAGTGTGCATTTTTCGTGCTTGAGTGGTTGGAAGGAGATATCACTGAGTATTTCTTACGGCAAGACGAGTACGATGCGCTCATAAAGATAGAAGTGTTTCGGCAGATATTGCTCGGGGTTTTCCGGCTCCATGGGGTCGGTATCGCCCATCGAGACGTCAAATACGATAACCTGCGCCGGGTTGACCGACCGCATGGGACCGTGGTTGTACCGATAGACTATGGGACGGCCGTGGATGTTCTTTCACTTCCCCTCGGGGTGGAAGGCGACTACGACGCGCCCGTTGGCGCACCTGCCTTTTCGCCGTTGGAAGCGCAGATGGGGCTCGCCGGGCATCGCCACGTTGTCAAGGCAGCTGACATCTACGCGCTGGGCTGCCTGTTGCACGATTTATTCAACGTTGATCTATTCATTGTGCGCTTGCTTCGTGACGCCGGGTTCCAGAGTTGCTCTTCTCGGTGCAAAGCGCATATGCTGACGGTCGAAGGAGGGGAAACTAGGAGACTGACTGAGTACCATAGGGTGCTCTCTTTGGTTAAGGGACAGGTTACCTTGCCGTCCATTGACAGCGACGACACAACCGTGCCAGCTTCCGGACGGGATCTATTGGACCGTCTTCTTGCTACCCTAACTCGCGTGGACTATCGGGACCGGGAGTCGGAGCTTGACCGGATTTTGAGGCTTCTTGACGCGGCCGCAGGGAACATTCGCCATGTGCGGATGGACCAAAGGCGCCGAACGCTACGTCAGGTTATACGATCGCGGAGGGCCGATAGGCAGCGCCGGAAGGAGGATCGGCTGGAGCATGCTTTGGTGCGATTGACAGGGGCAAAGGAGAAGAGCGGTGGTAGCACAGAGCACTGAAGCTACGACACGGACGAAGCTCACGCTGCGCGACGTCAATGTTGAGGTCGATGTTGGCGCAAATGTCGGTCTACGCAGTCGCGTTGTGTTCCCGCCGGTCCGTCGATTGCTCGAGCATGCGTCGCAGGTGGAGCCCCGGATTGCTCCCGCGGACAACGACGACACGGTATCGGCGAGCATGGATGCCGATTTAGGTCGCCTTCTCGAGAGATATGATGAGTTCCAGGGCTCGAAGACCTTTCTGCAAAGGGCGTCGAGTCTTGCACTCCTATGCGGGCGACCGGAACAAGCCCAAGAGTTAGCTGCGCAGGCAATCGAGTTGGATGCTCAGGACACATCCCCCCGCTACCGACGTGCAGAAGCACTTCTGGCGCTCGGGGAGCTTGACGGCGCGTACCGCGAGTTCGGTGACCTTGGGCATGCGGGCCACCTTGAATCATGTTTGCGCATGGTCGAAGTCGCAATTCGGAAAGGCGATTTGGACGATGCCCAGGTTTGGCTTGGTCGTGCCGAGGCCATTGACACTCTAGACTGGCGAGTTCAGGTCTCAGCTGGGACCATTGCACTCATCGCTGGCGCATTTGGGCGCGCCATCCATCACTTGCGCAACTCCCTTGAGGATCGACCCCGAGCGGTTCGCGTCCACTACGAACTGGCGTTGGCGCAAATGCTTGCAGGTAACACCAAGAATGCGGCAAAGTCGTTGCGTCGAGCAGTTGCGCTAGATCCGTTCGAGGAACGCGTGCTGCTAACGTGGACTGACCTTTCCTTGCATCTTCATCAAGGACTTCCTGAAGTGGGGAATGCGCTATCAAAGTACCTTGCGTTCGAGCCAAGCAATAGCTCCGTAACGCACCGGTTCGCAGATGTGCTCTATGAGCAAGGTCTAAACCGCGAGGCTCAGCAAATCCTGATGCAAATGCAGCGCATTGGGGATGACCCGCGAATTGGCAATAACCTCGGAGTGATTGCGGCTTCGAGACACGATTTCCGTAGGGCTATTGCAGAATTCACGAAGTCAGTCAATATGATTGCTCAATCGGACGTTGCGGATTCGCATCTGCGAGGCGTTGCTACCGCGAATCTTGTTAATGCGCTGATAAAGGCTGAGGCGTCAAAGACAACCGTCCAAGTCGCACAGGAGTTCGTGGATTCGACTCCACTTAGTGAGGTGCTATCGCGGGACCCGAGTTACCAGATTGCTGACGGGTTGATTCACGGATTGATGGAACTCGGTAGATTCACCGAGGCAGTTGGATACGCGGAGGCGTGGGTAGGAGCGGCGGAGATACACCCTCGTCTAGAAATCGGCCTGCTCGAAAAGTTGGTGTGCTATTTCACTTTGGAGTCGGAAGCGTACCGTAAGGCTTACGAGTATGCATTGCGAGCGTACGAAGCTCAAGGGGCTCTAACGCCGCGAGACGTTGGGCTCAAGTATATGGCGTTGAACAACCTTGCGGTTGCGGCAATTGAACTAGCAAAATACGAGGACGCATCAGAGTACCTTTCGCGTATGCAGCCTGCACCGGGAGTTCCCATGGCGTGTGGATACGCAACTCGTGGGCTATTGGCGCTTCGTACCGGGGATGTTGCCAAGGGCGAAAGTCTCTATCGTCGTGCGATTGGAGTTGCGAATCCGGCTCTCAAGACGCAACTACGGAAAAAGCTCGATTGGGAAATGGGCGTTTACTGGGAATCGCGGGGAAGTTGGAAGCGAGCTCGGGGATTTTACAGAAATGTAGGTAGAGCGAAGGTTGATGGTATGTGGAAGATGGCATATCTTGACGACAAAGCACGATCTCGGCTCCGTCAGGGGCGCTCAGGAAAGGGCGCCAAAAAGGGAGGGAGTAGTAGGAGGTGATGGAATGGCTGCGGTCTCGTTCGCGTCGGTACCATCCATTCCCGGAGGAGGTCGGAGACCGGTTGGGGATTTCGCGTCGAACTGTTGCGGTAGAGGCTTGTGCGTCGTCGGGTGCTTCCCACCTACATCTCTCACGCGGAGGGTCATGCTGGCGATGTTTTGGTCACGACATTGAGCAGGTCGGGCATTCGGCACGCACGTCGGCGCTGTTTGCGCAACGAAATGATCGAGGCGCCGGGTGTCTTCACCGATCGGGGTGTCGGGAGTCTAGGCGCTGCATGGAGACGTTGACTGTGGGCGTCAGGAATGCTGCGTGCTGTTGAGCAGAACACGGACGAGGATGACCAAGGCGGTGGTTCGTAACGAACGTCATGGAGGAGGTTGGACCGGCTGGTGCCTACGTCGGAACTGTCCGGTGTCTGAGAGTTTAGGTTAGGCGTTTTCTTCTGAGGGGGAGTGACGAAATGGACATCTACGCAGGAACCGCACGAGGCGTCTTCTCCGTGTCCGGGGGCCGCGCAGATCAGGTTCACGAGAGTCGTGGCGTGCGGGAGCTTGTGCACGTGGGCAAGCGACTGTTCGCGGGCACGGGGGATGGACTGTTCGCTTCTGACGATGGCGAGGCGTGGACGCCATCGGGGCTTGAGGGCCGCGAGGTGTGGCAGGTTCGGGGTGATGGCAATGGGTCGATTTATGCCGGCACGGCGCCGACGGGCCTCTTCCGCAGCGACGATGGCGGCGACAGCTGGACAGAGCTTCCTGCACTAGCTCGCCTCGCAGAGGAAGGCGGCTGGTGTGTGCCGGTGAAACCGCCGGTGGGTGCAAGGGCCAGAGCGCTGGTGGTTGCGGGAGAGCGCATTTGGTGCGGCGTCGAGGTGGGTGGCATTGCGGTCTCTGATGACGCTGGCGAGACGTGGGAGATGGTGCTGCCCGGCGACAATCCCGACCTGCACATGATGTTCCCGCATCCCGCGCAACCGGACACGCTCTATGCCTCCACAGGCTACGGTCGGCTCGATGGCGTGGCCGAGATGGTGGAGCCCAATGCGGGTGTCTTCCGCTCGGACGATGCCGGTGCTACGTGGACGTACGCGTGGAAGGGCATCACGCCGCGCTACTCGCGACCGATGTGCGTGGACGCCCGCGCGCCCTATGGCCTCACTGTGGCAAGCGCCCCGACGGCATTCTCGAACCACCGCGAGAAGGGCGGCTCAAAGGCGATGCTGTTCCGTTCGGAGGACGGCGGCGAGTCGTGGCGCTCGCTATGCGACGACGCGCACTCGCCGAGCGCCGCCAACTTCCACGGCCTTACCGTGGACCCAGAGGTGCCCGGCGGTGTCCTGGTTGGCACCGACACAGGCGAAGTCTGGCGCGTGAGCGACGACGGCGAATGGCAGCAGTGTGGCCGCGGGATGCCAGCGGTGCTTGCGCTCGCGGCGGTTGTGTAGGACGCGAGGCGTCTCACCCAAGCACCCTAGCGTTTCCCTCGATGCGTCTCGGGCGCCAGGGTTGCGAATAGCGCAGTGGCGACCGCCAACGCGATGGCGGCGGCCCACATCGGCGCGTCGAGCCCCTGCCAGTCGCCCAGGGCACCGAGCAGGATGGGACCGGCGACGTAGCCGATGTCGCTCAGCATTCGATAGGCGCTCATGGCTGCTGCGTTCATTCCGGGTGGGGCTGAGTCTGCTGCGTAGGCTGCTGGTGCTGCGCCGCTGGCAGCAGTTGCGCCGCCCCATACGGCGCAGGCGACCAGGAACCAGGCATAGTCGGGCGCGACGCTGAAGGCCAGCATGGAGGCGGCGGTAAAGAACGTCGCCGGCACGATGACGGACTTGCGCCCGTAGTAGTCCACCAAGGCGCCGGCGGGGTAGGTAATGAGAAGCCCCAGGATGCTGCCGATGGCGAAGCCGAAGCCGATCTGGGTTGCCGTGAGGTCCAGCCGGTCCCGAGCCAGCACCGGCACGACGCTGAACAACGCGCCGGTTCGGGCGACCGCGCCGACGAGACTCAGCGTGCAGGTGAGCAGGAAGCCCACATTGGCTGCAAGCACGCGAAGCTGTTGGCGCAGCGGCAGCGCGGTGCCACCTTGCGCGTCCGCGTGCGCCGATGGGCGGGTTTCCGCAACGCCGAACCATGCCACCGCGGTGACAACGGCACTCGCCGCGCCGTAAACCAGAAACGGCACGTCGAGCCCAAACCGCTCGGCGAGGAAGCCGCCGGGGAACGGCCCGATGCCCACCGCGAACAGGAACGTGCCCTGATAGATGGCCATCGTTCGGCCTCGCGTGGCTGTGCGGGTGATGTCCGCCAGCACGATCATCCCCGCGGTCAGAACCACGCCGGCACCGGCGCCGGCCACGAACCGCGCCAGCACGAGTTCGGCGTAGCTTCCTGCCACGGCACACCAGAGATTGCCGATTGCGGAAAGCGCGCCACCGGCGGCCAGCGCCGACCGCCGCCCCAACCAATCTGCCACCTTGCCGGTGGGGATGCTGAGCAGAACCCGCGCCAGCCCATACACGGCCACCGTCGCTCCGATTGCCGCCTGCGACACGCCGAAGGACTGTGCGTACAGCGGCAGCACCGGAATCACCGCACCAAAACCCAGTTGGTTGACGGCGATCAACACGCACATCCACACGAGGACGCGTCTCGCGTTCGGTTCCTTGCTGACCAACGGTCTTCGTCACCTCTTCATTGGGCGTGGATTGCACGGGCGCTTCTTGGACCGCGCATTCTCGCCCAACGCGACGTGCTGCGGTCCCGCGCGACATCGCGGCGTTCAGAGGGTTAGGCTTGGGCTTTGCCGCAACGGGCCGCCGGCTGGCGGACCTCATTCGTCTATTGCCTTCCGACGCCTCCGCCGCACGATCCCATGGCATGTTTGCGCCGCTCGCCGTGCGCGACTTCCGCCTCCTCTTCCTGGGCCTCCTGATCGCCCACGCCTTGAGCCCGTTTCAGTTCGTGGCGCAGATCATCTGGGTGCAGGCCAGCGCCGAGGAAGACCTTCGTATCGTGCTCGTGGGTCTCATCGCCGCAGTGCGCGGTGGTGGAATGCTCCTGTTTGGCCTCTACGGTGGCGCGCTCGCGGATCGATTCGACCGCCGCATACTGCTCATCGTCACCCAACTGGCCGCGCTCGGCTTCAACATCGCCATCGGCGTGCTGATGATTGTGGGGGACGCGCAGGGATCGAACCTTGTCCTCTTCTATGCCTTGGTGTTCGTCTCGTCGGCGCTCGCTTCCATCGACGCACCCACGCGGCAGGCGATCGTCCCCGACATTCTGGGACGTGAGCGAACCACCTCCGGCATTGCACTGAACGCCGCTGGCGGTCAGGTCGCCTTGCCAGTGGCGTTGGTGGGCACGGGCTTCGTAATCGCCACCTTTGGCCCCGGTGTCGGCTATCTCGTCGGTGCATTCGGCCACTTGGCAGAGGTGGTGGCGTTGCTGCTGATGCGCCACCGCACGCAGCACCGTCGCCCGGCCACAAGATTCAGCCTCGGCAACGTGCTGCGCGACATCGGGGAAGGGTTGGCCTATACCAGGCGGGAGCCGAGAATCCTCTGGGTAGTGGTGCTGCTGGTCACCATGATGGGCCTCGGCTTCCCAGCCGTCGCCAACTTGGGCCCTACTTGGATCACCACGGTGGTGGGTGTTCCCGTGCGGGACTTCGGCTTGGTTGCCGCCACCTGGGGCATCGGTGCGGTGCTCGCGTCCGGCATGATGGCGCGCTTCTCCGGCTATGAGCGCAAGGGCCGCATCGTCGCCCTGAGCGCCGTGGGGTTCGGACTGTCGTTCCTCGTCTTCGGCGGGGGCCACACCCCCGCCAACGCCGTCATCGGCAACTTCGGCCTCGGCATTGCCATGGCCACCTCGCAAATCGCCGGTACGGCTTTGATCCAGCTCGTGGCGCCGGCAGGCTTGCGCGGTCGGGTGATGAGTGTCCTCAACCTCAACATGGGCATCGCCCAAATCGTCACCCTGCCTTTGGCGGCGCTGGGCCAGTGGGTGACGTTGCAGGTGCTGTTCCCGGCGTTGGCGATCTTGCTACTGCTCGTGACGGTCGCCATCCTGTTGCTTCGCCCCGTGGTTTGGCGCAGTGAGGTTTCGGCATGAAGGCGCCTCGATGGCTCGCCCCCAATGGGACTCCGAGGAATTCCCCCGCAATGTAGAGCGCAGTGAGATGGCATTCGTGTTCGATCCTGACAATCCGCCGACTCCGGCATGCCATGCGGCCACCATCGTCGCCTTGGCGGATCGGCTTGTGGTGGCCTGGTTTGGCGGCACGCAGGAGAAGAACCCTGATGTCGGCATCTGGGTTGCGGCAAGTCGGGGGCTTGATCCCGGCGAAGGCGACTGGGAAGCGCCTCGTCAGGTGGCGGATGGCGACGGTCAAGCGTGCTGGAACCCGGTTCTTGCCGACACCGCCGATGGCTTGCTGCTTTTCTACAAGGTGGGCAAGAGCCCCGGAACGTGGCACGGCGAGATGACGCGTTCGTGCGACGGGGGTGTGCGTTGGGAGGCGGGACCAGCGTTGCCAACCGATTTTTTGGGGCCCATCAAGAACAAGCCCCTCATGCTCGCGAACGGCGACCTCTTGTGCCCGTCGAGCTTGGAGGTGGGTGGCTGGACTTGCCACTTCGAGATTCTGCCGCAGGCTTGGCTGGCAGGGAAGGGTGACCCGAAGCCAACCCGCCACGACGTTCCTGATCCCAAGGGCTTCTCGGCCATCCAGCCTACGGTGCTCCGAGTCGATGGTGGGTTCGAGGCACTGGTGCGAACCAAGGCTGGCGTGATCGCCCGAACGCAGAGCGCGGATGGCAGGAGCTGG
>JAPPDJ010000146.1 GCA_028824555.1 Gammaproteobacteria bacterium | reverse complement strand
GTCCAGCCGCGGGCGGCTGGACGACGGAAGTGGAACTCGTGCATCCCGCCTCCGGCGGCGACGGCGCGCTGGCCAACCGCGGCACCATCAACTCGGGATTCGCCCTCTACATCCTGGGCGGCCGGCTGCACTTCGACTACAACTGCTTCCACGCCCACACGAAGGTCGTGGCGCCGACCGCGCTCAGCGATGGCGAGCATGTGGTGGCGGTCACGGTTCAGCGCCTGCCCGAACGTCAGGCCGCCGTGCAACTCAAGATCGACGGCGAGGTGGTGGCCGAGGGCCACATCCCCCTCCTGCTCGGGATGCTGTCGAGCACCGGCATGGACCTCGGGCGCGCCATCGCTCCGATCAACCGCGACTACCAGCCACCCTTCGCCTATCCCGGCAGGATCAAGAGGGTGACCTTCACGCTTGCGAGCCGTCCAACGGAAAGAGACAGGCGCCACGAATCGGAACGCGAAGCACGCGCAGCGATGGCGCGGCAGTAGGCAAGCCGTGGCGCAGGCGCGCCGAACGACGGATGCAGATGCAGCGACGGATCGGTGCCGTGCTCGTGCTTGCCGCTCTCGCCTGGGGCGCCGTCGCGGCCGTGGAAGACACGGACGCGGCGCCAACTCCACCTGAGGTGTGCCGCGACTGCCACTTGCCTGAGTTCGAGGCCTGGCAACGGTCGGATCATTTCCAGTCCATGCGCCTTGCCGAGGAGAACGCCGTGCTTGGCGACTTCTCGGATGTGCGCGTGAGGTTCCACGGCATCGAGAGCCGCTTCTTCCGCACCGGGGACGAGTACCGCGTGGAGACTGTCAGCGCATCCGGCGAGCGCGGCGTGTTTCCCGTCCGCTACACGTTCGGCTGGCGTCCGCTGCAGCAGTATCTCCTTGACGCCGGCGACTCCCGGCTGCAAGCGTTCGATGTCGCATGGGATGACAGACCTGCCGCGCAGGGCGGCCAGCGGTGGTTCCACCTGCAGCCGGACGAGGAGGTCGTGCCGGGGCACCCGTTCTTCTGGACCGGACACGCCATGCACTGGGGCAGTCAGTGCGCGGCCTGCCATTCGACCCACGTGACCAAATCGGCGGACGCCTCCGGCCACTTGAGCACAGCCTTCGAGGCGGCCAACGTCACTTGCGAGGCCTGCCACGGCAACGCGGCGGTTCATGTCCGCCACGCCCGTGCCGGAACCACCGGCAACGTGCCCCACGCCGGCTTTGTGGACGGACCTGCGCCGCGCATCGCCTGGCGCCTCGCCCCCGGCGAGCGGATCGCCACACCCGACAAGGCCGGGGACTCCCGCGAAATCGACCAGTGCGGGGGCTGTCACGCGCTGCGCACGCCACTGGTGGCCGACGCGCGGGGCAAGGCGTTCCACGACGCCTATCGCATCGAACTCGTGGACAGCCTGCATTACTTCCCCGACGGGCAGATTCGCGAAGAGGTCTTCGTCCTCGGCTCCTTCCTGCAAAGCCGGATGCATGCCCGAGGGGTCACCTGCGGCAACTGCCACGATCCGCACAGCGGCGGTCTGGTCGCGGAGGGCAATGGCGTCTGTTCCCAGTGCCACCGCGCGGCCAGCTACGATGTTCCGACCCACCACCATCATGCCGCCGGAACGTCAGGCAGCGCCTGCATCGACTGCCACATGCCGGCGCGCACCTACATGGGTGTCGATCCGCGCCGCGACCACGCCTTCCCGATCCCCCGTCCGAGCCTATCGGCCGAGTTCGGCGTGCCGAACGCCTGCACGGGTTGCCACGAGGGCCGCTCCGACGCCTGGGCGCAAGAGAAGCTCAGCGACTGGGGGTTCGCGGAGAAGGACCATTGGACCCGCCTGTCCGAGCGCCTGCACCGAGGCGATCCCGCCGCGGCAGACGACTTGCACGCGTTGGTTGCCGGCGATACGCCGCCCATGGTCAAGGCTGGTCTTTTGGCGCAAGCGACCACGCTGCCTTCGCACAAAACCCGGGCACTTCTGGCACTTGGATTGGGCGACGCAGAGCCGTTGGTGCGCCGTGGTGCCGTCGCCGGCGCACATGGCCAGCCACCGGCCGAGCGATGGCGCCTGCTCGCGCCGCGCATGGACGACCCGGTGGCAAGCGTTCGCTTCGAGACGGCCATCGCCCTTGCCGACATCGCTCCGGCACTGCCGGCCAGGGCGGTCGCAACGACCCGCGACCTCTTCGCCGAGCAGCGGCAGTTGCTGGCGTCGACGGCCGACCTTGCCGAGACACAGAGAATGCTCGGCAACCTAGAGGTTCGCCTCGGCCAGCGGGCGACCGCCCGCGCCGCCTTCGAACGCGCCCTCACGATCGATCCGACGTCCGTACCGGCCCTGATCGACTACGCCGACTTCCTCCAGCGCGAGGGCCAAGAACGCGAGGCCGGCGAACTGCTCGCACGCGCCATCGGGGTGGCACCAGACAGCCCCATCGCCAACGTGGCCTACGGCCTGCATCTGGTCCGCGACCGCCGCCGCCAAGAAGCCCTAGCACCACTCGCCAAGGCCGCCGCAACGCCGGACGCATCGGCCCGCTTCCTCTACATCCACGCCGTAGCGCAGCACTCCCTCGGCCACCACACCGCCGCCCTCGAAACCCTTCGCGCCGGCATCGAACGCTGGCCGTGGGACCCAAACCTCCTCTCAACCCTGGTGATTTACCTAGACGACCCCCAATCCCCAGAAACCCAGCGCCACCTGGCAACCCTGGCCGAACTCGAACCCGATTGAACGGGACAACAGACCGGGCACGGGCCCCGTTGGGGCAGGGCTTGTCCCCACCCGTCCGAATGAACCGACCGCCCCGGGACTGCGCGCCTCCTTTCCTGTCACTCCCCCCTCGCGGGGG
>JAPPDJ010000048.1 GCA_028824555.1 Gammaproteobacteria bacterium | reverse complement strand
CCTGTCACTCCCCCCTCGCGGGGGAGTCGAGAAATCGTCCTCGATTTCTCGGAGGGGGGGCCGCCGACCCAAACCCGCCCCCTCCCCCAACTCCGAACAAAGCTCCCCCGTATCGCTCCGAAACTCTCGCGGGCAAGCGCCGCCAAAACGTTCGCCATCGCTCGGAGTTGGTCCCAGCCCCCACCACCCTACGACCTTGACCTCATAAACGCTGCTTCCGGGCGCTTCCGCGGTGCCAGCTCTTGGTGCCCACCTTCCGCCGCCATCCGCATACGGATGCGTTGGCGACCGCCGTCCTTGTTATGGTGGCGCGCAAGGATTTCGAGCCGTTCGACAAAGGCCCCGCCCTTGATAGCCCGCGATCGTCAGTCTCGCTTGGAACGCAGCCGGCGCTGGGCGTTGGCCCATGCCAAAGTGGCACGCAAGAGGATCGGCCGCTGGCCCCGTTATGTGCCGCTCATCGACGTGGCGCGGGAATACCGTCGCGACGACCTGCCGCACGATCTCATCGCCGGGTGCGTGCTGGGGGTGGTGACGGTGCCCCAGGCCATCGCCTATGCCTTCCTCGCCGGGTTGCCCGCACAAGCCGGGCTATACGCCTGTCTGCTGCCGATGGTGCTGTACGCGGTGTTCGGCTCCTCCCGGCAGTTGGTAGTGGGGCCGGTGGCGGTGGCGGCGTTGATGGTGGCGGCGGCGCTCGGCGAACACGCGCCTGCCTACTCGGACCGCTATGCGGCGATTGCCACGATCCTCTGCCTTGAGGTGGGCATCCTGCTGTGGCTGCTGCGGGCATTCCAGATGGGGGGCATCGTCAACCTGCTGAGCCATCCGGTGATCAGCGGCTTCATCAATGCGGCGGCCGTGGTGATCATCGTCAGCCAGCTCGCGGCCTTCACCGGCGTCGTGCCGGCGGGAGGCGGCAGTGCCGTGGAGCAGGCGACCCGGCTTTGGCAGGCGTTGCCGGAGGCGGACCTCAAGGCGGTGGGGATCGGCTTTGCGAGCCTGGTGGTGATCTGGATCGTCCGCCACTATGGGCGTTTCGTGGGTTCGTGGGTTGGCGACAGTCCCATCCGCCGCGCTGGCCCGATGGCGGTGGTGCTGCTGGCGACCATCTGCGTTGCGGTCTTCGGAATCGACGTGGCGACAGTGGGACATGTGCCCGCAGGTTTGCCAACGTTGGCGCTGCCGCCGCTGGAACTCGCAATGTGGTGGGACCTTGCGCCCAACGCCGCGCTCATTGCTCTCGTCGCGTATGTCGAGAGCTATTCGGTGGGCAAGACGCTGGCGTCCCGGCGGCAGCGGCGCATCAACAGCAATCAGGAGCTGATTGCCCTCGGGGCAGCGAACGTCGGGGCTGCGCTCACGGGTGCCTATCCGGTGGCGGGGAGCTTTTCGCGGTCGGGCGTCAACTTCGCCGCTGGGGCGAGGACCCCGGTGAGTACGTTGGTGTGCGCGGTGGTGGTGGCCGTCACGGTCGCCTGGCTGACGCCGCTCTTTCGCCATCTGCCCCACGCGGCGTTGGCCGCCATCGTCATCGTTTCGGTGTTTGGGCTGTTCGAGTTCCACGCCATCCGCGGCCACTGGAAGTTCTATCGGGCGGACGTGTTCACCCACTTGATCACCTTCGTCGGCGTGCTGCTCGCCGGAGTGGAGGCGGGGCTCCTGCTCGGCGTTGTCATCGCCGTGATGCTGTTCGTCCGACGCTCCAGCCAGCCCCACATTGCCGAACTCGGGCGCCTGGGCGACACGCCCCACTTCCGCAACGTCGATCGCTACGACGTGCAGACCTGGCGGCACGTGAAGGTGCTGCGGGTGGACGAGAGCTTCTACTTCGCCAACGCCAACAAGATCGAGAGCCGGCTGAGCCGCATCGTCGAGCGCCAGCCGAGGCTGGAACACATGGTGCTGGTGTGCAGCGCCGTGAACTTCATCGACACCTCAGGCCTCGAAATGCTCGAGCGGCTGAACTTTCGCCTCGGCCGCTTCAACGTGCGCCTGCACCTGTGCGAGGTGAAAGGGCCCGTGCGCGATCAGCTAGATACCATCGGCGTGACGGACTGGCTCTCCGGCAAGGTTTATCAAACGACCGACGACGCGCTGTTCGAGCTTGCGCGGGCGAGCTGAGGCGGGAGCAACTTCGCTTGAACCGTAGGGGACGGGCTTGTCCCGTCCCGGCGCGCCCTGACGGGCGCGTTGGCAGTTCGCTCGCGATCTGCTGTGCTTCGACGAATTCCTCGGCGCAATCAGGACGGGCGACCACAAGGGTCGCCCCTACGAGGCCCGTGCCGAATCCATCGATGCGTTCAAGACGGGCCTCGTCGGGAACGCGGTTTGTCCCGTCCATCGGCGCGTCTCGACGCTTTCCCTACTGCTCGCCGCGAACGTAATGTTCGAGTTGGTCGATGGTCTCGGCTTGCTCGTCGATGATCTCGGTGTAGAGGTCGCGCAGCGACAGCATGCCCGCCACGCTGCCTTCGTCCACCACCACCAGGTGGCGGATGTGGTGCTTGAGCATGAGATCGACGCAGTCCGCAAGGCGGTCGTGGGAGGTCACCGTGACGACGTCCTGCGTCATGATTTCCGACACTCTGGTCTGCTTCGACGACTTGTCGCGCAGGATGACCTTGCGGGCGTAGTCGCGCTCGGAGACGACGCCGACCAGTTTGTCGTCGATCATCACCGGAAGCGCGCCGACATGGCGGTCCGACATCATCTCGATGGCCTCGTATACGCTGCGAATCGGCGCAATCGAGTAGATTTCGCCGCGCCCCTTGTGCAGCAGCACCTCGTGTACCGTTTTCATCCCGCTCGCCTCCAAGCGACGACCAATGGCCGCCGATCCATTGCTTCGCTGACAAGGGATACTAAAACAGCGCGTCGTTTTTTTGGGGGCGGGCGCCGCAAGAGCTGCCGCATGGAAGGGGAGGCAATGGAGCACGGGCGGGAAGCTGGCAACGACGGCGTTTGGCTGTTCGGCTACGGCTCGCTCATATGGCGCGTGGATTTCCCCTATCGGGCGCGCCTCAAGGCCGCGGTGCGCGGCTTCTCGCGTCGATTCTGGCAAGGTTCGCACGACCACCGCGGCACGCCCGCGGCGCCCGGACGGGTGGTGACGTTGACGCCCGAGGCCGGTGCGCTGTGCGTCGGCATGGCCTACCGCATAGACGCCGCCACTTTCGCACCGCTCGATCATCGGGAGAAGAACGGCTACGTGCGCGTGCGGCTGCCCATCGAAATCGAAGGGGACGATGGCGTGACTACCGTCGTAGGTGGCGTCACCTACATAGCCGAAGCCAGCAACGAAGCGTTCTTGGGTCCCGCCAATCTCGAGCAAATGGCCCGTCACATCCTCGCCTCATCCGGCCCCAGCGGGAGCAATATCGAATACGTCCTAGAACTCGCGCAAGCCCTAACCGCCCTCAACGCCGATGACCCCCATGTATTCGCCCTAGAACGCCGCCTGCGCCAACTCGCGCCGCCTTGATCCATTGCAGGGCCTCGTAGAGCCCGTCGGACTTGGCAAAGGACTAGCCCTTGGAGGCAAGGCAGAATGCCTTGCCTCCAAGGGCCACAAGGAGAGACCACAATGCCTGTGCCGAAGTCCGTTCGCTGGCACGATGGACGCCTGTGGCTGCTTGACCAGCGCGCTTTGCCCGATGTGGTCTCCGAGATCGAGTTGCACGACGCTGGCGAAGTCGCCGTTGCCATCCGCGACCTCGTCGTGCGCGGCGCTCCTGCCATCGGCATTGCCGCCGCTTACGGCATGGCACTGGCTTGGCGTGGGGGCGACGACCTCGACTCCGCAGCCAAGACACTGCTCGCGGCCCGCCCGACGGCGGTCAATCTCGCCTGGGCCGTGCGTCGAATGCTTGCAGTCGACGCCAATGGCGGAGACCTTGTGGAGGAAGCCCGAACCATCCACGCCGAGGACGCCGCCATGTGCCGCGCCATCGGCCGTCACGGCGGCCACCTGATCGCGCCGGATGCCAACCTCCTTACCCACTGCAACGCCGGAGCGCTGGCCGTGTCCGAGCTCGGCACCGCCACGGCACCGATGTATCTGGCGCACGAGCGCGGCGTGCCGTTCCATGTCTTCGTGGACGAAACCCGACCCGTGCTGCAAGGCGCGCGCCTCACCGCATGGGAACTCGGCGCCGCCGGCATCGATTGCACGCTCATCTGTGACGGCGCAGCGGCACATCTGATGGGCCTGGGTCAGGTGGACCTCGTCATCGTCGGCACCGATCGGGTCACCGCCAACGGCGATGTGGTGAACAAGATCGGCACCCGCGCGCTCGCCATCGCCGCCAAGTGGCACGACGTTCCCTTCTACGTGGCCTGCCCGGCCTCCACCTTCGATTCCGCCACGCCCACCGGGGCGGATGTCGCCATCGAGGAACGCGGCGCGGAGGAGTTGACGGCATCGATCCCCGTCCCCGCCCAGGTGCGTGTTCGCAATCCGGCCTTCGACGTGACGCCGGCAGAACTGGTGACCGGGTACATCACCGATCGGGGCCTCTTCGACGATGCGACGGGTTTCGACCAGGGCGGCGTATGACTTGCTATTGCACGCTCTTGGAGAGATGGATCGATGGCAACGACACTCACCCGAACCGACCGCAACCGGCGCTACCTCCTGGTGGCCGCCACGGTGGCAGTCACCATCACGGCTGCGGCCGTCACGGCCGAAGCGCAGAATCGCGCCGAGCGCTTCCCCATAGACATCACCGCGGCGAAGGAACGCGCCGCCGAACGCTTTGCCGCCGTCGACACGAACGATGACGGCAGCGTCTCTGTCGACGAGTTTCTCGTCGCCGGCCCGGACCGCGGGGGCTTGAATCGCTTCGCGTCTGGTCGTCGCGGCGCCGGCATGGATCACGTTGCTGGCAAGGAAGGTCTGAGGGCCGCCCGAGACCGCCGCGAAGGGATGCGAGCTCGCCGCGGCGGCTTGCGTGAACGCATGGAGTCGATGCAAGAGGGCGTGTTCGAGCGCGCCGACGGTGATGGTGACGGCGCCCTCTCGAAGGAGGAGTACGACGGCCTCGGCCAAGCGCGGCGGGAGGTCGCCATGCAGCGCATGTTCGAACGGCTAGACAAAGACGCCGACGGCCTGCTCGCACCAGCCGAGCTTGGCGGCCAGGTCCAGCGGCTCGAAGCGCTCGACGCGGACGAGGACGGCAAGGTGACGCGAAGCGAGCTGCGTGGCGGCTGGCGAGACCGCGCCGGCCAGGGCTGAACGCGGAGCTAAGCGAGTGCGACGGACGGCGCAGCAGTTGCGCAGTAGCTGCAAACGCGCCCGCCAGCGGTGACGGACGAGGAGCTGATGGCTCGCGTGCAGCGCAAGGATACGGCCGCGTTCTCGGTCCTCTTGGGCCGCCACGGCGCCGCCGTCCACGCCTTCGTCTTTCGCCTCACCGGCGACGCTGCGGATGCCGAGGACTTCACCCAGGAGACCTTCCTGCGGGTGTGGAGCCGGGCCGGGACGTGGAAGGCGGGGCGCGTGAAATTCACCACTTGGGCCTATCGCATTGCCCGCAATCTGTGCATCGACGCCTGGCGCACGCGGCGAGGTTCGCCAGCCGATGCGGAAGTGGATGTCGAAGAGCTTGCGGGAGATGCGCCAGCAGATGACGCCGGCCAAACGCGACGAGCGCTCGAAACTGCCCTTGCGGCGCTGCCGGAACGACAGCGGACCGCGCTCGTGCTCTGCCACCATCAGGGATGGAGCAATCGCGAGGCGGCCGAGATGCTCGAGGTCTCGGTGGATGCGCTCGAGTCGTTGCTGTCGAGGGCCCGTCGCAGCCTGCGCAAAACCCTAGCGCCGTATCGGGAGGCTTGAGCCATGGAAAAACCTCAATCGCCAGGCGACTTCACGATCGAAGCGTTGGCCGACTTGCTCGACCGTCACGGCAGCAACCCCGAACGCTGGCCACAGCTGCAGCGGGCGCCGGCACTGGCCTTGGTGCAGACCAGTGCGGACGCCGAGCGGCTGCTTGACGAGGCGCGGGCACTGGACGTTGCGCTCGACGCCCTGCCAGCGCCAGCGATGCCGTCGGGCCTGCCTGGGCAGGTGCTGGACGCCCTGCCGCGAGACTTCGCCGAGATCGCGCTCGATTGGCTTGCCGCCAACTTCTGGCGCCCCGTGGGCTTTGCGCTCGCGCCCTTGCTGGTGGGATTCGCTCTCGGCAACGCGCAGCAGGATGGAACCGGAGATCTCGAGGACGCGGTGACTCTGCTCGCGTTCGACGAGGTGCAGCTATTTGATCTGGCGGAGAATGGCAATGCGGAGTAAGTGGCTGATCGCGGCGCTGGCCGTGTCGCTGATTCTGAACCTCGTGCTGGTGGGCTTCTTCGTCGGCCGCGAGAGCGGTCCACCTGCGTGGACACAGGCGCGCATGGACCCATCCTTCGGCCTCGCTCGCGCACTGCGCTTCCTGCCGGAAGAACGCCGCGATGCCCTGTTCGGCGATGAGGAGGCCCGCGACATCCGCCGCTCGCTGAGTCGCTCCATGCGCGGCATGAGGCGCCACCAGCGCGCCATCCAGGCAGCTCTCACTGCCGAGCCGTTCGACCCCGATGCCCTCGCCACCGCGTTCGCCGCATTCCGCCACGACATGGACGAGGCGCAGACTCGCAACCACGGCCTCTTCGTCCGCATAGCCCGGGATTTGGCCCCTGAGGAACGCGACCAGTTGCGCCGCGCCCTAACCCGCCCCATGCGCGACGGCCCAAGACCAAACCGCGACGGAAAAGACGACCGGGAACGACGCCAAGGCGAACGATGAGTGAGGTCGTGACGAAAATCGTCACCCCGCCCGACGCGGAGGACGATTCCTACCAGGCGATCTTGTCTGGGAAGTAGCGGGCGATCAGGTCCTCGTAGTACGGGCGCAGGGCGGCGCTGTTGGGTGGCGCGTCGTGCTTGGTGTAAAGGTCGTAATGGCTGAACTTGCGCACCCACTCGAACATGCGCAAGTCGCGTTTGTCCTTCAGGTGATCGTAGGCCGGGGTCGAGTGGCCGGCGTAGAAGCTGTGGTAGCGGATCATGTAGGAGGCTTCCTCCGGGAGGTAGTCCTTGGTGACGAGGTACATGTACTCGTCGTGTCCCCACGAGAGGACTACGTTGTCGAGTCCGCAGCCAGGCTCGTAGATGCCGAATTTGGTCGAGTATTCCGGATTTGAAGCGTCGGGATTGCCAGCGAAGTATTCGGGATAGACGATGGCGTCTGCGAAGGCGCAGCCGAGCGGGAAAGTGTCGCCCGTGACGGCCCATTGCGGCTCGCCGTACACGCACATCGCCTTGCCGAGATCGTGGACGAGGCCGGCGAGCACGAACCAGTCCGGGTGGCCGTCGGCACGGATGCTCTCGGCGGTTTGCAGGCAATGCTCTAGCTGCGAGAGGTTGGTGTCGGGGTCGCTCTCGTCGAGCAGGGCGTCGAGCTTCTCGCAGCATTCCCACACGCCCATGTGGTCCATGCGGAGGCGTCCGTATTGGCCGCGCTTGCCCTGGGCGAATGCCAGCGTCTGTTTGCGGTGGTTGTCCTCATAGAACCTCCGCACGCCGGCATCGGCGTTGGCGTAGTCGCGATAGGTTTGGGGGCTTGAGTCATCCATCGGCCCACCTCCGCCGGCAGGGTTGCTCTAGCCCCGATCCTACACAACCTTGCGCTGGCATTGTCCGTCGCCGAGCACCTCAAGGGCCTCCCGGACACGCGAGTATGATGCTGTGGCGCGCAAGGATCGGCGCACATGGGAATAGGAGGTGACATGTCCGTGATCGAAGCGATCAACGTCTCGCCAGCACACGGCCAGCCGCAGGCGCCTGTCAATGCCGCGCAGCTGACTTCTGCGACCGGGCTCGTGGGAGACCGGCACTCGAACCGACGGGCGGTGGTGTCGCTGATTGCCGCCGAGGAGGTGGAGGCGTTCAACGAAGCCACGGGCCTCGACATCGCGCCGGCGGAGACGGGCCGCAACATCGTCACCCGCGGCGTGGACCTGAACGCCCTCGTCACCAAGCGCTTCCGGCTCGCCGGCGTTGAACTTGAAGGTTTCGAGCTTTGCGAACCGTGCGCCACCTTGGGCGGCCTGCTCGCCACCGACCAAGTCAGTGCCGCAGAAGTGGTGCGCCGATTCACGCACCGGGCTGGTTTGCGCGCGACGGTGCGCGCCGACGGTTGGATCCGCGTCGGCGACGCCGTGGAGGTTTGAGGGAGGCCCCTGCGACCTGCCGCAAGTCAGCCCTCGTACGAGGAGGGCCCCTCGGCCAGCCCCCCCTCCGAGAAAGGCCGAGGACGGCCTTTCTCGACTCCCCCGCGAGGGGGGAGTGACAGGAAGGGGCACGCGTGAAGGGAGTGCGTTCGCGTGCTATGGGCGGCGATGCCTGTGGTCTTTCCCAGCCCCCCGAGGCCAATGCGCCGGTGTGGTCGAGTTCGGCGTCAGAAGCCGGTGAGCAGGCCCGCGCGGATTTCGTTTGGGGGGACTTCGGCGGTGACCGAGACCTCGCCTATGCCGTGGCAGAGGACTAGGCGGATGCGGCCATCGACGACTTTTTTGTCCATGCCCATGGCTTGGAGCATGGCGTCTGGGTCCAGTTCGGTTGGGGCGATGGGGAGCCCGGCCTGCGCCAGGAGGGTGCGGAGCCGCTCCGTTTCGCCGGCTGGGGCCCTTTGCGTTCGTTCCGAGAGATGCATGGCCATCACCATGCCGATTGCCACGGCTTCGCCATGCAGGAAGGTCTGGTAGTTCGTCAGGGCTTCGAGGGCGTGGCCGTAGGTGTGGCCAAAGTTGAGAATGGCGCGGCTGGCCTGTTCGCGCTCGTCGCCGGCCACGACTTGCGCCTTGATCTCGCAGGAACGGCGAACCGCGTGGATGAGGGCATCTGGCTGGCGCGCGACGAGATCGTCCATGCGTTGCTCGAGCCAAGCGAAGAAGCCAGAGTCGGCGATCACGCCGTACTTGATCACCTCGGCAAGGCCGGCGCGGAACTCCCGCTCGGGCAGCGTGCGCAACACCCCCATGTCCGCCACCACGGCGCGGGGCTGGTAGAACGCGCCGATGAGGTTCTTGCCGGCGGCGTGATTCACGGCGGTCTTGCCGCCCACGGAAGAGTCCACCTGGGCCAGCAGCGTCGTCGGCACCTGAACCAGGCCCACGCCGCGTTGATAGCTCGCCGCAGCGAATCCGGCCACGTCCCCTACGACGCCGCCGCCCAAGGCGATCAACGTCGTGGTGCGGTTGTGGCGGCGCTCCACTAGGTGGTCGAGCACGGCGGACCACGTTGCCACCGTCTTGAAGCGCTCGCCGTCGCCGATCTCGAAGATGTCGAGCTCCGTCACGTTGGCGAGACCTTGGCGCAGACGCTGCAGACAGTGACCGCTGACCGCGGCGTTGGTCACCACCATTGCCTGCGAGCCGATGAAGGGATCGAAATGGGCGGGGTCCTCAAGGCATCCTTCGCCGAGGATTACGGGATAGTCGCGGCCGTCGCCGAGCGGCACGTTCAGGCGTTCGGTCATCTGACTCCTCAATCGCGACATCCCTTGTCGCCTCAAAGTGGTTTTGGTTGCCCTTCGCGGTGCGCCACAATCGCTGCACGCACGCGCTCGGCTACGCGCAGGGCACTGCCCTCGTCGGTTTCCACGACCACGTGCGCCACCTCCTCATACAACGGCGTTCGCTGCTCTAGCAAGTCGGCGAGCCGCTCGCGGACATCCACCCCTTGCCCCAGCCCTTGCAATAGCGGACGCCGCCGGTCGTGCCGCGTTCGCGCAACGATGATGTCCACCGAGCCGTGCAAGTACACCACGACCCCCCGCTCGCGCAGGCGGCGCCGGTTCGCTGCGCGCAGCACCGCGCCGCCGCCGGTGGCAAGGACGATGCCTCGGCGTTGACTGAGCGCATCGAGCACCTGCTCTTCGCGCTGGCGGAAGCCGTCCTCTCCCTCGACATCGAAGATCCAGCCAATGTCGGCGCCGGCCCGTTCTTCGATCACGCCGTCGGCATCGACGAAGTCGAGCCCCATCAGGTCCGCGAGCCGTCGCCCTACCGTGGATTTCCCGGAACCCATCATGCCGACGATGAAAATGCTTTGCTTGGACATGACGACTCAGCGGTTTGGCAAGTGGGCCGCGAGGTCGCTTGCGGGCGGCGCAGTGGGCGGTTCGTCCACGACTCTCGGCGTGATGAAGATCAACAATTCGTGCTCGTCGTCGCGTTCGAGGGAGCGGCGAAAGAGGCGCCCCAAGAACGGCAGGTCGCCGAAGAACGGCGTCTTGGTGATCGAGGCGTTGCGGCCCTTGCGGGTTATGCCGCCGAGCACCACCGTCTCGCCGTTGCCGATGAACACCTGCGTGATGATCTTGGTGGTGTTGATGCTCGGCACGCCGTTGTAGAGCGTGCCCACAGTGTCTTGCTTGACGACGAGGTCCATGATGATGCGCTCGTTCGGCGTGACGTGGGGAATCACCTCCAACTGCATTACCGCCTCCTTGAAGGAAGTGGAGGTCGCGCCCGAACTCGAAGCCTCCTGATAGGGAATCTCCACACCCGACTCGATGGTCGCTTGCTGTTTGTCCGTGGTCACCACCTGCGGCCGGGCGATGATCTCGGCATGCCCTTCCGACGCCAAGGCAGACAGTTCCAGATCCAGATGGTAGTCCACTGCGGCGAGCCCCACCCGCACGCGGGTGGCTGCCGGGGACGTCTCCGCGAGGTTCACGACCCAGTTGCCTTCTCTGCCGACGTCCCCGGTGGAGTCTTGTGTTGCTCCCACGCCACCGTATTGCAGGTCGCGTCCGTCTTCCAGCACCTCGCGACCGACACCACCCCAGCGAATCCCCAGCCGCGCCGAGTGGTCACGGTTCACGTTGACGATGCGCCCTTCGATCAGCACCTGCCGCACCGGGATGTCGAGCTTGGCGAGCGCGGCGCGGAATCCTGCCAGACGCTCGGCTGTATCCGTCAGCACCACCGTGTTGGTGCGTTCGTCCACCAGGGCCGCACCCCGGTTCGACAGCACCGAGCCAGCGCCGCTGCCGAGCAGCGCCACCATCTGCGCCGCGTTGGCGTAGCGCACCCGCACGTACTCGGTCGTCAGCGGCTTGAGTTCCGACAGCTCGCGGAGGTTTTCGAGCTCGGTTCGCTCCTGCGAGGCCAGCTCGTCCGCTGGACCGATCAGGAGCACGTTGCCGTACTCCCGCTTGGCGAGCCCTTCCGTGCGGAGGATGAGGTCCAGCGCCTGATCCCAAGGCACGTCCTCGAGCCGCAGCGTCATGGTTCCGGTCACCGAGTCGCTGGTGACCAGATTTGCGCCGATGAAGTCGGCGATGAGCTGCAAGACGCTGCGCACCTCCACTTCTTGAAAGTTGAGTGAAAGGCGTTCGCCGGCGTAGGAGCCCTCTGGCTTGCCAGCGCTCGCCAGTGGCGAGCCCTGTGCATTGCCCGACTCCTCGCCGCTGGGTGTGGCGGCACCTGCTTCGCCGCTGCCGATGGCGAGGCAGACGACGGCAAGCGCCAACGCACCCTTGGTCCTCGAACGGCTACGGGCTCTTTGAAGGAGCGTCACGGCTCGCTTGGCTCTCGAGCGGTCGCGGGCCATATGTGGTCGCGTCATTGACGAGTCCTTGCGTTCGTTCATTCGGCACCCGCTGGCTGCATGTGTCGACGACGTTCCATCCACGCCCCGGACCCGTCCGGCACGATCTCGACGATGTCGAGGCCTGCTTCGCTGAGACGCACCACCCGACCGTGGTTTTTGCCGAGATGGCTGCCCACGATGACCCGTGTGATGCCGCCTTCCGGTGGCTGTATCAGGGCGAAGAGTGTGCCGCCCTGCTCCACGAAACCCGCCAAGCGAAGGGTTCCGAGGGCGAATCGCTCGAGCGGCTCGCGCTTGCGGGCCGGGTTCGGACGCACGTTCGAGGGCGGGCCCACGCGCAGCTTGGGCTTCTGCGCCGGCAGCGAAAACGGGCTGCGATACTCCGCCCCGAAATAGGAGGCAGTTGCCCGCGCTGGCGGTCGAAGAGGCGCCGGCACGACCTTGCGCGGCGCAGCGTCGATCTCCTTCAGCAGCACTTGTGGCGGCGGGCGCCCGTCGCCGCAGCCGGCGAGCAGGAGGAGGGCCAAACCGCCAATGGCCGTCCGGAGCAAGGCTCTTGCATGGAGTAGATGGTCGAGCGCCAGCTCTCGGGCCCTCATGTGGCGTCCGCCGGCACTTCGCGCCGCCGCCAGGTTCGGACGCGAATGGTGAGTTGCAGACGCTCGGCGCCGGCACGCGGGCGCAGGCGGAAGTCCTTGGGGGCGAGAATGCGTTGCAGCCCGGCAAGTGCCTCCAGAAATGCGCCGATTTGGTGGTAGGCGCCCACCACGGCGATGTCGATCGGCAACTCCACATAGCTTGTGGTGGCCAGTTCCTCGCCCAGAGTGATGCGCTCGATGGAGAGCTGCTCTGCGAGTGCGGCGCGGCTGATGTCGTCTATCAGGGCGGGAACTTCCGCGTCCCCCGGGAACTGTGCGAGCAGCGCCTCGAAGCGCAGGGCGGCGCGGTTGCGCTCGCTCTGGGCCAGCGCCACATCCACCGTAGAGACGTGCAGGCGTCGGTAGTCGGCGAGCAAGTTGGTCTCGATGCGGGTCGCACGGGAAAGGTCGCGCACGTGTTTTCCGATGTGCAGAACGCCGCCCGCCGCCAGCAGCAGGGCGGCCAAGAGCCCAATCAACGCCAGCCGGAGCGCGCGCGGCCACGCGCCGATGTTGCCGACATCGAGATCGACCTCTTGCAGGCGCGCGAGCAAGTCCTGCGGCTGCACCGGCCCTACCCTGCTGCCTCGGAGTTGCCGCCGCGTGCGCGCGGCGATGGCGGCGTGCCTTCGGGCGCGTGAGAGAAGCCAAGCGAGAACGTCACCGCGCCGTCGCCACCGTCCTCCTCGATGCCCTTGAGCGTCAGGCGCTCGAACCAGGCCGAGCGGTCGAGATTGCGCATCAAGGCTGACACGCCTTTATTGGATTCCGCCGCTCCGGTTGCCTCGAACAGCCCATCCGCCAGCGTGACCGACGTGTAGCGCACCCGAGCCGGCATCGTCGCCGCAAGCTCGGAGAAGGTGTACGCGGCCAGGAAACGCGAGCCGTGCATTCGCTCGATGGCATCGCCCTCGGCAAGCAGCACGTCGCGCTCGGCAAATAGCGCCGCGACTCTGGCCACCTCCCCTTCGAGCGTGGTCAACGCCTCTGCGATCACGGCGTTGCGGGCCAGTTGGCGCTGCGTGGCCGCGTTCACCTGCGAGCCGCTCACCAGCACGGTGGCGATGGCGGCGACAGCGACCGCCGCCAACTGCACCAGAAAGGCGCGGCTCAAGCGCTTGCGCTCCCACTCCCGCCAGGGCAGCAGATTGATGCTCATGCGCCGAACCTCCGCATGGCCAGCCCACAGGCCGCGAGCAGCTCCGGGGCTGCGGCACCGAGAGCCTGGGCGTCGAGGCGCTTTGCCACCGTCATGTCGGTGAAGGGCTGTACGAGCTCTATGTCCGCACTCGTCTGTTGCTGCAGCATGTCCAGCGTGGCGTCGGTAAGCACCGGCTCTCCCGCCACCAGGAAGCGCGCCGGCGATTCGCCACCGGACGCGACCTGCAAATGCAGCAGCCGGGACAGCCGCTGCCGGACGGTTTCGACACCGGCATCCTCGGCGAGCCCCGGACGGGTGTCCGTCGCATCTTCCCGGCACTGCAGCGGCACGCTGGCGGCTCCTGCGAACAGCGCCATCGTCACGGCATCGCGGCGCAACTCCAGCAATGCCGTGCATTCGGCGCCGGCCGGCCAACTGCCCGCCAAGGCACGGCGCATGGCCAGCACTCGCACATCGACGATCGCGGGTCGAAAGCCGCCGAGGGCCAGAGCGGTGCTGCAACGCTGCAGTTCGGTCTGTGGGCATGCGGCGAGCAGCACCTGCGCCATTGCCGGGTCGCTTGGCGACAGGTCGCCCACTTCGAAGTCGATGGCCGCGTCGGCCAGGGGAAACGGCAGGAGCCGGTCTGCATCCACTTCGATCTGGCTCGCGACTTCCTCGTCGGTGTAGGAGGAATCGAGTTCGATCACATGGCAAACGACGGCAGCGCCGCTCACGGCAGCCGCCGCGCGTCGTGCCCGGGGGCGCGCCCGCTTGGCGAGCTTGGCGATGGCGTCGCCAACCGCAGCGGCATCTGCGATGGGCGCTTCGTTGCTATGCTTCGCCGGCTGCGTTGCGGCATAGGGTTCGATGCCGAACGCGCATACGCGGCAGCCCTCGCCGTCGGCCTCAAGCTCGACCAGGGCAACGCGGGTGGCGCCGATGTCGATGCCGACGAGGCCCGGCCGGCGCCGTTTGCCGTCGCGTTGGTTGCCGCCCGGTCGGTTGCCGGCGAAGAGCCGGCGTGGCGAGAGGTTCCCGGAGCGCCACATGCGAAGCCTCATCCGTTCCATCACAAAACGCATTCTCTGGCTTGCGGGGGCCGGGGTCTGTGCGACATCTCTGGGCGTCGCGTCAGTTTTTCTCTATTTGGACCCGCAGATTCCGACCACGGAGACCTACAGCAAATACCGATTCGAAACGCCGCTTCGGATTTTCACGAGAGACAACAAGCTGATAGGTGAGTTCGGCGACCGCCGCACGATCCCCATTGCGTTCGAGGACACGCCAAAGGCTTACATCGACGCCCTCCTCAACACCGAGGACAAGCGCTTCTTCGAGCACCGAGGCGTGGACGTGATCTCCCTCGCCAACGACGTGGTGGGGCTCTTCCTGTCCGACGTGCGCACCGGCGCGAGCACCATCACGATGCAGCTTGCGAAGATCATCTCCTTCTCGCCGGAGCAAACCTTTATTCGCAAATTCAAGGAGATGCTGCTGGCGGTGAAGATCGAGCACGCCCTCACCAAGGAGCAGATCCTCGAGCTCTACATCAACATTGCGCCGCTCGGAAAGCACGCCTACGGCGTCCAGGCCGGTGCCCACACCTACTACGGCAAGCCGGTCTCTGAGCTCAACCTCGCCCAGATCGCCATGCTGGCCGCGGTGTCCAAACGGCCGGAGGCGGGCAATCCGATCAACGGGCCGGAGTACGCAGTGCGGCGACGCAACCTCGTGCTGCGGCGGATGCTCGACCAGGCATCCATCAGCCGCGCCGAGTACGACCAGGCCGTGGCAGCACCCATCACCGCGGTCGTGCATCGGCGCGAGTTGGACCTCGTCGCGCCGTTTCCTTCGGAATGGGTGCGGCAGCAGTTGGTGGAGCGCTACGGCACCGACATCTATGCCGGCTACGAAGCCGTGACCACCCTCGACTCAGAGCTCCAGGTGGCGGCGCAGCGGGCGCTCAGAACGGGGCTCGAAGCCTATGACCGGCGCCACGGCTATCGCGGCGCAGATGGTCGCGTGGAAGTGCCGCCGGAGTTCACATTGCCCGATTGGGGAGTTGCGCCGGAAATGCAGGCGACTCCCGCCGACGGTGAGGCGCAAGCGGAGGCCTTAAGCCAGCAACCGGAAGAAGCAACGGCGGAGGCGCTGTCCACACCGCAGAGCGTGCCGCCAGACTTCGAGAACACCGCGAGGTTCCGCGCCTTCGTCGTGGCGGCCTTGGGCGATCGCTCGATCGTTCAAGGCAAGGAGCCGGCCGTGGTTCTGGCGCAGGCGACCCGCCGCATGATGGTCGCGCGGGCGGACGCGACGACGCTGGTGCTGCCGTGGGAGGGATTGCGCTGGGCGCGGCGCTATCTCGGCGTCGATGCCATGACGGCACGCCCTCAGACTGCTGCCGATGTGGCCGAGATCGGTGATGTCGTGTACGTCGAACGGGACGAGGGCGGCTGGCGGCTGGCGCAGGTGCCGGACATCGCCGGCGCGCTGGTGGCGCTCGACACCCACGATGGTGCGGTGCGAGCCATCGTCGGCGGTTACGATTTCGTCGGCAACCAGTTCGATCACGCCCTGCAGGCGCGGCGCCAGCCCGGGTCGGGCTTCAAGCCCTTTGTCTATTCGGCGGCGCTCGAAAACGGTGTCACCCCGGCAAGCGTCTTCCTCGATGCGCCGTTGGTGTTTCGGGACCCAAGCACCGGCAACACCTATCGCCCGCGCAACGACAGCGGCCGCTACAACGGTCCCACACGCCTGCGCGAAGCGCTCTACCGTTCCATCAACTTGGTGTCGATTCGGGTGATGCTGCGGATCGGCGCCGACAGCATCCTGCGCCATGCCGGCCGGTTCGGCTTTGCAACCGGCACATTCCCGGACAACACGCAACTCGCTATCGGTGGCGGCACGATGGGTGTCACGCCGCTCGAAATGGCGACGGCATATGCCGCGATCGCCAACGGCGGCTATGCCGTTGAGCCGCGCATCATCGAGCGGGTGCGCACCATCGACGGGGACACCGTGTTCGAGCCCCCTCGCACCGCCGCCTGCGATCGATGTACCGCAAGCGAGGAAGGCGTGCCGGCTCCGTCCCCGGCACCGCGCGCGATCTCCGCGCAGAACGCCTTCATCATGGATTCCATGCTGCGCGACGTGGTGCGTCGCGGCACCGGTCGCCGGGCACTGGTGCTGGAACGCTCGGACATCGCCGGCAAGACCGGCACCACGGACGAGGCCGTGGACACCTGGTTCAACGGCTACCACCCAAAGCTCGCCGCCACCGCTTGGGTCGGTTTCTCCCAGGCGCGGCCCTTGGGCGCCCGCGAGTACGGCTCCACCACCCCACTCGCCATATGGGTGGACTTCATGCGCGAGGCCCTGGCCGCCGAACCCGACGTGCAGCGCATCGCCCCCGACGGCGTCGTCCGCGCCCGCGTCGACGCCGCCACCGGCCAGGCCGCCAGCCCCGACAACCGCAGAGCCATGTTCGAGTACTTCCTCGCAGACAACGCTCCCCAGGCCAAAGGCACCACCCGCCGCAGCAACGCCGACACCGCGGCGGTAAGGCCGGAGGACATCTTCTGAGGGTCTCTTTCTTCAATGCGTCGGCGTGGCTGTCGCCTCTCTGGCGATAGAGGCCGGATGAGGCCAGAATGCGGCGTCGTCAAATCGGGGATGGGCGCATGAAGAACCTCGGGAGACTGCTTGCGGCGGCGATGGCATTGACCGGGCTTGGGGCTGCGGCTGCCGCGGTGGAAAGGGCGAATCCTGACGACCTCGAGGAATTGACCGTTAGTGCGGAGCGGCTTCCCGTGCCGTCACGGATCGAGATCATGGACACCTATCAGGCGCAAGGACAGGGAACGAAACACTTTCGCAGCCGCGATTACGCTCGCGCCTATCCGCACCTGCTCACCGCCGCAAAGCGGGGCTTCAAGACGGCGCAAGCACGGCTCGCGTACATATACCTGCACGGTCTCGGAGGGATTCCTTACGACCCTGTACGAGGCGTGGGCTGGCTATCGGCGGCGGCATCGCCAGAGACGTTGCCGTGGATCCGGCGCTATTCCAAGCGCATCTGGGACATCGTTCCGGCGCGCTATGTGGCCGACCTCGAAACGGTGGCTGACCGCTATCGAGCGAAGTACGGCCGGGGCGCCTCCGGCGTGAGCTGTAACCGAAACCGCGCGGCGGGCACACACCGAACCTCGCTCACGTGCTTGTTCGACGCCGAACCCATGCACGAAACCTCGATGGATCGCGAAGCGCTGCGCGGTCTGTGGTGTTCCCGCGCATCGGAGGAGCCGGGTACCTGCATGGGCAGCCTTCAGTAGTCCGGTGAACACGCGAACGCGCAACTGCCTGTTGGTTCGTCGTCGGAGCCCACAGCGTGTTCGCGCTTGCGCGCTTGGCGGCGCTAGCGGGCATTGGCGAGCTCTCGGAGGGAGGGCGTCCCGCCCTCCACCGCGCCGCAAGGCGCGCAGAACACTCGCTGCACTACAAGGATGCGCGCCCTCGCGGGCGCGATGGAGGGCGGGACGCCCTCCCTCCAGAGGACGGCGACGCTAGAGGCCAAACGCATCCGATCGCCTGTTTCGCGGTTTCCTACGGCGCCGGCTCCTACTAGCGCGCCCTGAAGGGCGCGTTGGCAGTTCGCTTGCGCAACTGCTGGCCTTCGTGCTGGCGTTCGCTCGCGGCTACGGCTAGCAGCCTCGCATTTCGCCGCTTCGCGGCAAAGTCCGACCAGCTGCTAGCGTTGGCGGGTGGGCTACGTCAAGGCGCTCGGGAAGTCGTCGAGTTCGCCGATCGGGGGGGAGCACACGAGGTCGCGGCACACAAACGCCGTTACTCGTGCCCGGGCTTCTGCGGTGACGAGGCGGGGTAGGTACGACGGCGCTTGGCTGTCGTAGGGGATGGCGTAAACCCTTCTCGTGGGCTGGTAGCCGTCTCTTGCAGCTTCTAGCCAGGGCTGGATCAAGTTCGACGGGCCCCGCAGGATCACCGTTTCGCCGGGTTCGGTGGCTTCTTCGGTGGCGGTTAGCAAGGCCGAGTGGGCCGCTGGCTGGCGTTCTGCGAAACCTCGGGCCCAGTCGAGGGTTGCGTGCGCCGCGTCGAGGTAGCGCGACTCTGCGGTGAGATGCCCGAAGGCCACGAGTGCGCGCACGGCGATGGCATTGCCTGGTGGCAGGGCGTCGTCCAGCACGGGCTTCGGGCGGTGGATGAGTTCCTCGTGGTCGTGTGCCGTGAACCAGAAACCGCCCGCCTCCTCATCCAGGAAGAGCGTCAGCAAGCCGTCCGCCAGCAGCCGGGCGAAGGCGAAGTCGGCATCGTCCCAGCGTGCTTCCAAGAGCGCCAGCACGCCGCGCAGCATGTTGGCGTAGTCGTCGAGGTAGGCGGGGTGCCTTGCCGTGCCGCCGGTCCAGCTCGCCATCAGGCGTTCGTCCTGCACCATGCGTTCGCGCACGAAGGCTGCGGCCGTTGCGGCCGAGTCGATCCACGCCGGTTCCGAGAGCCGCAAAGCCGCCTGCACCATGCCGTGAATCGCGAGGCCATTCCACGCCGCAAGCACTTTCTCGTCGCGGGCGGGTCGGGGTCGCTCGCTGCGGTGGTCGAACAGCTTGGCGCGGGCGCTCGCCAAGAGTAGGGCGGCGGCTTCGGCATCGAGATACAGCCGCTCCGCCACCGAACGCCACGAGTCGCGCCGGTGCAGGTGCCACTTGCCCTCGAAATTGGCCGGGCGGTCGAGGCCGTAGAGAGTTTCCACCACCAGGTATTCGTCCTCGGTGAGGAGCCGCTTCACCTCATGCCGTCGCCAAACGTAATGCCGGCCCTCGCCGCCGTCGCTGTCGGCATCGAGGGCGGCGTAGTAGCCGCCGCTCGGGTGCTGCATCTCGCGCATCATCCAGCCGGCCGTGTCGCCGAGCGCTCCCTCGAACAGCGCATCGGGCGCCACTGCCATGGCGTCCGCATAGAGCGCGAGCAGCGAGCCGTTGTCGCAGAGCATCTTCTCGAAGTGCGGAATCATCCACTCGCGGTCGGTGGAATAGCGGCAGAAGCCACCGCCGAGGTGGTCGAAGATGCCGCCTCGCGCCATTTTCGTCAGGGTGGTCATCACCATGTCGAGGGCTTCGCGATCGGGCTGGCCGCCGCTTGCGCGACCGCGCTGCCAGTGTCGCAGCAGCCGTTCCACCGCCCCCGGCATGGGGAACTTGGGCGCGTTGCCGAAGCCGCCGCCGTCTGGGTCATAGAGCTTGCCTAGCTGCTCTCGCCCCGCCCGGAGCAGCGCAGCGTCGGCCAGTTTCGATTCCGCCTTGGCGTCGTCGAGCTGCTGCACGATGTCGCGCAGCTTGTCGCCCTGTTCGCGGATGTCCTCGGTGCGCTCGCCCCAGGCGTCCGAGATGCGGATCAGCACATCAACGAAGCCAGGCAGGCCGTGGCGGGGCGTGCGCGGGAAGTAGGTGCCGGTGAAGAACGGCAGCAACGTCTCTGGATCGAGGAAGGCGGTGAGGGGCCAGCCGCCACTCTGGCGCGTGAGCAGGTGGTGTGCGAGTTGATAGGCGCGGTCGAGATCGGGCCGTTCCTCCCGATCCACCTTGATGTTGACGAAGCGCTCGTTCATCACCTTCGCCGTCGCCTCGTGCTCGAAGGACTCGTGTGCCATCACATGGCACCAATGACACGCGGAGTAGCCGATGGAGAGGAGGATGGGACGGCCCTCGGTGCGGGCGAGAGCGAGTGCCGGTTCGCCCCAAGGGTGCCAATCGACCGGATTGTCGGCATGTTGCGCAAGATACGGGCTGGTCTCGCCGGCAAGGTGGTTCATGGCAGCCGTTCGTTCATCTTCGCACCCATCATAGCCAAGGCGCAGCGCTCTTCTCCGCAGCGGTGTGTCGCTGACAGCGCAAGGGACCTTGGAAGCAGGGCGATCGGAGATCGCGCGGGCGCGGGTCAGAGGTTCGCCCGGGCAAGCATCGTCTCGGCATTGCTGCGCACCCAAGCCATCTATCCCGTGGCCATGCCAGGGCGGGCAAGGTCGGGGCGGGCGGTGATCCAGCCTATGGAGGCGAGGGAGCGGATGAGGAGAAACAACGGAACCAGCGCCACCATGCGTTCGTCGGGCTCGCGGACGTGACGGTAGCCGTTCAGAAACGCGGCCTGCCGGCGAGCGAAGTCGTCCCTGCCATGTGCGCCGAGGCAGACGGCAAAGTCATATGCGTGCCAGCCGAAGCCGGCGTCGTCGAAGTCGATCACGTGCAGGCGCTTGCCGCTGACGACGACGTTTTGGGGGTGCAAGTCGGCGTGGATCATGCCGTAGTTGGCTGGCGTGCGGACCAAGCTCGCCAGCACGGGGCCGATGCGGTCGCGAAGATCGGCAAGCATGGAGCGGTCAGGGGCCGTGAGAAGGTGCGATTCCCAGAACCGCCCCCAGAAGGGCGTCCCGCCGCCGACACCCATCAGTCCGCCGGCGTCGAAGGCGTGGCGGGCGAAGCCATCCGGAACCCGCCACTCCGACGCTTGGGTGTGCAGCGCCGCCATCACCTCGCCGATGCGGGCGTAGCAGTCGTCGATGAACTTGGGCTCGGCACCGTCCATTCGGTCGCCTAGGGTGTCGCCCGGGACCCATTCCAGCATTCCGGCGTAGCGTTGTTCGTCGCCGACGAATGCCGTCGCATAGCCTTGGCCGCTGCGCGCGAGGACTGGGACCGGCACGTCGATGCCAGCCTCGCGCAGCGCCGCCGTCCACGTCTGTTCCGATACCAGTTCCTCGAATGTGTGGTAGCCAGGACGATGCAGGCGCAACACGAACAGGCGACCCCGTTCGTCTTCGACCCGAAAGGCGTAGTTCTCGGAACGCGACACCAGCTTGAGATCGCGCACCGCAAGCGGCCAGTGCGCCACCGCCTCGTGGGCGGCAGTCAGCAGTGCCGCATCCGGCACGGGTTCAGCTACCACGGACCTAAAAGCTTAGGCGGCTGCCACCGAACTCACGACCTCCTCGAAGGCGCCGAGGAACGCGTCGGCATCGGCGGCGGAGAAGACCAGCGGCGGGCGAATCTTCAGCACATTGCCAAAGGCGCCGGCGGCGCCAATCAGGAAACCCCGATCCTTGAGTGCATTGACGACCACGCCGGCTCCGGCCCGATCCGGCTCCATGCTCGCGGCATCCTTCACCCACTCCACGGCCACGAACAAGCCGTGGCCCCGCACGTCCGCCATGCGCTCGTCGCCAGCGGCCATCTCCCTCAGCCGCGTTCGCATGGCCTCGCCCACCGCTGCGGCCCGATCGCGCAAGCCCTCGCCCTCGATCACGTCGAGCACCGCGTTGCCGGCGGCCGCCTGCAAGGGACTCGATGCGAAGGTGTTGAAGTAGCGGGTCGCCTTGCGGAACGCCTCGATGTGGCCCCGCGACGCCGCCGTTGCGGCAAGCGGCACGCCGGCCCCCAGGGGCTTGCCCATGCTGACGATGTCCGGCGTGAAGCCGCTCACCTCGTAGCCCCACCAACGGCCGGCACGGCAAAGCCCCGATTGCACTTCATCCGCCACCACCACGCCGCCGGCCTCGCGCACCAACTTGGCGGCCTCCGCCATGAAACCTGGCGGGATGTTGGGCAGCCCTTCGTTGGCGAGCAGCGGGCACACCAGCATTCCGGCAAAGGGGATGCCATCGCGCTCGAAGCCGGCGATGGTTTCGCGCAGGCGGTCGAGGTAGTAGGTCAACGGATCGTTGGCCGGGCAGCGCAACAGCTCAGGGAACGGAATCGAGCGCACTTCCCCGTGCGGGTCTTGGGGCCTCGCAAGCTGCCGCACCGCGACGCTGTTGCCGTGATAGGCAGCGTCGGTGCAAACAATGCCGCGACCCTCGGTGACGATCCGCGCCGTCATCAGCGCAACTTCATTCGCCTCCGTGCCGGTGCAACTGAACACCACCGAGTCGATGCCGTCGGCGTGCAGCCCGGTGAGCCGCTCGCCGTATTCCAGAATGGACTCATGCAAATACCGGCTGTGGACATTGAGTGTCGCCACCTGTCGCGACACCGCCTCCACCACATGCGGATGGCAATGCCCAACGCACGGCACGTTGTTGTACATGTCCACGTAGCGCCGCCCATCGGCATCGAAGAGCGACACCCCTTCGCCTCGAACAATGGTGAGCGGCGAGGTGTAGAACAGCGCCGAGCCCGACCCAAACACCTGATTTCGACGATCCAGCAACTCCTGCGACAAGCCCGCCTCCCCTAACCCGCTGCACGGGACAATTCTACGCCGGGTGAAAAGGGCGCCTGTCGGCAGGGAAGCCAGATTGCCCTGCCTGCGAAGATCGTCCCTTCATGCACTGGCACCGCGCTGTTGGACGAAGAGGGCCATCCGAAGAAGGGCGACGCAAGCGTCGGCCCTACGGTCCGGGCATCACCGCCATCCTTCCGTAGGGGCAACGCATGCGATGCCCGTCTGGCAGCGTGCCTTGCTTTTGGCGCGTGGGGGCGGCTACATTTGCGGGTTTGGCGTAGTTGCAACTTTCGGCCTGCACAAAGGCCGGGTTTGGTGCATGAGAGGGAGGGGTTCATGGCGGAAGCGGTGCAGACGGCGGCCGGAGCGGAGGACTTTGATCCGGATGCGTTGCGGGAGAAGTATCAGCAAGAGCGGGATCGGCGGCTGCGTGCCGAAGGCAACGAGCAGTATGTCGAGGTCACCGGCGTATTCGCCGGCTACGTGGAAGACCCCTACGTCGAGCCCGGCTTCGAGCGCGAGCCGCTTACCGACGAGGTGGAGGTGGTGGTCATCGGCGGCGGCTTCGGCGGCCTCCTAGCCGGTGCCCGCTTGCGGGAAGCCGGAGTCGAGGACATCCGCGTCATCGAGAAGGGCGGCGACTTTGGCGGCACCTGGTATTGGAACCGCTATCCCGGCGCCCAGTGCGACATCGAGTCCTACATCTACTTGCCGCTGCTCGAAGAGATCGGCTACATCCCCAAGGAGAAGTACAGCCACGCGCCGGAGATCCTCGCGCACAGCCGCGCCATTGGCGAGCGCTACGGGCTCTACGACAATGCCTGCTTTCGCACCGAGGTGACGGAGCTGCGTTGGGATGAAAAGGACCTGCGCTGGATCGTCAAGACCAACCGTGGCGATGCCATGCGCGCCCGCTTCGTCTGCATGTCGAACGGCCCCCTCAACCGGCCGAAGCTGCCCGGCATTCCCGGCATCACCGAGTTTCGCGGCCACACCTTCCACACCAGTCGCTGGGACTACGCCTACACCGGTGGCGACACCAACGGCAACCTGACGAAACTCGGTGACAAGACGGTCGCCGTCATCGGCACCGGCGCCACCGCCGTGCAGTGCGTGCCGCATCTCGGCGCCGCGTGCAAGCAGCTTTACGTGTTCCAGCGCACGCCCTCATCCATCGACGTGCGCGGCAACAAGCCTACAGACCCCGATTGGGCCGAGGGCCTGGAACCGGGTTGGCAACAGGAGCGGATGACCAACTTCAACGTCCTCGTCACCGGCGGCGAGCAGGCCGAAGACCTCGTCAACGACGGCTGGACGGACATCATCCGCAACCTCGCGACGATGGCCTCTTCGCGCGGCGGCGAAGAGGAGCTCTCGCCGCTCGAACGGGCAGAGCGCGTGGAGATGGCCGACTTCCGCAAGATGAACCAGATTCGCGCCCGCGTGGACGAGATGGTTCAGGACCAGGCCACCGCCGCAGCGCTCAAGCCTTGGTATCGCCAGTTCTGCAAGCGCCCCTGCTTCCACGACGACTACCTGAAGGCGTTCAACCGCCCCAATGTGCAGCTCGTGGACACCCAAGGCCAGGGCGTCGAGCGCATCACCGAGCGCGGCGTGGTGGTGGATGGCACCGAATACGAGGTGGATTGCCTCATCTACGCCACCGGCTTCGAGGTGGGCACGGCCTACACCCGGCGCGCCGGCTACGACGTGGTGGGCACCGGCGGCCTCACCCTGTCCGAGAAGTGGGGCAAGGGCATGCGCACGCTGCACGGCTTCCAGACCCACGGCTTCCCCAACTGCTTCTTCATGGGCGTCACCCAAGGCGGCTTCACGGCCAACTTCCCGCACATGCTGAACGAGCAGAGCCTGCACATCGCCTACATGATTGCCGAGGCGCGGGGCAGCAACGCCCATTGCCTCGAAACCACGCGAGAAGCCGAGGACGAATGGGTCGACATCATCCGCGAGAAGGCGATTTTCAATCAGGCGTTTCTCGAGCAGTGCACGCCGGGGTACTACAACAACGAGGGCCAGCCGGGCGCCGGCAACTCCCTCATCGGCAGTCAGTATGGGGGCGGCTCGGAGGAGTTCTTCCGCATCATCCGCGCCTGGCGAGACGAGGGCAGCATGGCGGGCATCGCCCTGTCATAGGGCAACCAATCGGGAGTGCCATCGAATCGCAACCGCAAGCGAGAAGGCTCGAACCAAGGGAGGCGCAGACGAGGTGACGCGGATCGCAGGCGCGCCGTTGGCGGTTCTCGACCAGATTCGGAGCTGGCACGAGGGGCGTCAGGCGCGGCGGCTGGCGCGACTTGCCATCGACGACGACATCTGGCGGCAGGTGATGGCCGCCTCGCCGGTGTTCGACAACATGAGCGATGCGGCCAAGGGCCGGCTGCGCGATCTATCCACCCGCTTTCTGCTTGAAAAGCGCTTCTTCGGGGCGCAGGGATTTCTCATCCATCCCTCCGTGTCCGTTTCGATTGCGGCGCAGGCGTGTCGGCTGGTGCTGCACATGGAACTCGATCAATTCGCGCCGTTCCGCACCATCATTGTCTATCCCGGCTCCTTCGTCGCCGAACGCGAGGAAGAGGACGAACTAGGCATCGTCCACTCCGGTTACGAGGAACTCGACGGCGAGTCGATGGAGCAGGGCGCGGTGGTGCTGGCTTGGTCCGAGGCCCAGCCGAGGCAGGAACTCGGCACCAGCAACGTGGTGATGCACGAGTTTGCCCACAAGCTCGACGAGGCCAGCGGCTCGCAGAACGGCGTGCCGGTTCTGCATCCAGAGATGAACCCGACGCACTGGCAACTGGCGCTGCGCGGTGCCTACACGAGAATGGTGGAGGAGAGCCAGCGCGCCGTCTCGGAAGGGCGGGTCGCGTCCACCGTCATCGACGACTATGCCACCACCAATCCGGCGGAGTTCTTCGCCGTATGTGTGGAGTATTTCTTCCACGCACCCGAGTTCCTGGCGGAGAACCTGCCGGCGGTGTTCGAGCAGTTCTGCGCATTCTTCCGCGAGGACACGCGGCATTTCGCGGACTGGATTCCTCCCGAGCCGGACCAGTGATCGGACGACGAGACCGGGCGTCGCCTCCACGGAGGTTCCCGGCCGCGCTTGTGGCGGCGATGCATGCATCGCCCCTTCTGACTGCGCTCGCCGCTTTGGTCACGACATGCACGGCCCACGCGACGGAATCGTCGACCCTCGAACCCGCCCTCGACATCGGTGTCGCCGTGTTCGCCCCTTGCGATGCCGGCAGCGAAGCCTGCCGCGTGCTCCACGAGCCGCCCTCGACAAGCCCACTTGCGGCGCCCTTCGATGAAGCCACAACGGCGGGCGAAGTGTGGCCGGAAATCCGCCGCGCCGAGAGCCTCTACACCGCCGAACGCATCAAGGCCGCGCTCGAAGCCGCAGTGGAACGAAGGGAGGCGCCCTGGGGCGCGGTGCGGGTGACACCGCGGGCGAGCCATGCCTTCGATGTGATCGTCTCCGGTGCCATCCTGCGCTCGGACAGCGACGGCATCGCCTTTCGTGCATGGGTGCAGGACGCGAGTGGCAGGCCTTGGATTGCCGGCGTTTACGAGTCTTCACCGGTGCTGCAGCCGAGAGCCCACGGTTCCGTCGCCGAAGCGGACGGCACGACTGTCGCCGCTGTCGACACCTTCGCCGGGCCCGCCGGCGAGCTTGCGCGCGACATGGCCGATTGGGTGCGGGCGAACCTGCCAGTTAAGGACCGGCATCGCCTCCGCGCCCTCGCCGAAGTGCGCTTCGTGCGCGACTTCGCGCCGGAGTCCTTCGCGGGACATGTAAGCGTGAACGGCGCTGGCGTGGTGGAGCTGAAACGGCTGCCGGCACGCGACGACCCCATGCTCGAGCATGGCCGTCGCATCCGCTCCCTCGAGCAGCAATTCGTGGATGCCCTGGACGACCACTACGGGTCCTTCAGCCAACGCATGGCCACGCCCTATCGCAACTGGCGGCAAGCGGTTCAGGGCGGCGCCATCACCCGCCGAGAGCTCATCGCCCGGGCCCGCGCGCGCAGAGCCTTCGGTGCCGTGGCATTGATCGGCGGGCTCTCCGGCCAGTCAGGCGGCGACGACGAAGCGCCAAGCGAAGGGCTGCCGAAGCACGACTTCGCGACGGTAGTGAGTGCGGTTGCCAACCTCTACAGCGCTTCCCGCGAAAGCGACGCCGCCGTGGCGTGGACACAGTTGCTCGAGGAACTCGGTCAATCCACCAGCGCGGCCATCGCGCCCCACCTCCTGGAGACCGAGAACCGAACGGTGCGCCTGACCGGCGCGGTGGACGAGCAGTACGACGAACTGCGTCGCATCATGGCAGTGATCTACCGCGAGGAAGTCGCTGACGAACCACCCGCGCTGGGCGCGGAGGACTTCGAGCACCGTGTAGCCACCGCAGAGGAGATCGTCACGCGGCCGTCCCGGCCATCGCATGGGCCAATGGCGCTGACGGCGCAGCGGATCGCTCCATCCGGCTCCGGCACGGCAGGGCGCAGCAACGACGAGGACGATCCCCTGTTCGCCCTGCGTCCCGGCGACTTCGTCCCGAACCCACCGCCGGCAAAGGCCGCCCCCACTGTACTGCCGGACAACATGCCCCTGGGAATGCCGGGCCTCGACCCCGTGCTCATGGAACGGATCTTCCGTGACATGCAGAGCGACATCTCGCGACCCATGGGCGCACCCCGAATGCCGAAGTTAGGCCCGCGCGCATCGGCATTTCCCGAGTCCGCTTTCAGGACCGAAGCACCGTTCCCCATGGGCGCCAAATCGCGACCCGACGCCGGGCCCTCCACCGGCTACACCTTGGAGGAACTCGCCTTGCTGGCGCGAGAGCACCGAGAACGCGGCGACGACGCCGGCGCGCTCAGACTGTTGGAGGAGGGCCTCGGCCGGATCGGCATCCTCGACGAAGCCTGCCCACTCGTCTGTGCGTTGGTGCCGCTAAAGCCCCTCCCAGAATACTGGCCAAGAGCAGCTAAACGGGGACGCCTCGGCCCGGCCAGCGCCTACAAGCGCATGGCAGCGGCTCAGCAACATATGCTCGACGATCGCATTGAGGAAGGACTCGATGTGCTGGCCCCGGAACTTCGGCGGTCGAAGCGGCTGCCCCTTTACACCTTGGCGCACGTCGTGCAACTGCACATGCACGCCGCCTCGATCGAGGGCGGCCGCGGCAATCACGCCGCCGCCACACGCATCTACGAGCGCCTTCTTGATGTGGCGAAAGAGGTCTACCCGCCCTCCATGGAGGCATCCATCTTCTGGCGCGCAGCCCAAAGCACCTTCCTCGCTGGCGACTATACCGCCTCGCTCAACTACCTGGAACGCTGGCTCTCCCGCTCCCCCATCATGGCCACCGCCTGTCCGGCGGTGTGCCCAAAAAAAGCCCGAGCGAAGCGACGCCGAAGCTAAAGTCGCGAGCTCGGGCTAGACAGGCGTTTTGGTCGGAAGGGTCGTTCGGCGCGCCGGACGGCGCGCTAGGGAAGGCAGAATGCCTTCCCTCCGAAGGCCCGTTCACGGCCAAGCTGCGAACGCGCGCTCAAAGGCCCAGCCTTGTCATCCCTTCGTCCACGGCGGCGGATTTGTCCTTGTCCCACCACCACGTGTCGAGGTAGGCGATGCGTTCTAGCGGTTCGTGCTCGGGGCGGCCGAAGCGGTCCCAGTGGACCAGGCGGTAGCCGGGGCTGGAGAAGCGGGGGAGGAAGTAGTGGCTCCAGATCAGGACACGGTCCAAGGCGCGGGTGGCGGCCAGGAAGTCGTCCTTGGTGCGGGCCTTGATGACGTGGTCGATCAGGGAATCGACGCCGGCGTGGCGGATGCCGCCCCAGTTGCCGCCGTACTCCATGTCGGCGCTGGCCGAAGCGAACCAGTTGCGCAGTTGCAGGCCCGGCGCATGCGCTGGCTCGAAGCTGCGTTGAGCCGCGTCGAACTTGCGCGTTCTCATGCGGTGGAACCAGTGCGAGAGCTCTGGCGCGCGGGCGGTGGCGGTGATGCCGACCCGCTCGAGGGTGGCGAGATAGGGCTGCAGGGTTCGCACGAGGCCGGTGGAGATGACCACGAAGTCGATGTGGAACGCTTCGCCAGTGGCCGCGCTGCGAAGGCTGCCGTCTTCGAGCTGCCAGCCGGCAGCCCGGAACAGGGCCAGTGCGTCGGCGATGGCATTGCGGCTCGGGCCTGGGCCGTCGTTGCGTCTGGGCTGAAATGCTTCGCCGAACACCTCGGGCGGGAGTTCCGCGCGAAATGGCGTGAGGAGTTCCAGTTCGCGTTCGTTCGGCAACCCCACCGCTGCCATGGGCGAGTTCTGGAACACACTCCGACCGGGGAGGTAGAAGCCGTAGGAGAGGGTGTCGTTGATGTAGGCGAAGTCGTAGAGGCGGGCGAGCGCCTGGCGAACGCGCAGGTCCTGGAACCTTGGCTGGCGCAGATTCCAGATGATGGCCCACCATAGGCCCGCCGGCTGCGTCAGCGGCACGAGCTCTTTCTTCAGGAGCCCGGCCTGCACGGCTGGGAGCTTGTCGTATTGGGTGGCCCAGTTCTTCGCCACCGATTCGAGACCCACATCCACCACGCCCGCGGCCTTGGCCTCGCGGCGCACGTGCTCGTCGCGGAAGTAGTCGAACACGATCGTGTCGAAGTTGTACCGGCCGCGGTTCACCGGCAGGTCACGGCCCCAATAGTCCGGCACTCGGTCGTACTCGATCCGGCGCCCGGAAGTGAAACGGCCGACGCGATAGGGGCCGCTGCCGAGGGGCGGCGCGGTGACGGTCTTGCTGATGTCGCGCTCGCGCCAATAGTGTTCCGGGAAGATCGCCATGCGGCCGAGGAAGAGCGGCACCGTGGCGGCGTCTGGGGCGCCCGGTTGCAAGCGGAAGACCACTGTGCGTGATGTCGGCGCTTCTGCGGCGACGACGCTGGCGAGGGACGACTTGAGCTCGACGGAGCCGTGCTCGCGCACGGCATTGAAGGTGAAGGCGACGTCCGCTGCGGTGATGGGTTCGCCGTCGTGCCAACGGGCTTCGGGTCTGAGCTCGAACTCGATGATGTCGCCCGCGACGCGCACGGTGTGGGCGAGGCGACCGTATTGGCTCGCCGGTTCGTCGATGGCGGGCTCGAGCAGGGAGTCATAGATGAACTTCGGGAAACCGAGGAAGCTGATGCCTGCGGGCGGGACGCCGCGATCGAGGATGGGGTTGAAGCTGTCGTAGTTGTCGAACCCCGGCGTGCGCAAGACGCCGCCCTTGGGTGCGGCGGGATTGACGTAGCGGAAATGGGGGAAGTCCGGCGGGTAGGTCAGGCCATAGATGTAGGAATAGCCGTGGGTCGCTTCCTCGCCGTGGCTCCAGGGGGCGAGCAATGCGAGGGCCACGGCGGCACCCCACCGCATTCCGCCGCTCCGAGGACGACTACAATCGGCCGTATTCGCAAGGGGCAGGCGTGCCGTGGATGAACTGACCGAAGTCTTCAACGTGGAACGACCGCTGCACGAGGTGTGGGAAGCGTGCCGCTTGCAGGACGAGGGCGGCAATTGTCGTATCCCTGCCTTCCCGTCACCGGGTGGCGATGGCTGCGCGGCCACGGTGCTTGAGAGTCGTCCGCAGCGGCTTCTGCGGGCGCGCAAGGACGACATGCCTTGCGCCGGTACGGAAATCGAGATTCGCATGGAGCCGGCCACTGCCGCGGGCTGGCCGACCAGAGTGACGCTGCGGCAGAGCTCCTTCCCCCCCGCCTTCGTGGCGGCGCCGGAGGTCTTCGACGCCCACTTTCGCCAGATCGCGGCCAACTTCCATCTCTACCTCGAACGGGGGATTCGGATGGATGCCGGCGTGCCGGCCGACTTCGGCGCGAGCCTGGTGCAAACGGCCCTTGGGCTCGAGTTGCGCGCGGTCACGGATGGCGGCTTGGCCGATGCTTGCGGCATGGCGACAGGAGACCTGCTCCTGACCGTCGGCGGAGTTCGCATCCACAACATCGGTGAGCTGTGGGTCGTGCTCGCGGCGCGATCCGAGCCGGCCCTGACGGTCACATGGGCACGCGGCCCGGAACGCATGGAAGGAAGTGCGAGCGTGAACCGGCGCGTCCGCGCCCGGTGATTTGGCCAAAGCATCACGGGTAGAGGTCGGCGCGGCCATCGTCGAGGCGAAAGGCGATCTCGCTCACGTTGTCCTCCACCACCACGGGCCTGCCGTTCGCCTCCACCGGGCGGAAGCGCCAGGACAGAACGAAGTCAAGCGCGGCCTGCTCGAAGGTGCCCGCCGGATCGGCGGCCACTACGCGCGCGTTCACGACCGTGCCGGTGACATCCACGTCGTACTGCACCCGCACCTCGCCTTCGACGCCTTGCGCACGAGCCGCCTCCGGATAGGTCAGGCTGCCGGTCGTCAACAACTGCAGCGGGCGCGGCGCACTGGCGCAGCCGGCAATGAGCGCAAGCGCCACGGCCGCAAGGAACGATGCCGTCTTCATGCGGCGACAATAGCGCACTCCCGATGCGTCCAACGGCTTGCCCATGGTCCGACGCACGCATCGCGTTGCCGGAACCTCTGGCGGGTTGGGCGCCCTCCCTCCGGAGGCCTGCGGCAAACCCAACAGGGAGGTGGCTCCTAGCCGTAGCTGCGAGCGATGCGAGCATTCCTCGTAGGGGCGGGGCTTGTCCCCGCCCGTCTTGAATGCGTCGAGGGATTTCGTCGAAGCACAGCAGTTCGCGCAAGCGAACTACCCACGCGCCCGTCAGGGCGCGCCGGGACGGGACAAGCCCGTCCCCTACCAAGGAAAGCGACGTACGATGATTGGGTTACGGGGTTGTTCCAATGGGAGAGGTTGGGGGCGCGCGATTTGGCGATGTCTCGTTCCACCGACAATACGAGAAGGCGTGCCGACGCGGGAGCGTGGAGGCTGACTGCGCCGCGCCATTGGCCGATCTGGTTCGGTATTGGGGTGGCTTGGCTGGTCGTGCGGCTGCCGGTGCCTTGGCTGATGCGGCTCGGCGGTGCGTTCGGGGCCTTGGGGTGGCGGCTTGCGAAGCGGCGGCGGCACATCGTCGAAACCAACCTTGCGCTGTGCTTCCCGGAACTGGTGGGTGAGAAACGGGCGGCGCTCGCGCAGGAGGTCTTCCGTTCCACCGGCATCGCCTTCGTCGAGAGCGCGATGATTTGGCTCGGGCCCGTAGCGCGCTTGCAGGCTCGGTTCACATTGACTGGTCTGGACATCTATCGGGCGGCGCTGGCGGAAGGGAACGGCGTGATCGTCATCGGCGCGCACTTCACAACTCTCGACCTCGCTGGCGGGCTCACCGGGCGCGAGGCAGATTTCGCGGCGCTCTACCGTCCGCACGGGAATCCCGTATTGGATCGGGTCATTCGCCGCGGCCGGGAGCGTCATCTGGCCGCGACCATTCAGCGTCGTGCCCTGCGTCGTGCCGTGACGCATCTGCGCAGGGGAGGCGCGCTTTGGTATGCCCCAGACCAGGACTACGGTTTGCGCCACGCCGTGTTCGTGCCGTTCTTCGGCATCGAGGCGGCGACCATCAACGTGACGACCCGCCTTGCAAGGCACACCGGCGCCCGAGTGCTGTTTCTCTCGCACCGGCGCGACCCGCGCCAAGGTCGCTGGGAGGCCCACATCAGCGACCCCTTCCACAGCTTCCCGAGCGACGACTTCGCAGCCGATGCCGCCGAGATCAACCGCGTCATCGAACAGGCGGTGCGAAAGTGCCCGGAGCAGTACCTCTGGGTGCATCGACGCTTCAAGACACGGCCGCCTGGGGAGGCGTCGTTGTATTGACGGCGGGGGGCGGTCTCGGGAGCGGCGCGTCGGATTCCCGGCGGCTAGCCGATGACCGGGGTGGCGTCCTCCTCTACCACCGTGTGCTCGATGTAGCCGATGTTCTCGATCTCGATGCGCACCACGTCGCCCACCTTCATCCAGGCCGGCGGCTTCATGGCCGCGCCCACGCCCGAAGATGTCCCGGTGAAGATCACGTCGCCCGGGTCCAAGGTGAACGACTGGGTGAGGTGGGCGATCTGGTCGTAGCAGTCGAAGATGAGATGGCGGGTGTTGCTGTCCTGACGGGTCTCGTCGTTGACCAAGGTGCGGATGCCGAGGTCGTGCGGGTCGCCGATCTCGTCCGGCGTCACGATCCAAGGGCCGATCGGCGCGTGGGTGTCGAACGACTTGCCGATCTGCATGGTCTGCGAGCGCGCCTGCCAGTCGCGTACGCTGACATCGTTGCCGCAGCAGAACCCGGCGATCACCTCGTGGGCGCGCTCCTTGGGCACGTGCTTGGCACGCTTGCCGATGACGAAGACCAGTTCGCCCTCGTAGTCGAGCATGTCTGAAACCACCGGCTTGTTGATGCTGCCGTACGGGCCGTTGACGGCGTTGTGCTGCTTGTTGAACCACATCTGCACGGATGGTGCCTTGCCGCCGGATTCGGCGATGTGGTCGGCGTAGTTGAGGCCGATGGCGAGAATCTTGCCGGGGTTCGGCACCGGCGCCTTGAGTTCCACGTCGTTCACGGCGAGGGCGTGTTCGACACTGGTCTGGGCCGCTGCGGCCGTTGCCAAGGCATCGTCGCCGGCCTCGAGCAGCGAGCGCATGTCCGTAGGCAGTTCGGGCGCGGCGCGGGAGAGGTCGATGACGAGCTCCCCCACCACGACGCCAATGCGCGTCTCGCGTCCGTGCGTGAATGTCGCTAGCTTCATGTTGTCTCCTTCGGAGGAAGTGCATCCTGCCTTCCTTGGCGCGCCGTGAGGCGCGCATGCCTGGTCGTCAAGCGAGCGCCTCCCGGCGCTAGGGAAGGCAGAATGCCTTCCCTCCGAGGCTAGACGCCGAGCTTTTGGCGAAGCCAGGCATCCACGTGCCCGGCCATCTCGGTGAATACGTCGTCGGTGCGCGTGCGGGTGCGTTTCAGCACCTTGTAGCCATGGTCGGCAGTTTCCAGCCAATGCAGTGTGGCACCCAGGCGACTCGCGAGTCCGGTCATCAGATCGGCAGACGCCATGCCGTCCCGGGAGCCGGACAGGAACAGCATGGGGCAGCCGATGGCGTCCATGTGTTCGGCGCGGGCCAGCGAAGGCTTGCGCGGGTTATGCAGCGGGAAGGAGCAGAACACGAGCCCAGCGACATCCAGCGCGTGATCGACCACGGCGTGCGAGGCCATGCGCCCGCCGAAGCTGTGGCCGCCCAGAAGATAGGGGCCATCGAGCCGCTCCTGCGCTGCGCCCAAGGCAGCGGCGATCGCGGCGGTGGAGACATCCTTGGCGTCCACGCGATTGCGGCCGTCTTCGCGATAGGGAAAGTTGAAGCGGAACGTGGAAAGGCCCACGCTGGCGAAGGCTTCTGCGATGCCGGCCATGTTGGCGTGCTCCATGCCAGCGCCGGCACCGTGGCCTAACACGAGAGACGCGCGGTGCCTTGGTGCTCGGAGAATCAGCGCACCAACATCCCGGTCCCCGAGATCGAGCCGCAGCGCCTCCGTCATTTAGGCCAGCTCGCCGGCCGAGCGGATAATCGTCCCGACGAGGCCATACTCCTGCGACTCCTCCGCGCTCATCCAGTAGTCGCGGTCGGTGTCTTTGCTCACTCGCTCCAAGGGCTGGCCCGTCTGCTCGGCGATGATGGCGTTGATGCGTTCGCGGGTCTTGAGGATTTCGCGAGCATGAATCTCGATGTCCGAGGCATCGCCGCCGAAGCCCCCGGCCGGCTGGTGGATGAGAAACCGCGTGTTCGGCAGCGCGTAGCGGTTCTCCCGCTCGGTGGCGAGATAGATGTGCGTGGCGATGCTGCCGACCCAGCCCGTGCCAACGATGCGCACGGTCGGCTTCACGAAGCGGATCATGTCGAAGATGGTGTCGCCAGACTCCACGTGCCCACCGGGGGAGCCGATGTAGAGGGTGATGGGGTCGTCGCCCTCGAACGACAGCGCCAGCAGCCGCTCGGCGGTGCGCCGCGCCATGTCCTTGTCGATCTCGCCGAAAATGGTGAGCGTGCGGTTCTTCAGGAGCGTGTTGTCGACCACGGCAAACTGCCGTGCTTTTTCGGCATCGCCCTCGTCGCCTTCCTTCCCGCGTGCGTTGAAGCCGCCCTTGCCAGTGCCGCCCATGCGTGTCCTCGAGGCCAACAAAGCGCGCATCTTACTTCGGACATGGGGAATAATCGCGCCCCTTTGAAGCACATGAGAGGCGCGCGATGCCGCTGCACCCGGAATACGAGGCCATGCTGGCGCAGATGGCCGAGGTGGAGGGACCTGCCTTGGTCGACATGCCGGTGGAAGCCGGACGCGAGATGTACCGAACGATGCAGCCGGAGGCGCCGGACGTTGCGGTGGCTGCGGTGACCGACGCGTCCGCGAATGGCGTGCCGGTGCGCATCTACACCCCAGACGGCGAGGGGCCGTTCCCGCTCGTGATGATGTTCCACGGCGGCGGCTGGGTGATCGGCGACCTCGTCACCGCCGACGGCCAAAGTCGAGAAGTGTGCAAGGGTGCCGGCGTGACGGTTGTGTCGGTGGACTACCGGCTCGCACCGGAACACCGCTTCCCGGCAGCGGCGGACGATTGCTATGCGGCCACCGTTTGGGCCGTGCAGAACGCGGACCACATCGGTGCCGACGCTAGCCGCCTTGCCGTGGCTGGAGACAGCGCGGGGGGCAATCTTGCTGCAGTGGTCTCGCAGATGGCGCGAGACAAGCGCCGCGCCGGGTCGGAAGACGCGCCGGACATCCGCTTTCAGCTTTTGGTGTATCCCGTCACGGACGGCGTGCACTTCAACACCGCGTCCTATCGCGACAACGGCGAGGGCTACATGCTCACCGCCGACTCGATGCACTGGTTCTGGAACCACTACGCGCCGGAACCCGATGAGCGCAGCAACCCCTACGCCTCGCCGCTGCTGGCGGATGACCTCAGCGACTTGCCGGAAGCCTTGGTGATGACCGCCGAATACGACCCCCTGCGCGACGAAGGCGAAGCGTACGCAACGGCCCTAGCCAACGCCGGCGTCACCGCCCGTTGCCAACGCTACGGCGGCATGATCCACGGCTTCTTCGGGCAGAGCCGCGTCGTCAGCGCTGCCCGGGCACCGATGGACGACGCTTGCAAGGCATTGAGGGGGGCTCTGACCCCGTAGGGGCGACCCCTTGTGGTCGTCCGTGCTGGCCCGCGCAAGGCTGCCGGCCACAGGAAGACCGGCGAGGACAAGCCTCTCCGCTACGGGTCGGTGGAACGCGGCGCGTGGGGCTCCAATTCGCGGCTAGGAGCCTGGGCGGCGGAAATCGCTCGGACCTGTCCCGTAAGCGACGCTAGGAAGCTGCGTCGTAGAAAGCCGCAAAACGAGTGGATGCGTTGGCCTCTAGCGTCGCCGTCGTCTGGAGGGAGGGCGGGACGCCCTCCCTCCGAGGGCTCGCCAAATGCCGCTAGTCCACCCGCGCCTTCGCCGTGCCCATTGCCACCTGCACGCCCTTCTGGTTCACCGTGGCGACGTTGAGTTCGACGATGCCGTCCTCGACGCCGACTACCGTTGCGGTGGCGTCCAGGGTGTCGCCGGGGAACACCTGATTGGTGAAGCGAACGCCAAACTCGGTGAGGCGGCCGTCGCCGACGTAGTTCGTGAGCATCTTGCCGGTGAGGCCCATGGTGAGCATGCCGTGGGCGAAGACCGACGGATAGCCGGCCACTTCGGTGGTGAATACCTCGTCGGTGTGCACCGGGTTGTAGTCGCCGGAGGCGCCGGCGTACATGACGATCTGGGTGCGCTTGAGGTCTTCGACCAGGCGTTCGGTGTAGGTGTCGCCGGCGTTCAGTTCGCTTGCGTTCAATGCCATTTCGATTTCTCCTTGCTGGGCCTGACTCAGCCCTGATCTACCGGACGCTCGGTTCGCACGCCCACGCCGGTTGCGGTGACGACCAGTTCGCCGTTCTGGTCGCGGTATTCGGTGACGGACTCGCTGAACGTGAGCTTGCCGGCGCGGCGACTCTCGCGCTCCCAGGTGTTGCCCGGCTTGGTGGTGGCGGTGAGCACGTCGCCCGGCCGGATGTGGCGGTGATAGACGAAACGCTGTTCGGCGTGCAGACCGCCGCCGCCACCGCCACCTCCGCCGCCGCTGCCCTCGCGGGGCTTGGCGCCGGTGGGCTTGCCGCCGGAGCCGAACCAGCCCTCGCCGTCGATGGGCGGGCGCAGGCTGTAGTCGGGATCGAACTGGGCGCTCGCCTGGGCAAAGGTGGGCGGCGCGATGATGCTGCCGGGCTCGGTGCCTTCGGCATAGTCGTCGTCGTGATAGATCCGATTCGCATCGCCAACGGCGCGGGCGAACATCATGATGTGGCTCGCCTCCACCTTGAACTTCTCAACTGCCATTTGTCCCCCTCAAGAAGGTGCCTGATCGTGGTTGCTGCTATCGCTTCGGCCGCTGCCGAGGCGAAGGCGTGCAAACCTACCAGACATGCGCTGCCATGTCGTGGGTTGCATGTGGATTGGGTGGGCGCGCTCCCGCACGCTAGGGAAGGCAGAGTGCCTTCCCTCCGAAGGCCCGTTCACGGCCGGAAGTCCCACAGACCGCCAGCGCTTGACGGGTGTCCACGCCGCACGGCGAACAGCGCTTGAACAAGGACGGGCTCCCTGGAGGGAAGGCATTCTGCCTTCCCTCCGAAGGCTCCTATCGCCCCTTGAACTCCGGTTTGCGCTTTTCCAGAAAGGCGGTAATGCCCTCGCGGCTGTCTTCGGTTTGCACCAGGGCACCTTGGGCGTATTTCTCGAACATCAAGGCGCCGGCTAGGCCCGCTTCCATGCCGAAGTGGACCATCGCCTTCATGGTGCGCGGCACGAAGGGGGCGAAGCTCGCGAGGTGTTCCGCCATGCGGCGCGCTTCCGGCAATAGTTCTTCCCGTTCCACCAGCCGCGTCACGAGGCCGATGGAGAGCGCTCGTTCGGCGTCGATGGGTTCGCCCATCAGCATCATCTCCATGCCCCAGCCGCGGCCGACGATGCGTGGCAGGCGGGCCGTGGCGCCGCCGCCGGGGATGATGCCGAGCTTGCCCTCTGGCGTCGCGAAGCGCGAGCCAGGCGTTGCGATCCTGAGATCGCAGCCGAGCGCCACCTCCAGCCCACCGCCCATGCAGATGCCGTCGATGGCGGCGATGGTGGGCTTGGGCAGGCGTTCGAGCTGGTCCGCGAGACCTTGGACGATGGGCTCCAACGCTTTTTTGAAGTCGCGGTGCAGCACTTCGCTAAGGTCGGAGCCGGAGGCGAAGGCGCGACCCCCGGCACCGGTGATGGTGACCACGCGCACGGCGTCGTCGGCGCCAGCACGAGCGACGGAATGCTGCAACTCGGCAAGCGTGGCGAGGGAGATGGCGTTGTGCTTCTCCGGCCGGTTGATGGTGAGGAGCGCCATCGCGCCCTCGACTTCATAGGTCGTCTCTTGGTAGTCCATGCTTCCTCGTTGTCATTGCGCCGGGTGGCGAGCCATGGCCCCGTCCGGCTTCATGAGTCTTCGCCCTCGTCCTTGCCAGCCAACCTGTCCACGAAGCGGTCCAGCTTGCCCTTGACTTGCTCCACCACATTTTCCACGTCGATCCTGTCGATCATCTCCCGCGCCACCGCCTCGTTGGTCTGATCGGCCAGGCGAGCCACGACCTCGGCGGTGAGTTCATCGACGCTGACGCCTTCGCTGCCACCGATGCCTTCGATGCGGATGTCCGGCAGTTCTGCCTCCGTGCTGCCGAGGGGCGACACCAGTGCGCCACGGCCACCGCGCACCGACATCCGTTCCACGATCACCCTCAGGTCCGGATCGGCGCCAGCCGCCTCCTTCGACCGTTGCGCGGCAGCGCCCCTGCGGGAGCGCTCGACGATGCGACCGATGTTGGTGAAAGCGCCCTCCGAATAGCCATCCACTACGGCCGTCACGACCACATCGTCGAGTTCGAGCAGCTCCACCACGAGCGCTTCCTCCCCGGTTCGGCCAAGTTCCAGCGTCACCGCCAGCCGCCCCACGGCCAGCGCCGGAGGGCCTTCGATTCCGGGCGGATTCGAGACCTCGATGCCGAGCACCTCCACTCGCCGGTCGGCGATTTCGAAGTCCACGGCGTCCACCTCCACCGGCACGCCGAGCCGCTTCGTTCCGGCGTCCTCGATTGCCTCCTCGAGCCAGAACTCGCCGCGCAGCAAGCCGACCCAGACGATGCCGATCAACGCCCCGACCGAAATCAAGACTGTCCAAGCCGCCCTCCTCATGCCGTCACGTTCCTGCGAATGAGCCGGCCAGGCTCACGTTGACATCCGCGCCGCCCCCTGCGGCAACGCCGATGGCAACGCGCCAGCCGTGCGCATCGCACAGTTGCTTGACGATGGCGAGGCCCAGTCCGCTGCCGCCGGTCGCGGATCGCCGCGCCGCGTCAAGGCGGTAGAACGGCTCGAACACCCGCTCTCGTTCCGCCTGCGGGATGCCGGGGCCCACGTCCGTCACGTGGACGCACACCTCTTCGCCCCCGTCCACGGTCACCTCCGCGCCGCTGCCGTGTTGGCGCGCATTGTCGATCAGATTCGCGAGCACACGTTCGAGCGCGCCGGGGGCAATGAACACGCGCTTCGGTACATCACCGCGCCAGTGCACGACCAGGCCTTCGTCGATGCCGGCCACCACGGAGCTGATGTAGGGCTCGAACTCCACCAGCCGCGCCGCCTCCCCGGCGCCGCGCGCAAACCGCAGCGCATCGCCGATCAGCTCGTCCATGGCGGCGAGGTTGCGCTCGAAGCGCTTGACGAGGCGGGCATCCACATCTTCGGGCAACAGCTCCAGCGCAAGACGCATCCGTGCCAAGGGCGTTCTGAGGTCGTGGGAAATCCCCGCCAGCAGGGTCGTGCGATTCGACAGCAGTGTGGTGACATCCCGCGCCATGGCGTTGAAGCTCGAGGCGAGCGTGACGAGTTCCGTCGGCCCCTCCTCCGGCAGTGGCTTGAACCCTTCCGCACCGCGAAACGACCCAGCCGCCTGCGCCATGGCCTCAAGCGGGCCGGCAAGACGGCGCACGATCAGCGCCGAGCCGATGAAGACTATGAGCGCGCCGGTACCGAATATCACGAGGCCCACCACCAGCGGCTGCACGTCCCGTCGTTGCGAGGAAAAGCCCACCTGCATGACACGCCCGCCCATGGGAACGCTGGCCCACAGCAGGCCATCGCTCTCCATCAGGCGCACGACCTCCCCCACGCGTTGCGACAGCTTGGTCTCGATGAGGTCGTGATAGGCGTTGCCGTCGGCAACGAATGGCAGGTCGCGCACGTTGGCGCTGATGATGAGGTCGTGATTCTCGAGCAGCTCGATTTCAAAATACGGCCGTGCCTCGGGGCTCAGTTCCACCCAGGTCTTGGCGGCGAGCACGACCAGCCCCGCCTCGTCGTCGGCGGAACGATCCGAGATGGGCACCACCACGAATCCCCAAAGCGCCGCGAGCGCGGTAATGGCAATGGCCGAAGCGCCCACCGCCAGCACGGCATTGGTGCGCCCGAGGAGGGACGCCGGCCACGCCGCCTGCAAGCGGCCCTCGAGCAGGCGCTTGAGCTTGCCGACGATTGCCGTCGCCGTTGCCATAGCGCGAGCCAAATGCCGCAGCTACCTTCGGTTAGACCGACCCCGGACAGAACATGTAGCCCTTGCCCCAGATCGTCTTGATGAAGACGGGCGTTGCCGGGTCTGGCTCGATCTTGCTGCGCAGGCGCGTGACGCGCACGTCGATGCTGCGGTCAAACGGCGCGCGCCGGGTGCCGGTGAGCAGGTCGAGGATGCGATCCCTGTCGAGTACCGTGTTTGGATGCCGCACCAGCACGTCGAGCAGCTCGAACTCGCCGGAAGTTAGCGCCACGGTGCGTCCGTCCCGCGTCAGCCGGTGGGCACTGAGGTTCAGCTCGAAATCCCCAAACGTGATGGTCTGCGCCTCGCGCCGAGCGCCTCGGCGCAGCACGGCGCGCACCCGTGCCAGCAGTTCGCGTGGGTTGAAGGGCTTGGCAAGATAGTCGTCGGCGCCGATTTCAAGGCCGACGATGCGATCCACGTCGTCGCCCTGCGCCGAGACGATGATGATCGGCAGGTCGCGGTCGCGCCTCATGCGACGAGCAATGGAAAGGCCGTCCTCGCCGGGCAGCATGAGGTCGAGGATCATCAGGTCCACTTCGTTCGTTTGCAGCGCGGCGTCCATGGCGACTCCGTCTTCCGCCACCAGCACTTCGAAGCCTTGGCTCGTAAGGTACTCGTCGGTGAGTTCAAGGAGTTCCGGATCGTCGTCCACCACCAGCAACGTTGCCGGCGGCTTGCCGTGCGCAGCACTGCCGTCCGCCGCTGCGCCCGCAGCCTTGGCCGCCGTCGGCGAGTCCTTTGAGACGCTCTCGGCCGCAGTCACGATTGCCGGGCGTCCCGCTCTCCGTCCGCCGCCACCTCGGTGGCCGCGTCCGCACTCTCTTGCTGCGATGGCGGTTCGGTGCTGCGATGCTCGAACCCGGTGCCGAAGCCCTCGCGCGTTGCCGCCTCGTCTGCACCGGCATCGGGAGCTACCTGGAGAACCTGCGTTTTCAGTTCGGCGCCGATGGGCGACCGTGGTGGCGACGGCGCGGCGTCCATGCCGAGCTCATGGTCGTACAGTTCCAGGGCATCGACGCCAAGCACTGCACTGGCGTCTTCCAGAATGCGCCCAAAGCGCGCCCGCGAACTGACTGGGATGCGGGTGGGTTCGCCGCTGGCCGCCATGCGCTTGCGCATCTCGACGAAATACCAGCGACGCTCTTCGTCGTCCATCGCTTCCCACCGACCGCCGAGGTCGGAGAGCTGCTCGTCAGAAAACTGCGCAAACGGATTGGTGCCATCCACGGCCATCCCACCATCCGCCGCGAACGCCCCCGAAGCCACCAACACCAGCGCCGCCGGCGCATGTCGCCAACGCTTCGCGCGCACGTCTTTCCGCCTCGTTCGCGTGTAAGTCATCGGTATGCGTGGTTCCCCGCGAAAATCCCACCAAACCGGCCCCGCATGGGCCGCCGGGACAACCAAGTGAACCCCTTTGCGCGCCGAATTGCAACGGCGTTTGACGAGCGCAAGGCGCAACGAAAAAGGGCTGGTGCGCCCTTCAGGACGCACCAGCCCTCTGTACCGTTTTGGCCTTTGTGAGCCGAGCTTCGGGCGGCTTACGCCGCCCGTAGTCCGGGCCGTTAGGCGCGCTCGAAGAGGCCAGCGGCGCCTTGGCCGCCGCCGATGCACATCGTCACGACGCCATACTGCTTCTCGCGGCGTTGCAGCTCGCGCAGGATGCTGCCCGTGCAACGCGAACCGGTCATGCCGAAGGGATGGCCGATGGAGATGCTGCCGCCATTGACGTTGTACTTCTCGTTGTCGATGCCGAGCTTGTCACGGGAGTACACGCACTGCGACGCGAACGCTTCGTTCAGCTCCCACAGGTCGATGTCGTCCTGGCGCAGGCCCGCATTCTCGAGCAGACGCGGAATGGCGAACACCGGGCCAATGCCCATTTCGTCCGGCTCGCAGGCAGCGACCGTGAAGCCACGATAGACGCCCATGGGCTGGATGCCGAGCTGATTGGCGCGCTCGGCGCTCATCAGCAAGGTCATGGATGCGCCGTCGGACAACTGCGATGCGTTGCCGGCGGTGACCGTGCCGTCTTCCTCGAAAGCCGGCTGCAGGCCCGAGAGCCCTTCCAACGTGGTGGTCGGGCGGTTGCATTCGTCGCGGTCCACCGTGACTTCCGCCATGCTCTCCTCGCCGGTTTGCCGGTCGACCTGCTTCATGGTCACCGTCATCGGCGCGATTTCCTCGTCGATGTAGCCGGCAGCCTGAGCCTTGGCGTAGCGCACCTGGCTTTGCAGCGCGTACTCGTCCTGCATTTCCCGGGTGACTTGGTAGCGCCGGGCGACCACCTCGGCGGTGTTGCCCATTGCCATGAAGATCGCCGGCTTCTCCTCGATCAGGCGCGGGTTGCGGGTGTCGCTGCCGCGCGGCGACCGCGTTGCGCCGGAGATCGAGTCGACGCCGCCGGCCATGGCGATGTCGGTCTGGCCGGAAGCAATCTGGTTCGAGGCGATGGCGATCGACTGCAGGCCTGACGAGCAGAACCGGTTGATCGTCATGCCCGCCGTGGTGATCGGCAGCTTCGACAGCACGACCGCGAGCCGTGCCAGGTTGCCGTCCTGTTCGCCTGTGTGGTTGGCGGCCCCCACGACCACGTCTTCAACCTCTTGCGGCGAGACGTTGGGGTTGCGCTCCAGCAACGCGTCGATGCAGTGTGCGAGCATGTCATCGGATCGCGTCAGATTGAAGCTGCCGCGGTGGGACTTGGCGAGCCCCGTGCGGATGCTGTCTACGACTACGACTTCTCGTGCCATTCGGTTTCCCCTTCCTCAAGGTGCTTAAGAAAACAAACGGCCCGCTCATCGAACCGTGCAAGCGAGCGAGTGTACCCAAAAACGCCGCCGCAATGGGATGGCGGGATTTCGCCGGACAGTTCCTGGGTGCGCCCTCCTTGACGGTGCAGTTGTAATCCACGAATAGGCCCGACGCTGGTGCGTGACAAGGGGGCCTTCGGAGGGAAGGCATCCTGCCTTCCCTAGCGCCGACAGGCGCTTTCCTGTTGGAGGCCTTGGTCAGCGCGCCAGAGGGGCGCGCAGGGAAGGCATGATGCCTTCCCTCCGAAGGCCCGCCCCTCGCAAGTCCGACTTGCCTGCCGGCAGTTGCGAAGCAACAGCCGACGTACCCGCAAGGGCGCGCTAGCATGGACCTCGCGACTTGGGGGAGAGAGGCTTGACAGAACCTTGCATTTTCTCGAAACGTACTCTGTCGAAGAGAGCGGGGGCCTGACGGTATGGATGTCACGAACGACGGTAACGAGGGGGCGGCCCACGCGTCGCTGCCGCTTCCAGCGCGTACCCAGCGCGGCCCCGACGACGATCTGGTCGATCGCGCCAGCGAGTTCATTTCTGGCGGTGACGCGGACGGCTTCATGGACGTCTTCAACCGGCTCCAGGGCAGCCCGGCGACTCCCCCGGGCGAGATCTCCGAGGAGTTGGCGCCGCGAGTTCGCGAGTTCGGTCTCGAGCGCAACTGCCGCGAACTCTGGGAGCAGGGCTACACCGTGGTCGAGGATGCCGCGCCGCCGGAGTACTGGCGCGATCTGCGGGCGACCATCCTCAAGGCCGCTTCCGGCGACCCCGGAGCCAGAGCTGGATCCATGGGCTCCACCTTGATGCCGAGCTATCCGGTGGTTGCCGAGGCTGCGATCAACCCGAAAATGATGGTCCTTGCGGAGTTCTCGGTGGGTGCCGGGTTCATCCTCAGCAATGTTGCCTCGTCCATCCGCAGGAAGGGGGACCGGTGTATTGGGCTGCACTGCGACCAGGTCTGGCACCCCGTGCCTTTTCCCGAGCACAACCTCTTCCTGACGGCGTGCTGGGCCTGTGACGACTTCACGCCCGAGGCTGGCCCGACCACGGTCGTCCCGGGCAGCCCGGCTCGGCGTCGGCCGCCGAACTTGGACGAGATCGGCTCCACGGCCACCGTGCCGATCGAATGCAAAGCAGGGTCGATCGCCGTGTGGGACGGTCGCATCTGGCACGACAATGCCCCGCGGACGATCGACGGCGAGCGCGCCGTCCTGCACGTGTCCTACACACGGCTGATGCTGCGGCAGATGGAGGTCTATCCCCGGTCGGTCCAGGATCGCCTCGTCGAACGGTACGGCGAGCCGATGGCGCAGCTCATGGGTCGCTACGACTTCCTGGCGAAGCCCGAGGGCAAGGCCTACGTGGACGGCTTCATGCGCGCGATCGCCTACGCGCGGCGGTAGGGGCTCGCAGACAGCGTTCCGCGGGATTCCTCCAGCAACAGCGTAGTAGACGGTCTGGTTGTTCAAGTCGAGGTCCGCGGGGGTTTCGCCGAATGCCCACGGGCCATCGGTTAGACTCCGACCGACACGGAACTTAGGGCAAAGACGCGTTCGCTTGCTGGAGAGCCGGCTCATGCGAGCAATCGACCGGTTGCTCGTGGTGGGCGATTCGCCGTTGGGAGGTGCTTCCTTGTGAGAACTGTCGAGGGGCAGGAGGAATGATGCGGGTTGCTTGCGCCTTGCTCGGATGCGCCGCCGCGCTCGGGGCGGTCGCGGAAGGGCCGGAGGAGCTGGTCGATCCGATTCCCGAGACCATCGCCAAGGGCGACATCGTCGTCGGCGTGGTGCCGTTCGTGCGGGCGCCGCAGTCGTTTGATCCGGTGAAGCCGCTCGGCACCAACGATGCGTGGGCGCGGCTGCAGAGCCTTGCGGCGATTCCCGACGGTTCCGGGCGGCTCGTGTTCAATGACATTCGGGGGCTGCTTTACGTCACGGATGTCGATGGTGCAGAGCCTGCGGTCTACCTCGACTTGCGGCGAGAGGGCGTGGCGCTCCACAACCATGATTTTCCCAACGAGGCGGGGCTGCTCGGATTCGCGTTCCATCCAGACTTCGCGGAGCGCGGCAAGCCCGGCCACGGCAAGTTCTACACCGCCTACAGCGCGGCGCCGGAGACCCTCGCCGAGGTCATATCCGGCAGCAATCAAGAGAGCGTGATTCGCGAATGGACCATCGCCGACCCCGGCGCCACCGCCTTCGTCGGCACCGCGCGGGAAGTGTTCCGGGTGAGTCAGTTCGCCCCCACCCACAACATCGGCACCATCGCCTTCAACCCCGCAGCCGGTCCCGGCTCCGACGATTACGGGCTCCTCTACGTCTGTCTCGGCGATGGCGGCGGCGCCAACGATCCGCAGAAGAACGGCCAGAATCCCGACACGCTGCTGAGCGCCATCTTGCGCATCGATCCCTTGGGCGACGCCAAGGGCGAGTACGGCATTCCCGAGGACAATCCGTTCGCGGACGGCGAGGGCGGGGCGCCGGAGGTGTGGGCTTGGGGCCTGCGCCATGCGCAGCAGTTCTCGTGGGACACCGACGGGCGAATGTTCATCAACGACATCGGCCAGGATCAGGTGGAAGAGGTGAATCTGGGCGTTGCCGGCGGCAATTACGGCTGGCCGGTTCGCGAGGGCACTTTCGCCACAGCCCAGGGCAGCGCCGGTACGCGGCTCGGCTCGGTGTATGCCCGCCCGGACGAGGAGCCGGGGCGGTTCGTCTATCCCGTGGCGCAGTACGACCACGGCGAGGGCTTCGCCATCGGCAGCGGCTTCGTCTATCGCGGCGAGAGCATCCCGGAACTGCGCGGGCGCTATGTCTTCGGCGACATCACTCTCGGGCGCATCTTCCACATCGACGCGGACGACCTGACGCCCGGAGAGCCGGCAACCATCAGCGAACTGCGCCTGATGGTGGACGGCGAGGAGCGGGAACTGATCGATCTCGCCGGCTACACCAACACCTACAATGCCGATATCCCGCGCGTGGACTTGCGCATGGGCATGGATGCCGAAGGCGAGATTTACCTCCTCACCAAGGGCGACGGCTGGATCCGCAAGCTCGTCGCCGCCAACTGAACGCACGACCGAACCACCAAGGAGACAAAGCAAAATGCGCATTTCCACGACTCTCGCCGGGGTGGCGAGCCTCTTGGCCCTCAATTCCATAGGCGCCGAGGCCGATGCGGAATACCGCCAGCACGCGATGCAGGCCGTGGGCGGCCACATGCAGGCCATCGTCAAGATCATCCGCGGCGAAGTGCCTCACGCCGGCCACCTGCCGATGCACGGCAACGCGATGGCGGACCTCGCCGAAGCTTCGGGGTCCTTGTTCCCGGAGGGCTCGGAGGGCGGCGATGCGCTGCCGGCCATCTGGGAAGACACCGAAGACTTCGCCGAGAAGATCGAGGCGTTCCGCGCCGCCGCCCAAGAGTTCAAGGAAGCTGCCGCAGGAGGCGACCGAGCGCAGGCCGGCGCGGCGCTGCAGGGCCTCGGCGGCGCCTGCAAGGGCTGTCACGACGACTATCGGCAGGAGTAGCCCACCGAGGCCGATGCATGCGTCGGCCTTGCGACTTCGAAGCTCGGCGGGTCGTAGTCCCGTGCCGAATCTGTCGGTGCGTTTCAACGCATTCCTCGTAGGGGACGGGCTTGTCCCGTCCCATCTCGAACTTGTCGATGCATTCAAGACGGGCGACCACAAGGGTCGCCCCTACGGGCCCTTGCCGAATCCATCGGTGCGTTCAGGACGGGCCTCGTAGGGGACGGGCTTGTCCCGTCCCGTTCCGAGTTCGTCGAAGCGTCAAGCACGGGACGGGACAAGCCCGTCACCTACGGAGAAAAGCGGCGCAAGATCATTGCGTTGCACGGTCCGTTCCATTGGAGCTCACTAACCATCACGCCTGTCGGCGATGGGAACGGGACACCGGTTCTCCAGGGCGGGATGATGGGGTCAGTCGGGTAGGGCAACCACGAGTAGGGCGGCGGCCAAGAGGGTGGCGGCGGCGCGCCAGGCATAGTGCGGCGTCGGCGGCACGTCGACGGCCTTGGTGCCGGTGAACATCGACAGGGGGGTCGGGTCCCGCAGGGCGCCATAGACGATGTGCGCGGCTACATGTGTGGAGACCAGGGCCACGATCAGCCAGTGGGCGCGGTTGTGGATGAAGGTGGCGTTGCGGGCGAACTCGAGCGAGACCCACTGCCGCAGAGGGCCTTCAGTGAAGATCTCGTCGGTGGCGAAGAGGCCCGTGCTCACTTGCAAGGTCACGATTGCAAGCAGCAACCCAACCAGCGCGATGCCCGGTGCGGTGTGGGGCGCGGGCGGGTTCCTGCCGCGGAAGTGGTTCAGGATGGCGCGTGGGGAGGTGCGGTAGTTCGAGAATCTTGCGTAGAGCCCGCCCCAGATGGCCCAGCCGATGCGGAACGCCAGAAGGCCTAAGGCGAGGGTGCCGGAGCGGACGTGCCACTCGAGCAGGCTGATGTCGCCGATGAGGCCTGTGGTGAGCGAGAAGACGACCACGATCGCGAAGGCCCAATGCCAGATGCGCAAGGGCCAGTCCCAGATTAGCGTTTTGGTCGAACGGGTGTCGTCCACTCCCGTTGGCATGGTGACTAGCGAGCGAGAACGGCGCGTGTGGCTCGCCGCAGGTCAGCCGGCCGCCGCTTGCGCTTGACCCACATCCTCCAGCCGGTAGATGCGCCGCACGTTGTCGCCGAGCACCTTGGCTCTCGCCGGCGGCGTCAGGCGATTGGCGAAGGCAGTGAGATCGTCCACCCAGGTGTGCGGATGATCGGGGTGCGGGTAGTCCGTGGCCCACATGAAGTTGTCGGCGCCCACGTGATCGATGATGAACGGGGCGGCGGTTTCGTCCGGGTCGCCGGAGATGAAGCACTGGCGACGGAAATACTCGGTGAAGGTGGGGCGCTTGCCGGCAACGTTGACTGAGCGCGCGTGGGCGTCCAAGCGGTCGAGCATGGCGCCGATCCAGCCGGAGCCGGCTTCGAGCACGCCTAGGCGAAGCTCGGGGAAGCGATCCAGCGTGCCGAGGGCCATGAACGAGATCAGCGCCTGCTGGACGATGGAGCGCAGCCAGATCATGGCGGCCGCGCCCATGCCTTCTGTGGGCCAGTCGAAGATGCCGGCCGCTGCCGCGTGCGGGTGGAAGGTGGGGTGAATCGCCAGCGGCACGTCGAGTTCCACGCATTTGGCGAACAGCACGTCGTGGTCTGGGTGGCCGTGAATCACCCGGTTGTGGTTGAACGGGTTGATCCAGGCGCCCTTGCAGCCGTCCTTGACGGCGCGTTCGAGTTCGGCTGCGGAGCCGGCCGGGTCCAGCAGCGTCAGCATGGCGATGGGCACGAGGCGCCCGCCGCTGCCGCGACAGAAGTCGGCAATCCAGCGGTTGTAGGCGCGGGCGTAGGCGAGGGTGATCTCGGGGTCTGTCTCCTCCACTTCCCACAACAGGCAGATGGTGGGGTAGAGGAGGGAGCAGGCGAGGTTCTCCTGATCCATGAGGTGCAGGCGGTCGCTCGCATCGCAAGCGCCGAGGGGCATGCTGTCGGCATAGCGGCGATCGGGGCTGGGCTTGAGGTTTTCGGCCCCCATCGCGCCCATGATGCCGAGGGAGCCCTTGCGGGTGCGCTCGGAGGGCTTGCCGTTGATTTCGAGGTATTCGAGGCCGTCGTCATCGACGCGAATGCGCAGGGCGCGGTCTAGGTACTTCGCTTCGAGGTAGTTCTCCCAAAGGTCCGGCGGCTCCAACACATGGCCGTCGGCATCGATGGTGCCATCGTATGGGAACCGCTTGATTTCGTAGGCCATCCTCTCCCTCCCACAAGAGCCTTGGCCGATCATGCGAGCAAACGGGGGCGCACGGCAAGTGTTTTGGTAGGCGACAATCGGTGTCGGCAGCCGTCGCTTCGAGAGGACCCCTTGGCCGTGGATGTTTTTGTTCGAGACTTGCGCCTTGATGTGGTCCAGGCGCTACGCGACGTTGCGGACCCGGACCGGGCGCGCGGGCAGCAGGCGTACATGAAGTCCGAGATGCCGTTTCACGGTGTCACGGTGCCGGTTGTGCGCAAGCTCGTTGCGGAAACGGTGCGGTCGCTGCCGTTGCCGGACGCGGCCACCTGGGAGCAGGCGGTTCTCGCGCTTTGGCGGTCGGCGGAGCGGCGCGAGGAGCGCTATGCGGCCGTGGAACTCCTGAACCACAGCCGCCACCGGCGCTGGCTGGAACCGGCTCGGATGGCGATGATCGAGGAACTGGTCGTCACGGGGGCGTGGTGGGACTACGTGGACGCCATCGCCAGCGTCGCCGTCGGGCAGATGCTGAACCGCCATCCGACGGAAGTCGCGGTGCTGCTGCGGCGCTGGGCGGACGACGTGGACATCTGGAAGCGACGCACGGCGATTCTCTCGCAGCTAAAGCGTGGCAAGTCCACAGACGAGGCGCTGCTGTTTGCGTTCATCGAGCCCTCGATCGACGAGCGCGAGTTCTTCCTGCGCAAGGCCATCGGCTGGGCGCTGCGGCAGTACTCCCGCGTCAACCCCGATGCCGTGACGGCCTATGTCGAACGTCACGCAAGTCGGCTCTCGGCGCTGTCGAAGCGAGAGGCGCTAAAGGCGCTCTTGAAGTCGGGTGCGGTGGCGCAGATTCCGTGACAGCGCAGACCCGCTACACCCTCAACCCACAGCGAGCAAATCCCACCGTGAGGCATGCCGCGCCTTGGCAGGTGGGCGCAACCTTGCTGACGGGGCGTAGTGTCTCATTTTGGATCACAAGGTGCCTGGCGCTCCGTACCCTGGAGGGAGGGCGTCTCGCCCTCCATCGCGCCCGCAAGGGCGCGCATCTTGCTGGTGCAGCGCGTGTTCTCGGTGCCTTTCGGCGCGACGGAGGGCGAGACGCCCTCCCTCCAGAGTGGCGCCGGCAGCCAGTCGAACCCGATCGCCGGGTACCGGCGCATCCGCTACAGCCGGCAGATGAATGTGGGACACGCCACCGACGGGGCTTACGGCAGCTTTGCGTCTTCGTTGATGGGGATGAAGAGGCAGGAGCGCGGCCGGCCCGCAACGGCTCGGCTCTTGTGGCCGTGGCCGGTGGTGTCTTCGGCCAGGAGGATGTCGCCGGACTCGAGGCGTCTGGTTTCGCCGCTGCCCACCGTGATGTCCACCGAGCCGCGCAGATTGACGACGAATTGCCGCCTCGGGGCGGTGTGGAAGTCGAGGTCGTAGTCGCCGTCCACCTCGCGGAACATCACGCCGGGGCCCGGTATGAGCGAGGAGAGCCGACCGATGCCGCCCTCGGACGTCACCCCGATGTCCACGTCCTCGAAGTGCGATTCGCCATCGTCCCCGGTATACACCCGCACCACGCGCATTTGCCTTCCCCCTTGTCGGTTTGCGTTCCTGATGCCTCGATTCAGCCCCGTGCCCGCACCGCGGCGTCGCGTTCCAGGCAGCGGCCCAGCCATTCGTCCACGTTGCCGTGGCCCGAAAGGTCGATGCGCGCCATGCGACTCCAGCTCAGAACGCTGGCGACGTTGAGATCCGCCACCGTGAAGTCTTGGTTCACAAGATAGTCGCGGTCCGCAAGGTGGCCATTGAGCACCCGCAACGGACGCTGGAGAGTCTCGATGCCGGCGGCCACGGCATCCGGGTCCTTCTCGAAACCCATGATTCCATGCTGGCGCTTGAGCACATCGAGCAACGTGCCCTCCACGGCAGTCATCACCCAGAAGCACCAGCGCAGGGTCTGCGCCTGCTCGTCAGCCGAAGACGGCATCAGCTTGCCGTGCTTGCGGGCGAGATAGAGGTTGATTGCCATCGACTCGGTGAGGATGAGGCCGTCGTCGTCGATGGCCGGCACCTGCGCCATGGGATTGACGGCGACGAGTGCCTCGGGCGTGGCATCGGCGATGTGCTCGTAGTCGATGCCGAGTTCTTCCGCCATCCACAATGTGCGATAGGTTCGGGTTTGGACGGGGCCGTAGATCTTGAGTGCCATGCTCTCTCCTGACCGTTTCGCTGAGTGGGGCTCTTGTCAAAGCAGCTCGAGAATCGCCTCGGCGCGGCTCACCTCGAAAGCTCCTGGCGCTTCCACGGCGAGCTTGGCGACGATGCCGTCGTCCACGATCATGGCGTAGCGCTGCGAGCGGGTGCCGAGGCCGAAGCCGCTGCCGTCCATTTCCAGGCCAATGGCCTTCGTGAAGTCGCCATTGCCGTCTGCCACCATGGTGAGTTCGTCGGCGCCGGCCGACTTGCCCCAGGCATCCATGACGAAGGCGTCGTTGACGGCGATGCACACAACGCTGTCCACGCCCGTGTCCTTCATCTGCGCCGCGTGCTCGACGAACCCGGGCAGGTGCGCCTGCGAGCAGGTGGGCGTGAATGCGCCCGGCACCGCAAACAGCACGACGCGCTTTTGCGAGAACAGGTCGTTTGTGGATACGGCGGACGGCCCTGCGTCCCCCATCACATGCACGGTGGCTTCCGGCAAGCGCTCACCTTCTTGAATCGACATGGACTCCCCTCGATGAAATGTAGTTGGCAGCGGCATTCTAAAGGAAGCGTTGGTCGCGCCACCGCATTCTCTGGCGAGGCCACCATCGTGTAACTTCGCGGCATGGCTTGGGGCAGGGAGTCGCGTGCGCTGAGCGCTGCGTTGGCAAGCGTGGCGCTTTGGTCCACCGTTGCCACTGCGTTCAAGCTTGGGCTGGCACAGATGGCGCCGGTGCAGCTCTTGTTCCTCGCCTGCATCGTCTCGCTGGTCTTCTTCGCGGCGGTGCGGCTGGTGCTTTGGCGTGGCATTGCGCCGATGTCGAATGCGGTTCGGTGGCGCGTGGCGGCGCTGGGGCTCGTCAATCCCCTCGCCTATTACTTGATCCTGTTCGAGGCTTACGATCGCTTGCCGGCGCAAGTGGCGCAGCCGCTCAACTACACCTGGGCCATCGTCGTCGCGCTCCTCGCCTGGCCGATCCTGGGGCAGCGGCTGCGGTGGCGCGGCTGGCTCGGCATCGCCATCGCCTATGGCGGCGTGACGCTGCTCCTGACGCGAGGCGAACTCGGTGGGCTTGCGTTCGACCTCACCGGCGTTCTCCTGGCGCTCGCAAGCACGGTGCTCTGGGCAGGCTACTGGTTGGCCACGGTGCGCGTGTCGGCGCATCCCGTGCAGGGGATGCTCGCCGGATTCGCATTGGCGACCCCGGCGGTGGCTATCGTCTGTGCCACCACAACCGGCTTGCCCCAACTCACGCCCACCAATCTCGCCTTCGGCGTGTGGGTGGGTTTAGTGGAAATGGGCATCACCTTCCTACTGTGGCAACGGGCGCTGTCGCTGACTCGGCATGTCGGCACCATCTCGCAACTGATTTTCCTGTCGCCTTTTCTCTCGCTGGTGCTGATTGCGATGGTGCTCGGGGAGGAGTTGCACTTGAGCGCGCCAGTGGCGCTGGGGTTGATCGTGTTGGGACTGGTGGTTACCGGGCGGCCTGGGGCAGGTCCGTAGGGGACGGGCTTGTCCCGTCCCGGCGCGCCTTGACGGGCGCGTTGGCAGTTCGCTTGCGCGAACTGCAGAGCTTCGACGCATTCCTCGTGTCGAACTCAGACTGGCGGGGACAAGCCCGTCCCCTACGGACCCTGCCCCGAAGGACGGGAGTACGGTCACCGAACTCTATCGCTCGCACCGTTTAGCGAGGGCGGTCGAATGCCACCCGGAAGCCTAGCGTGGGGGAGCGGTAATGCGGTGAGAGGTGGTTGCGGTGGTCGATTCGGGCCGTGGTGGGGCCGGGGAGGAGGTAGTTGCCGCCCTTGACGACGATGGCGAAGCTGCCGGAGGCGCCGGATACGCTGCGGGTCCATTCGGAGACATTGCCGCCCATGTTCAGGAGGCCCTCGGGGGTTTGGTCGCCCGACTCTTCGCTTGGCAGTTGGGGACCGCGCAGTGCTTGCTCGCCCGTTACAGGATTGGCGGCGGTGAAGTCGTCGCCCCAAGGGTAGATGCGCGCGCCTTGGCCCGAGGCGGCGCGTTCCCACTCCAAGGCTGTGGGCAGGCGGCCTCCGGCCCAGGAGGCGAAGGCGTAGGCGGACCACCAATCGACATTCACCACGGGCAGGTCTGGTTCCTGCATTTGCTCCCGCCAATCGGGCGGACGATGGCTGTGGGATGCGGGTTGGTTGGCTTCGGCGTGGAATCCAGCAAGCACGAACGGGTCGCGGAGGAATCTGGCGTATTGGCGGCGGGTGACCTCTCGCGTCATCAGGTGCAGGGTTGGTTGCGCGCCCGTGCTTGCATCCGTCGAGAGAATGCGGCCGATGAGGGGTACTTGCTGCCGAGGCAGCGCCGAGAGAAGGCTTGGGACGCGCGCCCTGGCCGGGATGCCCACTTGATAGATGCCCGGCGGCAACTGCCTCGCGCCTGTCTGCGTTCGCCACGGCGTGGGCATCGGTTCGTGGTCGTAGGCGCAGCGAAATCCCAGATATGGAGAACGATGGTCCATCGGCGCCCGGCGATGCAGCGCCGCCAGGCTGTAGAGTTCGCGGGGGGCGTTGTAGCCGTTGCCGCCCATCACTGCCGGGCCATCTGCGAGGTCGCCCACAGCCCATTCCGAGACGCCGTGCGCCATGTCTGACAGCCCTTGGGGTGTGTCGGTGCTGGGGTGCAGGCCGCACTTCTGCGCGGCGTTCAGGAGCGGATCGAGATAGGGCCAAGCGTCCGACTCCATGACATCACCCGACGGATACAGCCGGGGCTGCTCGCCGGCCGTTGCAGCCACCCACTCCGAAGCCGTCGGCAGACGACCGCCGGCGGCGCGGCAATAGGCCGCTGCATCCCACCATGTGATTCCGGTCGCTGGCGCGTCCAGGCGTCCGCTGATGGTGTGGTCTCGGCTTTCGCTGAAGTGTCGCCAGTTGGGCGGTTGACCTGGCGCGGCGGCGCGTGCGGCGGCCTGTGGCTCGAACGGCGCCCAGCCGGCGAACTTGTAGAAATCCCCTTGCCGCACTTCGCAACGATCAAGCCAGAGCGGCGCCGTCAGGCGCAATGTGCGTGGGCCCGCAGCCAACACATGGTCGAACGAGCGCAGATATGCGAAATGGTCGAGGTGGCGGAGCAGGACGGCGTCGAACCTGGCACCCGGCGAGTCGTCGTCCCTCGTGCCGGTGATCGTGACCAGGGACGTGTCGTAAGCCAGCCACAGCGGGTAGAGCTTGACGAGCGCGACGAGGGAGCAAAGTGCTGCCACGGCGATGGCCCACGGCGCAAGGCTCCGGAACGCCCTGCGAGCAGGTAGCGCGGCAAGAACGGCGCGGGCTCCTGGCCTTTGTGTTGGCATTCGCTCGCCGCTACGGCTAGCGCGTTGGAGCGTCCGCCGTCGCGTTGCTGGCAGCGCCGGCCAAGGCGCGTTTGCCAAGCGGCACACCGGCGAAGAACAGCAGGACGACGGCGAGCACGACCAGCAGATAGAGCAAAAGCTGCCGGAATTCCTGGCGAAAGGCGACGCCGGGGATCTGCGATTCCATGCGAAGCCCGTCGATGGCGAGTGCGTTTTCGTCCGCGGGCAAGACAAGCCCGCCCACTTCGTTGACGGAGGCGAACAGGAATCCGGTAAGGAAGTCGTTGCGTTCGGGATTTACCAGCGTCACGACGCGCCAGCGCGGTTCAGTCTCCGGGACGGTTTCCGGCGGCGGCATCAGCACGATGACGTTGCGAGCAAGCTCCACCCGCAGCCCCTCGTGGATTTCTGCATGCAGGCCCAGCCGCAGGCTGACGGTGGCGTACGCGGGGGCGTCGTCGCGCGGGAATGCCGCTTGAGCGTCCGTGGCGCTGCGCCGCCATCGCACGCGGGCGAGTGGTTCGTTCGGGAACAGCGTCACGTGCTGGGGCTGCCCGTCTGGGATCATCTCCGCGATCACCCTGAGCGAGGAGTCCTCTGGCGTCTGCGGGGTGGCGATGAGCCTCGTCAGGCGCACGATGAGCTCGGCGAGGGCAGGCTCGGGCGGCGGCAGTTCCGGCACGACATCGAGCACATCGCGGCGCAGGTCGAAGTCCGGCAGCGGCGACGGGAGGTTGGCGTCGGCGGTTTGCTGTACGCCTGCCAGATACGCGAGCAACCCCCGCACCAGGATGAAGAGGTCGAAATCGGCGTCGTCCTCGCGAGCGTCGTCGCTGGTGCTTGGCCAGGCGGTGCGGAATCGCATGGCGTTCGACTCCAGGGCGCTTGCGGAATCGCCGGCGCTGGGGGCGGGGTTCGGCTCCGCCCTGCCGCCCCGCTCTAGGAAACCTCGGGGAAGGTCGAGGTGCTGATCCAACGAACCGGCGCGTGCGGCGGTGCTGCCGAAACCGCCACGCAGCGAGTCGGTGGGGTAGTTGGCATCGAAGGCACCATGGCGCAGTAGTGCAACATCGCTCGGCAGCGAGTGCAGCGCGCCGCCGGCGCCGGTTGGCCCCGGCTCTTGGCTCTGCAGCTCGCGCCCGGGAGGTGGAGTCTCGCGTGCCCAGGGCAGCTTGGGCCCTGGTTCGCGACCAGCCTCGCCGCCGTCAAGGAAGTGCCAGTGCAGCGGCGACAGGCCGTGTTTGCGAAAGATCGACATGGCGATGTAGAACTGGTCGATCCCGTAAACATCGACGCGGGTCGCGACAAGCTGTTCCGGCGCCAGGGAGGCGAGATAGTGATCGAGCTCGTTGTCTTGCAGCAGCAGCTCGTCGCGGCCGTAGATGCGCCCCGTGTAGCCATCGCGCACAAAGTCGCCATGCAGCTCGATGATGGGCATGGTGGCGTGTTGGGGATTGCGGTCGAGGGGCGAGGTGACGTAATCGTGTAGCTGCGCCGGGGGCGATGTGGGCAGCGCGTTCATGACGAAGGAGCTCGCGATCTCGCGGCTCAGCAGCACGGAGACGTCCTCGGCTTGCTCCAGCTTGTCGCGCTCCTCCTCGTAGCGAGTCATCAAGGTCACCACAATCATGATGATGACGATGGCGACGCTGTTGGCGAGGATGTCGGCGAGGGCCACGCCAGCGAAGGATGGCAAGAGGCCCGGCCGGTGCCGCCGTTCCGCCCGCGCCTCGGCAACGGTGGTGGTCACGGCGCCACCGCCTCCTGCACGAACGCCGGAATGTCGCCGAGCGCCACGGATTTCAGCAGTTCGTCGTTGGCGATGATCCAGCCGATGGACAGCACGCGATCCGGCAGCACGCGCATGATGCAGTTGCGCGCCTCGGCCATGGTGCCAACGCCGCCGCTCAGGATGGCGAAGATGAGCTGCTGTTTCTCGGCCTGATAGATGCGCCGGGTGTAGCGCGTGAAGGGGCTGCCGGCGCGGCAGATTTCACCTGCACGGACCACCTCGCCGGTCTCAACGATGCGAAGTTCCTGCGGAAACGCGAGCACGACGAACCCGGCGCCGCTCGCGCCCCAGCCAACCCGATGCAGCCCCTCGTCCTTGGCGGCCTCCAGCCGTTCCACCAAGGAGGCTTGGGTCATCAGATTCATGATCAGAAAGAGCACCAACAGAAGCGCAAAGATGCCGCCGAAGATCTCCACCATCGGCGTGCCGCTGCCGTCCTGCTCCCGGCCCCGGCCGTGTCTGGCCACCTAATCCCCGTCGGTTTGGTTGGCCGGAACGGCGCGAACGCGGGTTTCGAAATCCACCAGCACGCCGTCTTCCCAGCGTTGCAGGGCGGTTTGCAGGAGGGTGAGAAACACGCTCAGGGACAGCGCGATCAAGGTGGTGTCGAAGGCGATGCCGAGGGGCGCGATGGCTTGGCCGAGTTCCGTCGAAAGGTCGCCGAGACTGGTCTTGGCGCCGACAATGCTCTGGATGCCATCGGCTGCCAGCGAGATACCGAGCACCGTGCCGATGAAGCCAAGAATGGGAATCGCCCAGTTGATGTAGCGCGGGACCACATAGAAATCGGCCGATTGCTTCCAGACGATGTCGAGGAACGCGTCGGCATCGGTTGCGTTGCCGCCGCTCGAATCCACTGCATCCCGATGTGCGCCCAACAGGACGGACTCCACACGCCCGGCCGCCAACATCTGTTGTTCCCGCCAAAGCACCCAGCCCTTGTATGCCAAGAGCAGCAGCCCCCAGAAGAACAAAATGAGTGTTATTGGAGGGATAACGCCACGATCGACGAACTTAGCTGCAAGATATGACCATTTCTCCGAATTCAAGCCGATGTAGTCGATGAGCAGCACGGCTCCGGTTGCCACCGCCGTGGCAAGCGCCAACGTCAGCACCAGCGGCGGCCCGACAAGTGCGGCCGACAGCCGATCCGGCACCGACTCGCCGCTTTCGGCACCCCTGCGCCGGTCGAGCACGAGATAGGCCGCATACAACGCCGGCGCCATCACCAGCAACGGAATCGACGGCTCTATCCGCACCGGCGCATCGCCCAACGCCGGCAGCATTCCACTCACGGAAACCGCCACCGCAACCACCACAAGCGCGAGGTAGGCGACGATTTCCGCACACCGCCTTGCTGCCACCGAGCCGACGAGCCGAGGCAGCCAACCCGGCAGGGAGCCAAGGACGATGCCCGCCACTGCACCACCGAGCATCGACACCGAAAGCGCATAGGCGACACTCGCCCCAGCAAGCGCGACAAAGGCGGCGAACAATGCGACAAAGCCCAAGTGTTTCATTCAGGCAGAGTCGCAGGCGACGCAAGAAGGTACACGCCTGTTGGCGCGAGCGGCGCGCCCTGAGGGCGCGTCGGCGGGAGTGGCCCCAAGGGGCGCTTCGAGCCTGAAGTCAATCCCTCAGGCCGAGCTTCTGCCATACAGGGAAAGCTCCACGGCCTCGAACTCCACGTCTTCGCCGAACTCCACGTCCTGCATGAAGTCCGGGTTTCTTGCGCGCCGCTTGTTCGCGTTCTTCTCCAAGGCGTTTGGCATGGGCTCGGTCTTGCCGAAGGTGGCCTCGATCTCGGCCACTTCCTTTGGCGTCAGCTTGGTCAGCGCGCAGGGCACACCTTTCATGTGCGGAATGCCTTGCTCGCGGTCGATGAAGGCCGGATCGTCGTCCGGGGTGATCTGCGCGTCGGAGAAGGCCCAGGCGCCAGAGAGATGTTCGAGGCCGGACGCCGATTCCGGCTTCCACCAGCCGTGGGGAACGCGGACGAGGCCCTCGGGCATTCCCGACCGTACGAACGCGCGACCCACCATGGCGCCGGTGGAAGTCTCAACTCGGATCCAGTCTCCTTCAGCCAGATCGTAGCGAACGCGATCCTGCTCGCTGACGAAGAAGGTGGGGTCCTGCGCCCGCTTCCGCAGTTCCGGGATGTGGCGGTGGCCGGTGCGGTAGTACTCGTCGTCGGGCAGGCCGATGAACATGGTCATCGGATAGGTGTCGTCTGGCCCCTTCACCTCGCGGTAGTAGGGCAGCGGATCGAAGCCAAAGCCCTCCAGGATCGCCGAATGCAGCTCCACCTTGCCGGATGGCGTCGCGAACCCCGTCTTCAGATACTTGCGCTCAGGATTCTCCGCCTTCGGCATGGAGCCCGTCCGCACCACCTCGGCCCAGGTCGTGCCAGCCGGTTCGAGTCGATAGTCGAGCAGCTCCTCCTCGGTGCGCCACGGGAAGTGCTCCCCAAGCCCCATCCGGCGCGCCAGTTCGCACCAGAAATGCACGATGCTGCGGCACTCGCCCGGCGCCGGCATGGCGCGGTCGCTGATGCCGGCCATCATGCCCGGCCTTTCGAGCCACGAATCTCCCGGCAGAACGTAATCGGCAAGCTGCGCCGTGGGCGTCAGCATGTGCTCGAAGGCGACGATGAGGTCTTGGTTCATCAGCGCCTTGTAGATGCGGTCCGTGTTGGCGAACGACATGAGGGTGTTGTTCGCGAGCGCAAAGAACGCCTTCACCGGATAGGGATTGCCGTCGGCCATCGCCTTGAACGTCGCGGCCGGATTGGCCATGTAGCAGCCGCCCACAAGGTTGGCGTAGCGATGCCCCCACACCTCCTCGCAGGCATCGCCCAAGGGCTCCATGCCGCGATAGGTAAACACCGGGAACTCGTCGGCGCCGAGTTGCTTGGCCTTCTGCTCCGGTGCGAGGCGTTCGTGCATTTCCACTTCGGTGTCGGAGCGGACGCCGGGGTTGAAGCCGGCGAACATCTCGCCGCCCTTGATGTCGAGATTGCCGGTCAAGGCGCGCAGCGCGCAGTGCAGGCGGATGGCGGAGGTGCTCGACACCTGCTGGTCGGTGATGGGCGACCAGGGGATGGCGGCGCGGTCGGAAAGGGCGTACATGCGTGCCGCCTTTTCGATCAGTTCGGCATCGACGCCGGTGATGTCGGCCACTCGGTCCAGCGGATACTCCCGCACGCGCTCGGCGAATTCGTCGAAGCCCACCGTCCAGTCGCGCACGAACTCCTTGTCGTAGAGCTCCTGCTCGATGATGACGTTCAGCCAGCCGAAGGTCATGGCGGCGTCGGTGCCGGCTCTGAGCGGCAGCCAGATGTCGGCGGCTTCCGCGTTCTCGCTCTTGCGCGGGTCGAGCACGATCAGCTTGGCGCCGTTCGCCTGCGCCGTGCGGATGGTCTTGTATTCGATGGTCCAGCTATGGCGGCGCGGGTCGTGCCCGAACAGGACAATGCACTCGGTGTTCAAGAGGTCGCCGCGCGGATACCAGCCGTACACCAGCCGGTTCACCGCCGCCGTGTTGCCCATGCAGTAGGCGATGCCGCTGATGAAGTTCGGCGTGCCGACGAGGTTCATGAAGCGCCGGGTGAGGCCGTTGTCGAGGCCGAGGTTGGCGTTGCTGCCAGCCACCGCGAGCGCTTCCGGGCCATGCTTCTCGATCACCTTCGTGAGCGAGGCGGCAATGCCGTCGAGAGCGCTCTCCCAGGACACGGGCTCCCACTTGCCTTCCCCCCGCTCGCCGACCCGCTTGAGCGGCTGCATGAGCCGATCCGGATGCGCGAACGACTTCGGCGCATACGCACCCTTCATGCAGATCACGTCCTTGAAGAAGGGATGGTCCCGCGTCGTGACCTTCACCACCCGGTCCGTGGCCGTGTCCACCTTGGCGGCCAAGGGGCAGAAACAGTCGCAGCTATGACAGACAACGTTGCGCGTGACGGTGGGCTGTGCGGTGGCATTCATCGTGTGCGGCGTCTCCGGGTTGTAGGTGCGCTGGTGGCGAAACTCACCACGTTTGTTCGGATGGTTCAAGCGAGTGTGCGTAGAGTATCTGCACTTCGCGCGCAATGGGCGGCGTCTCGGGCAGCAGGGGGCGCATGGCCCGCGCCAAGTCCGCCAGAGTTTCCTGCCGGCGGTAGGGGCTTGGGTGCGTGCTGAGGAACTCCGGTGGGCGCCGCCCATCCGCAAGACCGATCATCTTGCCCCAAAGCGTCGCGGCAGCGCCGGGCGCATAGCCGGCTCGGGCGGCGAGCTCGATGCCGATGCGGTCGGCTTCGGTCTCGGCGGCGCGGCTGTTGGGCAGCGCTATGGCGAGCTCGGCGGCAGCCGAGGCCGCGTCGGCGGTTTCCTCGTCTTCCGCAGCGACCGCGATCGCCACCACGCCGAGCGTCTGGGCGATGGCCAGCGACATCTGTTCCGCAGTGTGGTTGGCGATGGCATGCGAGAGCTCGTGCCCCAGCACCTGCGCCAATTCGTCGTCGGTGGGGTCAAGCTGCTCGATCAGCCCGCTGTGGACACCCATCCGTCCGCCAGCCATGCACCAGGCGTTAACGGTCTCTGGATCGTCGATCAGCGCCACGCTCCAATCCCAGGCGCTCGTGTGGGGATACTGCCGCACCGCCACCGCCACCAAGCGGCCGGTGATGACGGCGATGCGATCCGCCAGCACCGGATCGGAGAGCAAGCCGGGCTCCTCGGAGAGCTGCTCCACCATCGACAGATACGCCGGCACCGAATGCGCAATTGCCGCCTCCGGCGACACCAACAGGAACTGCGTTCGTCCGGTCGGGCTGGTAGCGCACCCGGCCAAGAAAGCGAACGACAAGAGGGCGACCGCAAAGAGGGATCGGCGCATGGAGGAGGTTGCTTCGGCGACAGCGCCCATCATACGCGGTGTGGGCTGGCGGATATGGCATTGAGGTGCCTTCGGCGGCCCGCGCCGCGCAGCAAACCGCCACAATCGTGTTGTAGGCTGACTCCTTCGGAACGATGGGGAAACGCGATGTCCACTCGAAACGGCGCGGCGTTAGCTGTCGCATCCTTGGCGGTGGCACTTTGCGGTCCCGTGGCCTTGAGCGACCAGCATCCAGCCATGGCGCAAGCTGACATGGTGGACCCTGAAGGAACCGCGATCGGCACCGTCACCTTCGAGCAGACGCCGAGCGGCGTGCTGATCAACGTGGACGTGACCGATCTGCCGCCCGGCCCCCACGGCATCCACCTGCACGCCGTCGGCGCCTGCACCCCGGATTTCGGCGCCGCCAAGGGCCACATCAATCCCGACGGCGTGGCGCATGGCCTGCGCCATCCCGAGGGGCCCGATCAGGGCGACCTGCCCTTGCTGTTCGTCCATGCCGACGGTTCGGCGCGGGCGGAGTTCTACCACACCCGCATCAGCGTCAAGGACGCCGGCGACAATCCGGTTTTGCTGGACGAAGATGGCTCGTCGGTCATCATCCACGACAAGCCGGACGACCACATCACCCAGCCCATCGGCGGTGCCGGCGGCCGCATCGCCTGCGGAGTCATCAAGGGCTCGTAGCGCAAGCATGGAGCTCATACTCGTGCGCCACGGCTTGCCCGTGCGGCAGGAACTCGCCTCCGGACGAGCCGACCCCGAACTCTCCGGCACAGGACGACAGCAGGCGCAACACGTCGCCGACTGGCTGCACAACGAAGGCATCGACGCCATCTACACCAGCCCCATGCGCCGTGCCCGCGAGACAGCGGACCCGCTCGCCATCCGGCTGAACTGCACCCCCACCGTGCACGACGCCATTGCCGAGTACGACCGCGCCGCTTCCCACTACATCCCGATGGAGGAACTCAAGCAGGAGGACTACCCCGCCTGGAAGGAGTTCGTGGACGGCGGCTACGGCGATGACTACGACATGGCCACCTTCGCAAAGACGGTAGTGACGGGAATGGAAGAGATCATCACCTCCCACCCCGGCCACCGCGTGGCCGCCTTCTGCCACGGCGGCGTAATCAACGCCTGGGCCTCCCATGTCCTCGACATGCGCCCAAGCCTCTTCATAGACGTGGCCTACGGCAGCATCAGCCGCTTCCTCTGCGCCTCCACCGGCGAGCGCAACATCCGCAGCCTGAACGAGACAGGGCATCTGGGGGATTGACTCAGCACGGACTCCGCGGCACTCCCCAACACAGGCGGGGCATCGTCTCACCCCCCGACTGGCTCCCTCCGGTGCTTCGAGCACGCTCTTCTTGGATTCACTCACCTGCCCGGCGCCGCACATGGTCAACGAGCTGGAGCGAAAGGCGATAGCCAAAGGCCGCCAGATCCTCAAGCACGGGACTCACTGCATCGAGTAGGCCTCTCGACTTGGCAGCGAGCAGGACCCCTGCGACGCCCACCAGAGGGACTCCAGCTCGACGGGCCACTCGCCTTCCCTTCGCGTCATCGATGAGCAGGAGCCTTGCTTGCCGTTGTAGGCACAGCATGATGGCCTCGGCCTCACCTGCATCCACCTCGCGCCGAAGGTCGGCAATCGGCGCAGGATCGGCACACGCTGCAACCTGCAACCAGCCTGCCGAAAGCGCTTCCCCTATTCGCTTGGCTCCGGGTCGGCCGGATTCGACTTGCACTTCGCGCCGGACTGCTGGCGGAATCACGCCTGCACCGAACAGGCGAGGAAGCAACTGCAACCTTTCGACTCGCGCCAAGGCGATCAGCGGGCCGGTGTCGGCGGCGAATGGCAGAGCTTCGGCAGGGACAGGCTTGGCGTCCGTCGTGACCGACGCAGGTCCGCCCATGTCGCTCACGAGACCGCGCGCAACTCGTCCTCGATTTCCGATGGCGGGTAGTCCACCGCCACTACGCCTGCCTGGTCAAGCAGTCCCATGAAATCCTCGACACTTAGGTCGGCCACCTTGGCAGCCTGCGCCAAAGTCAGCTGGCTTTGCTCAAACAGGCACAGTGCGAGCGCACGATGCACGCCGACATCGAGCAGCCGATCGTCGAAGGGAACGGCAAGAATGGTTGGCCGTCCATGCTTGGTGATGATTGCAAGCCGCCCGTCCTCTGCGTTTCGAAGCAGTTCCGCCGAGCGCTGTCTCAGGTCACGAACGCTGAAAGAGGTGGCCGAGACCATGCGACTCCCCAAAGAAGTGTGTACACAAAGCGTAGCATGCTTAGGCTAAAGTTCGGGGATTCGCCATCCACCGACCGTCAGGGCCACTTTGCTCATGTCCGTTCATCGGCTAGTGTCGCGCCGTCCCACACTGAGGTGTTGTAAACACAGTAGGTAGGGCATGTACCCGCCGCGCCTCGTACAATCGCCATGTTGGGCATATTTGGAGAACGGCATTTGAACAGACGTTGGCGACCTCGTGTGGCATGGGTCTTGGCTACTCTGGCAACATACGCGGGCGGCGTCGTAGCGGATGAGCAGGCGGTTCCGTCGGAACTGGAGGCTGACATCGAACGGCTCATGGAAGTGACCAAGGCTGCCGACATGGGGCGCCAGTTCGGCGACCTGATGGCTCAGCAAATGGTGCAGCTGACCGGGGTGGATACCCCGGAGTCCGTGGCCAGATGCCGTGACATCGCCGCAGAGACCATCACGGAGTTGCTGTCAGACGGCAGCCTTCTCGACGAACTCGTCCCGATCTATGCGCGGCACTTCACCCACCAAGACGTCCGCAACATGATCGCGTTCTACGAGACGCCGCTTGGCCGAAAGATGCTCGAGGTCACGCCGAGAATCATGCAAGAGAGCATGCAACTCGGCCAGCAATGGGCGCTCCGCGTCATGCCCGGCGTTCAGGAGAAGGTAACGGCACGCCTGAAGGCGGAGGGCCTCATCGACTAGCTGAGCCGCTTCTGAAGCGGTTGAGCCCGCCCACCGATTGCCAACTGCGCATTTCGCATACTATCGGCGGAACAGGTCGATAGGAGACATTGGCGGGTGGCTATGCGTCAGGACGAAAGTCTTGCCGAGCAGCGCTACTTCCACCTGCATGGACTGAAGTCCGTGGCGCCGGAGACGTTGAACTGTGCGTTGCAGGAGGCGATAAACGAACTCGAAGCGGCCTTGTATGGGCCGAGTCGTACCGAGTTGACCGAAGCGGAGATCGCCATGTTGGAACGGGCGGGGGTCGATGTCGACGAACGGCCCGACGCCACGGATCCGATGCTCGACTACGCCATTGAGTTCGCTGCGATCAGGGCGACGAGCCTCACCCCGGTGACGGTTGCCGAGAGGCTCGGCGTCACCCCGGTGCGTATTCGGCAGATGATACGTGACGGAAACCTTTACGCGATGCGAATCGAGGGGCGCCTCCACCTCCCGAGCTTTCAGTTGACCGCTCGGGCGCTCGTACCCAACATCGGACGCGTGAATCAGGAAATCACCGATCGCGACCCAGTTTCGGCGCAGCGCTGGCTCACGACTGCCGATCCCGATCTGGAGGACTTCACGCCGCGCAACTGGCTCAAGGCCGGCCGGGATGTCGACGCGGTGCTCCACGAGGTGCCCGAAAGCTAGTCATTGGTGCACCAGTTCGGGAGCTCGGCTACCTGGTTCGTTAGCAGCCTGTTGGACTTTGCGTCCCTACGACGCGGACAGCGGCGTGTTGAAGAGGAGCGACAGGCTGCCCGTTACCGTTCGTAGAAATCCGCGCCGTGGCGGTGGTCGACGCCGTTGGTCATTCGCAGCAACTCCTTTTGGCGGGTGGTCATGTCCGCGAGCCACTCTTCGCGGAAGCCGTCGTGGGGGTCGCATTGGAAGCGTAGCCAGAGGCTGTTGCGGTAGTGGCCGAACATGGCGGCGCGCAGTTCGTTGCCCTGGTTTGCGCCGCCGCCGTGCCAGGTTTGGCCGTGGAAGATGACGACCGAGCCGGCCGGCACCTCCGGCTGCATTTCGTGAGGGAGCGAAAGGCCCGGCGGCGGGTGCCGAAGGGGGCTTTGGTGGCTGCCGGGCACGAGGCGAGTGCCGCCGTTTTCGGGGTTGAGATCCGACAGTGCCCACACGGTATTCATCATCAGCGGGGCGTTTTCGCCGTGGCGAAGCATGTCGAGCGGCACATCGCCGTGCAGCCCTTGGTGACCGTCGCCGGGTCGCACGACGCGGGCGTTCAGTGAACCGAGGATCAAGTTCGGCCCCATGATCGCTTCAATGTAGGGCAGGATTGCCGGGTGGTCGATGACCGGCAGGAACATTGGATCGAGGGTCACCAGGTTCGCAAGGTGGAGCGCCGTGCCTCGGTACCCGTGCTCGACGCCGATGCGGAGGGTGTTGTCGATCACGAAATCGCGTATCTGTGCTGCGGTGGCCTTGTCCAACACGTCGTGGATGATGGTGAAGCCCCACACGCGCAGTTCGGCAATGCGTTCCTCGTCGATCACCTTGGGCTCCGATCCATCGCTATCTAGTTGCGGGCACTTCCGGCCCGAAAGGGTGGCGGGTTCGGTGGTGCCAGAGGCGGCATGTCCGGGGCGTTGATGTCGTAGCCGAAGGACACTCGGCCCAGCATGTCGAGGGGATCGCGTAGGTCCACCATGCCCGGGCCTGCGACGGACAATCCTGGCTGGTAGCCGAGTACCCGTTGGAGGCGCTTCGGCATCTTCGCCACTTCCTCCCAGGGGACGCCGACGTACTGATTCTCCTGTTGGCGCAGGTATGCGAGGTTGAAGTTGATGTCCACGGCCAGGCGGCTTTGGTCGGTTGTGGTGTTGGCGCCGCCGCTGTGCCACATGGCGCCTGTCCAGGCAAGCAGGGAGCCGGCCTTCATCTCCATCTGGACGGGCTCGACGTCCGGCGGTTGGCGCACGGGTTGGTCGTGCCACTTGTGCGAGCCCGGCACCAGCATGGTGGCCCCGTTGGCCTTGGTGAAGTCCTCCACGGCGATGACGGCGTTTAGCACGAACGGCGGATGGGGCCGGGGCACGGGCCACAGGCCGTCGTCCTGATGCAGCCCCTGCGCCTTGGCGCCCGGCAACAGGTCGAACATGACCACGACGGAGACTTGGATCTGGTAGCCGAGTACGCCCTGCGCCAAGGCCAGCAGGCGTGGGTCGCAGACCAAGTCATCCACGCAACGGGTCTTGGCGAGCAGGTTGTGGGCGCGCACGGTGTGGCCGTCTCCCATCAGCTCTCGGATGGGATTGACGTCGCGCCTGAGTTCTGTGCCCAAGCGTTCCACACGTTCCGCATCAAGCCAGTCGGGCACCACCACAAAGCCCTGCTCCTCCACATCCGCGAGCCATGACGCGAGGCCCGGCACGGCAAACGTGTCGCCGTAGATTTCGACTTCTTCGGCGGAAGCTGGATCGGCCTTCATCTCGATCTCCGTTGGCTGCTTAGCGGAGCAAGTACGTGCGTGCCGCGGTGTCGTGGAAGAGCGCCGCCTTTTCTGTATCCGAGCACCCGGCCGCGATTTTCTTGAACGAGTTCCACAGCACGCGGTAGCTGCAGCTCACCTTGTCCACCGGGAAGTTGCTTTCGAACATGCAGCGGTCTGCGCCGAAGCAGTCGATCATGTGCAGGTGGTAGTCGCGAGTGGCGGCCACGAGTTCGTCCGACGTGGCCGGGCGTTCGCGCTTGTGGAAGCCGAAGCCGTTGATGGCCATGACGAGGCCCCCGAGCTTGGCGACGACGTTTTCGCAGGTTGCCAGTTCCGCCACGTCCTGCTTCCACTGGGCGAAGATCTCTGCTTGCTTGCCTTCGTACGGGCCGATGCCAAGCGGGCCGCCGAAGTGGTCAAAGATGATCGGCTGTTCGGGGAATGCCCGGGCGAGGTCGGTGACTTCCGCGATCTGCGGATGGTAGAGCCACGCGTCGAACGTCATCCCGCGCTTGCCGAGCTCGGCGAAGCCCTCGCGGAACTTGGGCGTGGCCAGCATCCCTTCGGTGGGAGCGGTGTGCGAGTTGCGAACATCGTCGCTCGTGTCCCAGCCGGCGGCGTGGCGGATGCCGGAGAAGCGGTCCGTGACGTGGTCGTGGGCGTCGAGCACGTCGCCAACTGCTGAGCCCAAGTTCAAGTCCGCAAAGCCCACGATGCTGGCGCAGGCTCTCGCATCGCCATAGCCGCCCGACGCGCTCATCGCCGCGATGCCGTTGACGAACTCCGTTTCCGCCACCGGCTTCATGGCTTCGGGGCCGTCGGCGCGGTACATGGAGGCGCACTCCATGAATACCGTCGAGACCACGTTGTGGCCGCTGCCGATGTCGGCGAGCAGCTCATCGAGCAGGTAGCGACTGCCGGGATGATCCCAAAGGTGGTGGTGTGGATCGCAGATCGGCAACTCCGGCTCGATCACCTCCTCGTCCACCTGCGCGAGCCACTCGTCCCGTTCCATCGTCACGAACCCCGGCGTCTTGTTGCTCATCCGATTACTATACAAGCGCGCCCTCAGGGGCGCGCCGACAGCAACCACGACTCCCAGGAGACTCCCCATATGCCTTCTGTCGCTGCATCCGACGGCCCGGTCGCCGTCACCGGCGCTTCCGGCTACATCGGTGCACACACCGTCATTGCGCTCATGAAGCGTGGCTACGACGTTCGTGCCTGCGTCACCGACACATCGAACCAAGACAAGACGGAGTTCCTGCTCGCGTTGAACGACCAGCATCCGGGCAACGTCTCGCTGCATCAGGCCAATCTGCTCGAGGAAGGCTCATACGACGCGCCGTTTCGGGATTGCAGCGCGGTGCTGCATGTGGGGACGCCCATGGGCTATGGGGGTGCCAACAATCCGCAGCAGGTGTATGACGGAGCGATCGGCGGCGTGCACAACATCATCGGTTCGGTGAAGCGGGCCGGCACCGTGAAGCGGCTCATCTACACGAGCTCCTTCGCCGCCATCGGCCATCCCTCGCCGCCCGGGCATCGCTACACGGAGGACGACTGGGCCAGCGACAACCGCGACGAAGACGCCAACTGGAACACCGACAATCTGGTCGAGAAGGGCGAAGTCGGCTACTCCATGGCGAAGGTGGAGTGCGAGCGGCTGGTGACGCGGCTCGCCGAGGAGGATGGCCGCTTCGATGCCATCTCCGTCTGCCCGTGTGTGGTGCTCGGGCCGCTCTTGAGTCCGGTGCATGAATTGCGCGGCTCGTGGCAGTTCTTCCTGGGGCGAATGCTGGCCGGCAAGCCGTGCGGGCGCGGCTGGCAGGCGCTTTGGAACATCGTCGATGTGCGCGACGTGGGCGAGTCCGAGGTGTTGATGATCGAGAGCGAAGTGTGCGGCAACGGCTCCCGCTACATGCTCTGCGCCACGGACGATTCCGGCGAGATCACCGCCATGCAACTGCACGACCACCTGCAGGCGCTGTTCCCGCACATCGACGTCGGCGGCGTGCTGCCGGAATACGAGGCGATGGTGGAGAAATACGGGGCTCCCTACGACGCGCCAAGGGCGCATTGCGACAAGGCGCGAGGCGAGTTGGGGCTCGAAACCCACGCCATCGAAGACACCTTGCGCGAGACTGGTGAGACGATGATCGAGCTCGGCCTTGTCGAGCCGAAGCTGAAGACCGCCTGAGGGCTTTCGGCCAAGGTCATAGGAAGAGCACACCTGTGAACGAGGAGTTCGTCGTCAAGCTGGCGCGCAGCGAGACCGCCGTGACGGTCCCTGCCGGTGGCTCCATTCTCTACTCGCTGCTGACGGCCGGGATCGAAGTGCCTTACGCGTGCGGCGTCGGCATCTGCGGCGCCTGCGAGCAAAGCGTGCTGTCCGGCACCCCCGAACACCGCGACTTCGTGCTGAGCGAGGACGAGCAGGCGGCAGGCCGGGTGCTCATTTGCTGCGCCGGCTCGCGCACGCCGGAACTGGAACTCGATCTCTAACCCGACGAGGGGCCTAAGGTCCCGCCAAGAGTGAGTGTGCGTCGGATGGCCCCTGGAAAGGCCAGCAGTTCGCGCAGCGAACTGCCAACGCGCCCGACAGGGCGCGCGTTCGCGCAGCGAACTGCCAACGCGCCCGAAGGGCGCGCATGCTCTTACAATTGCTGCCAACCCGTCCACTCCGCCATCAGGCCAACCACCATGATTCGAATCGGAACGCTCGGCGCTGCCGCCATCTCCCCGAACGCACTCACCAAGCCCGCCGCCAACAACGACGAGGTGCGCGTCACCGTCGTTGCCGCGCGAGACCGCTCGCGGGCGGAGGAGTTCGCCGAGGCTTGGGGCATCGACGAGGTGGTGGACAGCTACGACGAGGTGGTGACGCACCCGGACGTGGATGCCGTCTACAACCCGCTGCCCATCAGCCACCATCGCGAATACACCATCAAGGCGCTGCGGGCGGGCAAGCACGTCCTCTGCGAGAAATCGTTCGCGTGCAACGAGGCCGAGGCGCGGGAGATGGCAGACGTGGCGCACGAGACGGGCCTCGTGCTGATCGAGGCGTTCCACTATCGCTACCACCCGGTGTTCCAGCGCGCCTTGGAGCTCTACCACGACGGTGCCATCGGGGAACTCGTCGAGCTCGAAGGCGCCTTCAACATCGGCTCGCCTCGCCCGGGCGACATTCGCATGATCTACGGCACCGGCGGCGGCGCGACGATGGACATGGGCTGCTATCCGCTCTCGTGGGTGCGGCATTTCACCGGCGAGGAGCCGGAAGTGGTGTCTGCCAAGGCGGAGGAAGGGCCACCGGACGTGGACATCCTGCTGCAACCGGAGCTCCTGTTCCCCAGCGGCGCACGGGGGCGCACGTCCGGCATCATGAAGGCGGGGCAACCGTTCGAGGCCTACCTCAACGTCACCGGCACCCGCGGCAAGCTCAACGTGCGCAATCCTCTGGTGCCGCACATGGGGCACAACATCGAACTCGTCACCGACGCCGGCACCAAGAACGAGGAGCTCACGCTGCGCCCCACCTACGAGTTCCAGCTCGATGCCTTCGTGGACGCGGTAAAGAACGGCACCAAGCTCGAGACCGACGCCGAGGACGGCGTCAAGCAAATGCGCCTGATCGACAACTGCTACCGCGCCGCCGGCATGAAGCTGCGCGGAATGAGGGTCGCGTGACGGCCCCTTCCATGGCGATGGCAGCTTTCCAACTACGAACCCGTGAGGCGTGCCCTCGCGGATGGGATGGAGGGCGGGACGCCCTCCCTCCGAAGGCGCGCAGCCGGTCCTCGCACGCGAAGGGCCCTTCCGGACGGAGGGCGTCCCGCCCTCCATCGCACCGTCAGGTGCGCAAGCAATCCGCTATCGAGGCATGCTGCCGGATCGGTCGCTTGCCAGCGTACCCATGATCGCCAGTCTCGATCACGTTGCCATCCCCATTGCCAACGTTGAGGAGATGCTGGCGTTCTATGAGGCGCTTGGCTTCGGCGTGCGCCGCGGCGGGCGACTCCATTCGATCCACTTCGGCGACAACCGCATCAACTTCCACGCGCCCGAGCTTTGGAACGACGAACGGTTCACTTTGCGCGGCCCGTCGGCTCGTCCCGGCTGCGGCGACTTCTGCTTCGTCTGGCAGGGAACGGTGGAGAGCATCGACCGGCACCTGCGGAACCTCAAAATCGAAATCATCGAAGGGCCGGCACCCCGCGAAGGCGGTCGCAATGGCGGAAAAGTGACCGGAACGAGCGTCTATGTACGCGATCCCGACGGCAACTTGCTCGAGTTCATGGCCTATGGTCGGCGCTGCCCATGAGCGCGGCAACCCCGTCCGCAGCCCGTAACGCCGACCTCGTGGTCTCGGCAGAGCACATGCTGCCGATCGCTCCGGACAATGTCGTCCTCCACGATGCCGCAATCGCTGTCGCAGGCGACACCATCATCGACATGGGCGAGCGCGGTGGAGTCCTGGCCCGACACCCGGGCGCAACCCACCGGAACCTGCCCCACCACGTGCTCCTGCCGGGCCTCGTCAACGCCCACGGCCATCTCGCGATGACTCTGCTGCGCGGCCTGGGCGAAGGCCAATCCCTGGAGGCGTGGCTTCAGGAAACCATCTGGCCCTTGGAGGGCCGCTGGGTGGACGAGGACTTCGTTGCCGACGGTACCCTCTTGGGGATGGCGGAGATGCTGGCAAGCGGCACCACCACCGGCAGCGACATGTACTACTTCCCGGAGACGGTGGCAGAACTCGCTCAAATCGGCTGCCGAATGCAGGTGACCTTCCCGATCATCAATCACCCCAACGCCTGGTCGCAGAACCTGGACGAGTGCTTTGAGCGAGGGTTGAAACTGCGCGACGAACGCCGCTCCGATCCGCTTGTCGACGTCTGCTTCGGCCCGCATTCGACAGGGACCGCTGGTGAAGCGGCGCTCCGAAGAATTGCCATGCTCGCCGACGAACTCGACGCCGCCGTACACATTCACCTGCACGAGACCAAGGGCGAGGTTGCCGAAGCGCGCCGCAGCCTCGGACAGAGCCCCATCGAAACCCTCGAAAAAGCAAGGCTGCTCACGGAGAACCTGCAGGCCGTCCACATGACTGCAGTTTCCGACTTGGAGATCGCCATGATCGCCGAATGCGGCGCCAGCGTGATCCACTGCCCCATGTCCAACACCAAGCTAGCGAGCGGCATCTGCCCGGTGCCGTCGTTCCGGGAAGCGGGCGTCAACGTGGCACTCGGGACAGACGGCGCAGCCTCCAACAACGGCCTGGACCTGTTTCACGAAGCCCGCATGGCGACCTTGCTGGCCAAACTTGCCACCGGCGACCCGACGGCACTGCCAGCCGCCGAAGCGTTGGAAATGGCGACGTTGGGCGGCGCCCGTGCTCTTGGCATGGCCGATCGCATAGGCTCGCTCGAAGTCGGAAAGCAGGCAGACTTCATCGCCGTGGACGTGGACCATCCCGCCATGCAACCCCTGCACGACGTGCCGGCGCAGCTCGTCCACACCGCAGCCGGCAGCCGCGTGAGCCACGCCTACGTAGCCGGGGAATGCCGTTACGAGAACGGCAGCTATCCAACCATCGACATCGACGAGCTGCGACACCGCGCCGGAATCTGGCAGGGTCGGATGGGCCGCGATGCGTAAGGACCTGCCGTGATCAACGCCGATCAAGAAGAGATTGCCCGCTTCGAGGCCCTCGCCCACCGCTGGTGGGACACCGACGGCGAGTTCCGCGCCCTGCACGACATCCAGGGCCCGCGCGTCGATTACCTCAAGTCGCGCTGCCAGGTCGCTGGGCGGAAGGTGCTGGACGTGGGCTGCGGCGGTGGCCTAGTCACCGAGGCCTTGCATGATCTGGGTGCCTCCGTCACGGGCATCGACGCCGGCGAGAGGCCGCTCGCGGTGGCGCGCCTGCATGCCTTGGAGCGGGGCATCGACGACGAGATCACCTACACGGCGAGCACCCCGGAATCCTTTCTCGCCGAGGGACCGGGGCAGTTCGGCGTCGTCACCTGCCTCGAAATGCTGGAGCACGTGCCGGACCCACCCTCTACCGTGCAGGCCCTGGCCGAGCTCGCCGAACCCGGCGGCGACGTGGTGCTCTCCACCATCAACCGAACGCCCAAGGCGTGGGCGTTCGCCATCGTCGGCGCAGAGTACGTGCTGAACGTGCTGCCCAAGGGCACGCATTCCTACGAAAAGCTCATCCGCCCGTCGGAACTGGCCCGCGCCTGCCGCGACGCCGGACTCGTCGTGGCCGACATCGCCGGCATGGAATACAACCCGTTCACTCGCCGCTGCCGGATCACCCGCAACCTGGACGTGAACTACATCCTGCACGCCAGGAAGCCGCGCGCCGAAGCGCCGCCATGACAGCCTATTCGCCCCCCAACGACCTCTTGGCGGAGCGTTGCGTATTGGTCACAGGTGCTGGCGATGGCATCGGCCGGGCGGCGGCGCTGGCCTACGCTCGCCACGGCGCCAACGTGGTGCTGCTCGGCCGCACCCGCGCGAAGCTCGAAGCCGTGTTCGACCAGATCGCGAAGGAAACCGCAACCCGCCCCACCATCGTCCCGGCAGACCTGCAACACTTGGGCGAAGAGTCCGCAAGCGCTCTCAGCGAAGGCATCGAGCGCGACTACGGACGCCTCGACGGCATTCTCCACAACGCCTCCCTGCTGGGCCCGCGCAACCCCATCGAGCACTACCCCGCGCCCGACTGGCACGCCGTGATGCAGGTGAACGTCAACGCCGCGTTCCTGCTCACCCGCGCCCTGCTGCCGCTGCTGAACCAAGCACAGGACGCCTCCGTCATCCTCACCTCCTCCGGCGTCGGCCGCCGTGGCCGCGCCTACTGGGGTGCCTACGCCGTGTCCAAGTTCGCCACCGAAGGCCTGATGGAAGTGCTGGCGGACGAATGCGCCCACGCCGGCCGCGTCCGCGTCAACTCCTTGAACCCCGGCGGCACCCGAACCACCATGCGCGCAGCGGCCTATCCGACCGAAGACCCAGCGACTCTGCCAACCCCGGAGTCCCACATGCCGTTGTACCTGTATCTGATGGGCCCCGACTCCAAGGGCGTCACAGGCCAGCGCTTCGACCCCAAGGCCTGGCAAGTCGCAAAGAACACGTGATGGGAACCGCGCAAGGTTCGACCGCAAACTGAGCAAACGGGCTTGGGGAGCACTCTGTACCCTCGCCGCAAGTTGCGCCCAGCACGTGTTCGACCAGATCGCGAAGGACACCGGATTCCGCCGACGAGTGAGGCGGCTGCGTGTCCCGTGCCAAGCCTCGCCGGCTCCACTGCCAATTACCAACGGTCGGCGCAGACATCCATTGGCATGTTAATGAATGCTTCGTGATACGCTAAATGCCTTTAATGGCCCTTGATAAGCTCGTCATGCCAACACCCTTCCTGTCTGCCATGGCGATGACCGGGTCCCAAGATGGCGAGCGTGGCAGCTATCCCGAACTCGCAGACATGCTGGCGCGGCACGGCGAGGGCTGAAGCGACAAATGCAGCGGTCCCCGACACACAAACATCCCACAGCCCCAATGGCCGATGTCTCACGCTTGATATTGTCCCGTCAGTCCTTCCCACCCGGGGGAGACCTTCGGCGCATGGCCGACATTGGGCGGCAGGAGCCAAGTTCAGCAGCGTGCGAAATCGACCGTTCGGCCTGTGGGACGGAATGCTTGGATTGTGTGTGTGGGGTAGGCAGGCTGGCAGGCTAGTGTGTTGGGTAGGCAGGTTAACGGCACCGCACACCGCCATCCGAAGTCGCTTCAAGCTGCCCCAGGTTGTTCAACCATTCCTCATGTCAGCAAGCTCACGGTGAGCCGTTTGCCGAGCACTGTCGCGGCCCTGTCCAGGGTCAGGAGCGTCACCGACGGGTTTTCGGGGTCGAGCAGCCGAGCCAGCGCCGACCGGCTCGTCCCCATGCGACGGGCCATTTCACTCTTGCTGATGTCCATCTCCGCCATCGTCTGACCGACCTGCCACGCCAAGACACGCTTGACGGCGATCGCGTGCGCGTCGGCCAAAGCACCGTCTTCTTCAAGCAACTCGTCGAGCTTGCTGCCGAGGTGGAAATTGCGCGCATTGGTCATGTGGAAGACTCCCAGTTGCGTTTCCTGTCCAGCGCAAGCGTCATGTCTGCCTGCGGGATCGCCTGCGTCTTCTTGACGAAGCCGTGGACCAGCACCATGTGGGCATCCTCCACGAAGAACAGAACGCGGGCTGTCCTGTTCGCCAAGAATGTGCGCACTTCGTGCAGGCTGTTGCCCAAGGGGCGACAGACCGGCATGCCGATTGGCCAACCGAACTCAACGGTTTTGATGTCCACGCCGATCTTGAACCGATCATCCTTCACCATCGACTTCAGCCACGCGCGCACGGGCTCGGCACCGTCCGCCGTACGATAGAACACCGCGGACACGCGCTTCGCCTCGCCCATCGCACGAAGCGTACCATATATGGGCCAGTGAGAGCGGGTGCCGGCTACCGCGAATTCCCAGCAAATCCAGACAGATCCCCAGCAATCCCGACACGCAAAAGGGGGGCGTTGCCTCCCGATACACAGGGCGTTGCCTTCAGGGGGTTGCGCTCGCTTCTTCAGGCTGATCGTGCGCAACGGCAAGGATTCTGTACGATCCCGTGTCGTTGTCACCGGTCACACGAACGTAGTGAACCCCCCGGTCCAATACCGTCTCAATTTGGAAGTTCCACATGCGGCCGCTGTCATCGTCTTGTTCAAGGAGGGTCAAGCCGGAGTCGTCGGCGGAGTACAGCTCGCCCACCGTGTCCGTGTTGCCTGCACTGCGGATCGTCACCGGTGTGCTGTCATGGAGCACGTCTATGCGGAACATGTCGGTGTCGTTCTGAGCGAGCCTTCCGGCTGTGGAGAGCAGCGTTTCCGGGCTGACTCCTTCTAACTCCTGTGCCGTGACGAGCCGGAGCAGCGTTGCGGCCTGATGGGTCTCGGCATGGTCGCCTGACGCGGCGAGCTGAATCGCCACGGCATAGTTCCCATCGGGCGTTCCGAAATAGTCCTCTACCTCAAGGAAGTACACGCCGGGGTCAAGGTCGGCAGTGATGCGGAAGTTCAGACCCGCCCCGGTGTCGTCGTCGGTTGCAATGAGTCTTCCAGAACTGTCCTTTAGGTTGCCGACCGTATCCGTTCGACCGCTCGACCGAATCTCGACCGCGGCCTGCCCGACCATGTCGATCCGAAACGTGTCCACGTCGCCACGCCCATCGGTCACGCCAGTCTTCCACTGTGCGATGGGGAGCAGGGTGGCGGCGTTGTTGGTGTCCCCGTGGTCATCGTCCACAGCAAAAGCGCCTACGGCACCTACGGCGGTTGCCGCCGCAGCGGCGAGGGAAGTCTTAATGTTGATTTGGCTACTCCAAGTAGTACGAACGTTGAGACGCGGGCGCAAAGGCCCATACGAAGATGTTGGCGCACGCAGTTCCTACGGTGCAGGCTCCTACTGGATCCTCGGCACCCGACCTTTCGCCCGCTTTCTTGATCGATCGGGTGGGTGCCCAGGTACTCGTGCCGTAGTGACCTGCACGCCGCGGATTGCGTGAGGAGCCTCAGGCGGAGGTTCCCTCGGGGGTCGCCGCCTCGCCTTCCCCGCCGGCATCTTCCATTGGTGCTGCCGCAAGGCTCGACAGCGCGTTCATCACGTTTACCGGCAGTGGGAAAACGATGGTGGAAGACTTCTCGCCGGCGATTTCCGTGAGGGTTTGCAGGTAGCGCAGTTGCATGGAGGCGGGTTGGTTGGCGAGGCGCTGGGCGGCTTCGACGAGTCTTTGGGCGGCTTCGTACTCCCCGTCTGCGTGGATGATCTTGGCGCGGCGTTCCCGCTCGGCCTCGGCCTGGCGGGCGATGGCGCGGATCATGCTCTCGTCGATGTCCACGTGCTTGATCTCGACGTTGGCGACCTTGATGCCCCATTGATCCGTCTGCTGGTCGAGGATGTTTTGAATGTCTTCGTTCAGCTTCTCGCGTTCGGATAGAAGCTGGTCGAGTTCGTGCTGGCCGAGCACGGAGCGCAAGGTGGTTTGTGCGAGTTGCCCCGTGGCTTCCATGTAGTCCTCGACGTTGAGTATGGCGCGTTCTGGCTCGAGCACGCGGAAGTAGAGCACCGCGTTCACCTTCACGGACACGTTGTCGCGGGAGATGAGGTCCTGGGAGGGCACGTCCATGACGATGGTGCGCAAGTCCACGCGGATCATCTGCTGCAGGATGGGAATGATGATGATGAGCCCCGGACCCTTCACGCGCTGGAAGCGGCCGAGCATGAACACCACGCCGCGCTCGTATTCGCGCAGAACCCGGAAGGCGCTGGCGAGCACGATGGCGAGAAGTACGACGACGACGATCACGAAGATTTCCATGCTGAACTCCTTCAACCATTCGAGGCCGCCGAACCACGGCAGCGCCACGCTGACGCCAGCGCCCGCAGCGGCGACAAGGCCACCCAAGATGCCGGCCCACCTCGACTTTCCTTCGCGCCCTTGGCGCTCCGTCCGCGCATCGTCAAACTCCGCCACGGACCTCACCTAATGTGCCCGGGCCGGCCCGGTGCGTTTCACCTGCACGATGACGCCGTCCACGGCCGAGATTTCCACATCTTCGCCTTGGTGGAACTCGCCTTCGCCGCGCGCATTCCACACCTCGCCGAAAGCGCGCACCCGACCGCTGGTGGTGAAGTCCTCCAACACCTGTGCCGTGGCCCCCACCATGCTCTCCACTCCGGTGGCAATCCGCGCCCGTCGCATCCGGAGCGCCGCTCCAAGACCGAACGCCACCACGCCCACCGACACCGCGGTGAAGGCGGCGATGATGGGGTAGGACACCTTGTAGCCCGGCAGATCGGTGTCCATGAGGATGATCGAGCCAATGACGAAGGCGATTACGCCGCCGGTGCCGACGATGCCGAAGCTGGGCGTAAACGCCTCCACCGCCAGCATGGCGACCCCCACGGCGATCAAGGCGAGGCCGGCATAGTTGATGGGCAGCATCTGCAAGGCGAAGGCGCCGAGCAGCAGGCAAATGACGCCGGTGACCGCGCCAACGCCGATGCCGGGGTTGTAGAACTCGAGGATCAAGGCGTAGATGCCGATCATGAGCAGGATGTAGGCGACGTTGGGGTCGGTGATGATGCCGAGCAGCTCGTAGCGCCAGTCGGGCTCGATGGTTTGGACTTCGGCGTCGGCCGTGTCGAGCGTTCGCTCGACGCCGGCGATGGTGACGGTGCGGCCGTTGATGGCGTCGAGCAGTTCGGTGAGGCTTTCGGCCACGAGATCAATGACGCCCTGCTCAAGCGCCTCGTTGGCTGCGAGGTTGGCGCCGGAACGGACGGTTTCCTCGGCCCATTCAACGTTGCGGCCACGCAGTTCGGCGAGGCTTCTGAGGTAGGCCGCGGCATCGTTCACCACCTTTCGCCCCATCGCATCGGCGGGTTCGTGCGGCGGCCTCTCGTCCGCGCTGCCTTCACTGCCTTCGTCACCCTCGTCGGACGTTTCCGGTTCGGGCGCTGAACCCGGCGTCGGCATGGGCGATGGTGTGGGCGTAGGAGAAGGGAACGGCGACCCTCCTCCGCCACCGATGCTCACCGGCGTCGAGGAGCCGATGTTGGTGGCTGGTGCCATGGCCGCGATGTGGCTGGCATACATGAGATAGGTGCCGGCACTGGCGGCGCGGGAGCCATTCGGCGCGACGTAGGTGGCGACCGGCACGGTGGAGGCAAGGATGGCCTTCACCATGTCGCGCATGGATTTGTCGAGGCCGCCGGGGGTGTCGAGGCGCATCACCACGAGTTCCACGCCTTCGTCGCTGGCGCGCTCGAGCGTGCGGATGAAGTAGTCGGACGAGGCCGGCGAAATGGCGCCCTCAAGCTCCACCACCCAAACCGAAGCCGCCTGTGCCACCGAAGCGCCGCAGACTGCCAAGGCCGCAAAGAACCGCATCAACCGCCGCCACATCGCGCATCCTCCTGCGCGAACACCGACTCGCTAACCATACAACCGAACGACCATGGATGGCACCATGCGAGCGCGTTGGGGAGCCTCGGCGTGAGTACCCGCGTCCTGCTAGCGCGCTCGCAGTTCGTAGGGGCGGGGCTTGTCCCCGCCCGTCTTCGGCACAGCGAACCGCCTCGGCCTGGCAGGACGGGCGACCACAAGGGTCGCCCCTACGAGGCCCGTCTTGAACGCAACGCCAGATTCGGCACAGGGCACTTGCGTGCTAGTCCAGCGACAGCCCCTTCTCGGCGAGGAACTCGGCGTTGAACAGTCGGGAGCGATACTTGCTGCCGTCGTCGCAGAGCATCGTGACGACGGTGTGGCCGGGTCCCATCTCCCGTGCCACTTGGGCCGCAGCGGAGAGGTTGATGCCGGTGCTGGAGCCGAAGAACCAGCCCTCCTCGCGCAGCAGGCGATACACCAGCCGCACCATGTCCTTGTCGGACACCTGCACGGCATCGTCCACCGGCGCGCCCTTGAGGTTGTCGGTCACGCGGCTGTTGCCGATGCCTTCGGTGATCGAAGGCCCTTGGCTCATGGTCGCCTCGCCGGTCTTGATGTAGCTGTAGAGCGCGCTGCCCATGCAGTCCGCCAGTACGGTGCGGATGGCGGCGTTCTTCTCCTTCAGGAATTCGCTGACGCCAGCGAGCGTGCCGCCGGTGCCCACAGACGAGACGAAGGCGTCCACGCCGCCATCGGTTTGCCGCCAGATTTCGGGGCCGGTGGATTCGTAGTGCGCGAGGCGGTTGGCGACGTTGTCGAATTGGTTGGCCCACACGCCGTTGTCGAGGCTCGCGGCGTAGCGCCCGGCCTTCTTCTGGTAGTTGTTGTCGTCGCGATAGGGCACCGTGGGGCGCACCCGCACTTCGGCGCCCAGGGTCTTGAGAATCTCGACCTTCTCTGGCGATTGGTTGTCCGGCATGTAGATCACGCAAGGGTAGCCGCGGGCGTTGCAGATGTGCGCGAGGCCAATACCGGTATTGCCGGCGGTGCCCTCCACCACCGTGCCGCCGGGTCTCAGGGCGCCGCTCAGTTCGTGTTCGCGGATGATCCAGAGTGCCGCGCGGTCCTTCACCGAGCCGCCGGGATTCATGAACTCCGCCTTGCCGAGAATCTCGCAGCCGGTTTCGTCGGAGAGGGTGTTGATGCGGATCAGGGGGGTGTTGCCAACCGCTTCGGCAAAGCTGCGCGTGATGTCCATGGGGTTCCAGCCCGGGCGTCGGGGCGCGATTCTACCCAACGCGCCGAAAGCGGAGGTCCTCGGACGTGCCGGTGGACCAGCGCCACAACGACCGTTTGCCTTCGGACAGTGCTTCTTGCCCGAGCCGTCCGCATCGCGGCTGTTCATCGGCGCACGGCTAGGGCAAAGTGCGCGCGTCGGGAACACGCCGGAGCCATGCCCTTGCCCTCTCGCACCATCAGCTTCTGTGCCTCGCTTGCGGTGGCTTGCCTCGGGCAAGGTGCCACTGCCGACATCCACGCCGTGGAACCCCTCGTGCTCGCGCAGGAGGCCGCCGCTATCGAGCTTGCGGACGACATCTTTGCGTATGCCGAACTCGGCTATCTCGAAACCCGCAGCAGCGAGCGTCTTGCTGGTCACCTTGAGGAAGCCGGCTTCACCGTGCAGCGCGGCGTTGCCGACATCCCGACCGCCTTCGTCGCCGAGAGCGGCAGCGGAGCGCCAGTGATCGGCGTGCTGGCGGAGTACGACGCCTTGCCGGGCCTCTCGCAGGCACCCGTGCCGACACGCCAGCCGGTCGAAGCCGGCGGCTCCGGACACGCCTGTGGCCACAACCTTTTCGGGGCAGCGTCTGTCACGGCCGGCATAGCCCTCGCTCGTTGGCTCGAACAGAGCGGCAGCGAAGGCACTGTGCGGGTTTACGGAACACCGGCCGAGGAAGGCGGCTCCGGCAAGGTGTACATGGTTCGTGCCGGGCTCTTCGATGACGTCGACACGGTGCTGCACTGGCACCCTAGCGACCGCAACTTCGCCGCGGCCGAGAGCAGCAACGGCAACAAATCGGGGCGGTTCGAGTTTCACGGGGTTGCCGCGCACGCGGCCGTCTCGCCGCACCGGGGCCGATCGGCGCTCGACGGGGTGGAAGCAATGAACCACATAGTCAACATGATGCGTGAACACGTGCCATCCACCGCTCGCCTGCACTACGTCATCACCGACGGCGGTGACGCTCCCAACATCGTCCCGGAGTTCGCGGAGGTGTACTACTACGTACGCCACCCGCGCCCTGACATGGTGGAGCAACTGTTCGAGCGGGTAGTGAATGCCGCCAAGGGCGCGGCGCTTGGCACGGGAACTGAGATGCGCTACGAGGTCATGCACGGCAACTACCCGCTGTTGCCGAGCGAGACGCTCGCCGCCGTGATCCACGAGGCCATGGTTTCCGTGGGCGGCTTCGAATTCGACGAAGCCGAACGCGAGTTCGCCCTCGCCCTGCGCTCGACCCTGTTTGGCGATCTGCGCGACATGGGCGCGAGCGCCGTCATCGCGCCCCCGATGTTCCGCCAGAAAATGGGCTCTACCGACGTCGGTGACGTGAGCTGGAAGGTGCCCACGGCCGGCTTCACTACGGCCACCTGGGTGCCAGGCACCCCTGCCCATAGTTGGCAGGCGACGGCCGCTGGTGGCATGAGCATCGGCCACAAGGGCATGGTGATGGCGGCGCGCGTGCTGGCGCTCACCGGCGCCCGTCTCTACGCCGAGCCGTCCTTGATCGCGAGCGCCAAGGCGGAATTCAACCGCCGCCGGGGTCCCGACTTCGACTACGAGCCCTTGCTGGGCGACCGCAGCCCGCCGCTCGACTATCGCAAGTAGGAGTAGATCCGACATGCAGGTATTGCTGTTGCATCCTGGAGCAATGGGCGCGTCCATCGGTGCGGCACTGGTGAGCCGAGGCCACGTCGTTTCGTGGGTGGCCGAGGGACGCAGCGCTGTCACCGCCAATCGCGCCAGCGAAGCTGGGCTCCGCGCGGTGGACACGCTCGCAGCAGCGGTCGCAGACGCAGAGGTTGCGATCTCCGTTTGCCCACCGGACGCCGCCGTGACCCTCGCGAGGAACGTGCAGGCCGCCGGCTTCGAGGGCACCTATGTGGACGGCAACGCCGTGGCGCCAGCGACGGCACGGCAGGTCGCCTCGATCTTCCCGGCAAGCTACGTCGATGGAGGCATCATCGGCCCGCCGGCTTGGCGCGAAGGGGCCACGCGCTTCTATCTCTCCGGCCGAAATGCCCCCGACGTCGCCGCACTCTTCGATGGGTCGCTGGTGGACGCGAGGGCCATGGACGAACGCATCGATGCCGCATCGGCGCTGAAGATGTGCTACGCGGCATTCACCAAGGGTTCGTCAGCACTCCTCCTGGCCGTGCGAGCGCTCGCCGAGCAAAACGGCGTCACCGAGTACCTCCTGCAAGAGTGGAATATCTCCCAAACGGGCCTCGCTGCCCGCAGCGCCGCCACAGCAACCTCCACCAGCCCCAAGGCGTGGCGCTTCGAGGGCGAAATGCGCGAAATCGCCGCAACCTTCGCCGCCGCCGACCTGCCGGACGGCTTCCACCAAGCCGCCGCCGAAATCTACGCCCGCATGGCAGGGCTGAAGGACGCTGAACGCCCGGACATAGGTGCCGCCCTGAGCGCCATTGTCCAAAGCGACAGCCGTCAGAAGCCGACGCGGCGTCGTCCTTGACGTGCCCGTAGGAGTAACGCGCCGAGGACGGCGCGTGAGTTTTCGCTTGGCGAAAACTCTGGAGGGCGAGACGCCCTCCTTCCGGAAGGACCCTCCCTCGCTCGCGCCGGGCTCTACGGCAAGGTGGCTCCTCCATCGACGTCGATGCTGGCGCCGGTCATGTAGTCGTTTTGGATGACGAAGATGATTGCCGAGGCCACCTCATCGGCGGTGCCGGCGCGCTTGATGAGCATGTTGCGGGTGGCGGCGGAGAGGAAGTTGGCGCGGGCGTCGCCGCTGGCGGCGAACATGGGCGTGTCGATGACGCCTGGGGAGACGACGTTGATTCGGCGCGGCGCAAGTTCCGGCGCGACGGCGCGGACGAAGCCCTCGACGGCGTTGCCGACGGTGGCGATGGCGGAGGAGCCGGGGTTGGATTTCTTCGCCGGGTAGCCGCTCACGAGGACGATGGCGGCGTCTTCCGCCATGTGCTCGGTACCGAGGCGAACGCTGTTGGTGTAGCCCCAGAGCTTGCGAAACGAACCCTGGAAGCCGTCGAGGTCCATCTGCAGGAAGGGCCCCGATGCCCGCTCGCCGCCCGTTGCTGCATTGACGAGGATGTCGAAGCCCGCCTCGCCCTCGAAGAGCGCGGTCAGCGCGTCGCGGTCGAGCACGTCGATGGCGCGGAACGAGACGGCATCGCCCGTCGCCTCGCGGGCGCTCGCAAGGTTTGCGTCCGACCTGCTGCACGCCAGCACCGAGGCGCCAGCGGCCTCGAGTTGTCTCGTTGCGGCGAGGCCAATTCCGGACGTGCCGCCGAGCACAATGGCTCGCTTGCCTTGGATTTCCATGTTTCCTCCCGAATTGTCGTTGTCCCTTGGAGGGAAGGCATTCTGCCTGCCCTACGCGCCGACAGGCGCGTCTTCCTTGCACCTAACCAGGCAGGCGCACTGTCGTGCGCAGGGAGGGCAGAGTGCCTTCCCTCCAAGCCGCTATCGCCTCAGGCGCGCTTTATGTCCACCGGCTCCTCGCCGCCGGCACGAATGAGTTCCGCCACTCGGTCGAGCACCTCGTTGAGCTCCCCGGTGTCCGTGCCCCGGATCACCAGCGTCGTGCCGTAGCGGCCGTCGCGGCTGAAGGGATAGCTGCCGATGTCCACGTCCGGATGCTCCTCTTGCAGCACTGCAAGCCCCGTCGCCACCTGGCTCTCGCCAAGATAGGCGGTTACCGAACAGGAACGCACGACGCTGCCGCCGGCGAAGGGGATGGTCGAAAGCATCCCCTGCATCACCGAGGGGATGCCGGCCATGACATAGACGTTGCCGATGCAAAATCCCTGCGGCCCGCCGGTGGGATTGTCGATCAGGTCCGCGCCCTCGGGAATCCGCGCCATGAGCATCCGCGACTCCATCACCTCCGCTGGCGCCGGACGCTGGCCGATGACGGCCGCGATCTCCTCGCTTACCACCAGGGGCACACCGAATGCCTTTGCGATGCAGTCTGCGGTGATGTCGTCGTGGGTCGGGCCGATGCCACCGGTGGTGAGCACGTAGTCGAATTTGGTGCGCGCCTCGTTCACCGCCGAGACGATTTGGTCCTCCACGTCCGCAATCACCCGCGCCTCCCCCACTCGAACCCCCTGCTCGCCAAGCACCAAGGCAATGTGCTGGAGGTTCGTGTCCTGCGTCCGCCCAGACAGGATCTCGTTGCCAATGATGAGCACGCAGGCGGTGTAGATGCGCTCGGACATGGCCGCTCCCAACGAAAAGACGCGCAATCGTATCAGCCTCGATGCGAGCGCGAGACGAGGGGGGTGGCCTCTTGCGCGGAGGCATCCTGCCTTCCCTGCGCACTAGAGCGCCAGAAACATCAAGGGGACCCGGGGACCCGGGGACCCGGAGGGAAGGCGTCCCGCCCTCCAGAGGCCTGGGCTATGTCCGACAGGCTCCTCGCGTTTGAGGCTAGCGGTTTGTTGGTATTGTCGGGACGCATGTTGCGGTGGCCTTGGCCGGCTCCGCTGCGTGCGTGCCTTCGGCACGCTTGGAGGGCGGGACGCCCTCCCTCCGAAGGACCTCCAAGTCCGACAGACTCCTCGCGCACCTGCTTCATTGCGGTAGGTGGGAAAGCGCCTATCGGCGCTTAGGGAAGGCAGAATGCCTTCCCTCCGAGGCCCTTCAAGCCCGTTCCTCGCACGTCAGCGACCCGGCGCCCTCGGCGGGCTGGAACGACGAACTGCGTTCTACGGCGCAGCCCCCGAAGGTCATTGTGCGGCGGCTATGGCCTCGGCGTGGGCGACCAATGCCTTGGCTCGCGCGAGGTGGGGCGCATCCACCATCGCGCCGTCGAAGGTGAAGGCCATGCGGCCTTCTGACTCGGCTTCGTCGAATGCCTCGATGAGTTCGCGGGCTCGGGACACGCCCGCTGGGTCGGGAGTAAAGGCTTCGTTGATAGGGTCGATCTGGCTTGGGTGAATCGACAGCTTGCCGGTGAAGCCGAGCATCGCGCCTTGCTGGCATTCGCGGGCGAGGCCGGCGGTGTCGCGGAAGTCCACGTACACGGCATCGATGGCGTGGGCGCTGGCCGCCTTGGCGGCGAAGAGCGCCATGGTGCGGCAGTGTTCGAAGGGCGGCAGCCATGCGCCGCCTTCGTCGCGGTTGCGCGTTGCGCCGATGGCGGTGGCGAGGTCTTCGGCTCCCCAGGAGAGGCCGGTCACTCTCGGACAGGCCGTCAGCGTCGGGATGTGGAGAGCGCCGAGCGGGGTTTCGCCGGCGATCAGGATCAGTTCCACCTTGCCCGGCGGGTGGCCATGGTTGCGTTCCAGGCGCGACAGTTCGCGGTCGATGAGAGTGAGGTCGTCGAGCGTTTCCGGCTTTGGCACGAGGATGGCGTCGGGCGGGGTCGCCATCACCTCGGCTAGGTCGCCGTGCCCCCATGGAGTGTCGAGCGGATTCATGCGGACGATGCGTTCCTGACGACCGAAGTCCACGTCTCGGAGCCACCCGGCCACCACGCCACGTGCTTCCTCCTTGCGTGCCGGGGTCACCGCATCTTCCAAGTCCAGCAGCAAGGCATCGGCCGCGGTAGTGAGGGCACGGTTGAGCATTCGCTCGTTGGCACCGGGAACGAAATGCAGCGAGCGTCGGATGCCGGCCATGCGGTGAATCTCCGGGGTGGTTGGAAGGTGCTTGAGTCAGGCGTTGGTTGCCGTTTCGTCCGCCTCGCGCTTCGCCATCATGGCCAAGCGGATGCAGGAGCAGACGGTCTCGCCCCGTTGGTTGAGCCCAGTGTGCTCGAAGGTGACGATTCCGCGATCCGGCTTGCTGCGGCTCTCGCGCCGCGCCACCACCTTGGACGACACCCTGATGGTGTCGCCGATGAATACAGGATTCGGAAACGTGGTGCGCTCGAAGCCGAGATTGCCCAAGGTGGTGCCGAGGGTGGTGTCGCCCACCGACAGGCCCACCACGAGGCCCAGCGTGAAAATGCTGTTGACGAGAATCTGGCCGTGGATCGAGGCGCGGGCGAACTCGGCGTCCAGGTGCAGCGGCTGCGGATTCAGCGTGAGCGTGGTGAAAAGCAGGTTGTCGGTTTCCGTTACGGTGCGTGCGGGTTCGTGGGCGAACTCCATGCCAACCTCAAGCTCTTCGAAATACCTGCCGCTCACGCTCCCTCCGCCGTCTCAAAGCCCGCCAGGGCACTCGCTTGCACATCAACCTATCATCCTCGCAGGACGGCTTGGGCTGGGGCAAGAAGCGTTGTCCGAAGGCAACAGTTCTTGTGGCGCTCGCAGCCTGTCGGACTATGCCGCGTAGCGGCGAAGTGCGAAGTCTGCTAGCCGTAGCTGCGAGCGAACGCGAGCACGCGCGCCCGTCAGGGCGCGCTCGCACGAAGCGGTGACAAGGAGCCTGGATCATGTTCTTCGGCTGGACTTCCATTTGCCTGCGCGCCAAGGATTTGGCCGCATCCGCCCGCTTCTACCAGGCCCTTGGCATGGAAGTGGTGGACGAGTTGCCGGGCAAGCGCATCGTCGTCAGGAACGGGCCGTTCCGGATTGCGCTCATGAATTTCTTGGGCAAGAACTCAATCCACGTCCGCGGTGCCGACGTTGCCGCCGTCCATGCCGCCTGCAAGCGCGAGTTTCCCGAAGCCACGGGGCAACCCTTCACGTACCGTGCCGAAGACATGGACGCTGACGCAGACGGCACCAGTTGGGAGACCTTCGACCCGGACGACAACGCGGTGTTCTTCGACACCAACGCCAACGAAACCGGCACAGCCGGACGCAGCCGCCTGATCGTCCAAACACTGCGCGATGCCGAGCAGATGCTCATCCACCTTGGCGCTTCCAAGGAGTGCCTGACGACGATCGGCCACCTGATCGAACAACAGACAAGGCCCCTATAGTTGCACGGGGCTCGGGGTCTGGCCCCAGCCCCCACCTCCCGAGACCTCGCATCGTAGAATGACGCGGTCGCGCCATTCCACGGCGCAAGCTGGGTGACTGCATGGAGTTCGAGACGACCGAAGAGCATCAGCTCATCCGCGACGCCATTCAGAAAGTCTGCGTCGACTTTCCCGACGAATACTGGTCCGCCTGCGACAGCGAACACCGCTTTCCTTGGGATTTCTACAACACCCTAGCCGAGGCTGGCTGGATTGGCATCGCCATTCCGGAGGCCTATGGCGGCAGCGGGCGCGGTGTCACCGAAGCCTCCATCATTCTGGAGGAGGTGGCTGCTTCCGGCGCCGCCATGAACGGCGCGAGCGGCATTCACCTGTCGATTTTTGGGATGCACCCGGTGGTGCAGCACGGCAGCGAGGAGATGAAGCAGAAGTATCTGCCGCGAGTGGCGAGCGGCGACCTGCACGTCGCCTTCGGCGTCACCGAACCGGATGCCGGCACCGACACCACTTCCATCAAGACCACCGCAGTGCGCGATGGCGACCACTACGTCGTGCGCGGACGCAAGGTGTGGACCACCAAGGCGCTCGATTGCGAGCGGGTGCTGCTCTTGGTGCGAACCGAGTCGAAGGAGAAGGCCGCCAAGCGCACCGAAGGCATGACGCTCTTGCTCGCGGAGCTTCAGCGCCCGGAAGTGAAGATTTCCCCCATCGACAAGGTGGGCCGCAACGCCGTCGCCACCTGTGAAGTAGTGTATGACGACCTGCCGGTACACGTCACCGACCGGGTCGGCGAAGAGGGCAAGGGCTTTCGCTACTTGCTGGGTGGTCTCAACGCAGAGCGCATTCTGGTGGCGTCGGAAGCCCTCGGCATCGGCCGTGCCGCCATCCGGCGAGCCGTGAACTATGCGAACGAACGCGTCGTGTTCGGGCGTCCCATCGGCATGAACCAGGGAGTCTCCTTCCCGCTCGGCGAGGCGAAGATGCGCCTCGATGCGGCGGAACTGATGATCCGCAAGGCGTCGTGGCTGCTCGACAACGGCGAGCCCTGCGGCGCCGAGGCGAACATGGCGAAGTGGCTGGCTGCAGACGCCGCCTTTCAGGCAGCCGACCAGGCCATGCAGACCCACGGTGGCTTCGGCTACGCCCGCGAGTTCCATGTCGAGCGCTATTGGCGGGAGGCGAGGCTGATGCGCATCGCTCCCATCTCGCAGGAGATGATCCTCAATTACGTCACCGAACACGTGCTGGAACTGCCACGCTCGTACTAACGCCGCCCCAATGCGCTTAAAGGAAATCAGGCTCGCCGGGTTCAAGTCCTTCGTCGATCCGACGACGATTCCGTTGCCCGGCCACCGCAATACCGTCGTCGGGCCAATCGGCTGCGGCAAGTCCAACATAATCGACGCCGTGCGATGGGCAATGGGCGAACGCTCGGCGCAGCAGTTGCGCGGCGATGCGATGGTGGACGTGATCTTCAAGGGTTCGAGCTCGCGGCAGCCCACCGGCATGGCCTCGGTGGAGCTCCTGTTCGACAACGAGGACGCCCGCGTCGGCGGTGAGTACGCGGCATTCGGCGAAATCGCCGTGCGCCGGGAACTGGCGCGGGACGGCCAATCCACCTACTACCTAAACGGCAGCCGGTGCCGCCGACGCGACATCGCCGGCGTCTTTCTGGGTACCGGCTTCGGCCCCCGCAGCTACTCGATCATCGAGCAGGGCATGATCAGCGAACTGGCGGACGCCAAGCCAGACGAACTGCGGGCCTTTCTCGAAGAGGCTGCTGGCGTGTCCAAGTATCGCGAGCGCCGTCGCGAGACCCACAATCGCCTCTCCCACACCCGCGAACATCTGGCGCGAATCGACGACTTGCGCGACGAACTCGGGCGGCAACTGAACCGCCTGCAACGCCAGGCTCGCAATGCCGAGCGCTATCGCGACCTCAAGGAGCAGGAACGCCGCAAGCTCGCCGAGCTCTGCCTGCTGCGCCTGAATGCCGCCAACGAGCAGTTGGCACGCTGCGACGAGGCCTTGGTCGCCCTCGACAACCAAGTCGAAACGGCACGCGCTGCCCGCCTCGGCGTCGAAGGCCGGGTGCAATCCGCCCAGGAGCGACATCAGGAGGGAGTCGATGCCCTCGGCGAGGTGCAGGCGCGCTACTACCGGCTCGGTGCGGATATCGGGCGGCTCGAACAGGCGGCGCAGTACGCCAAGCGGAGGAGCGCGGGCCTCACCACTGACCTCAAGGCCATCGCCCACGAGGAAGCGGGCCGGCAGAAGCAGATGGCGGAAGACGAGGCGCATCTGGCCGAACTGCTGGCGCAGATTGAGGCCGCGGCGCCGGCACTCGACGAAGCCGCAAGCCGCCAGCAAGGCGCCGCCGACGAGGTGGCGAGTTTGGAACGCGACGCGCGGGAAATGCAGGCGAGTTGGGATACCCTTGCCGAACGCATCGCCGCCAACCGCAGCGCAACCGAAGCCTGTCGCGGACGGACGCAGCTTGCCGAGCAAGCCGTCGTCAGCCTGCAAGAGCGCGCGAGGCAATTGGCGGAGGATAGCGTCGGACTCGCGCCGGCAACGCCGCACTCTCTCGAACCGCTAGGCGTCGAGGTCGCGGAGGCGGAGGCGGCACTCGATGCCGTCGATGCGGAACTCGCGGCCAATGCCGAAGCCATCGCCGAAGTGCGTGCGACCGCCCTCGCGCAAGAGGAACGACTGCGTGTCGCCGTCGGAAGCGTGCAGGGGCTGCGCGGCGAACAGGTGGGGCTGGAGGCGATGCAACGGGAGGCGCTGGCCGACGGATCAGCAGGCTCCGCCGCTGCCGCGGTCGAAGCATGGTTGACCGAACACGACCTCGCGGGCGCACTCCGACTCGGCGCCAAACTCGCGATCGCATCCGGTTGGGAGGCCGCCCTAGAGACGGTGCTTGGCTTCGACGCGGCAGCCATTCCCGTCAGCGACTCCGGTGCATTGGCGGAGTCCTTGGCGCAACTTCCCGAAGGACGAATCACGCTCACGGAAACTGCGCCAAACGCCGCCGAACCGCGCTCGCTGCCCCGACTCGCCGACCTCATCGAGCCAGTCCAAGACGCCCCGGACATTCTGAGCGGCATCTTCGCGGCAGACTCCCTCACCGAAGCGCTAGCCCATCGCCTATCCCTTGCCCCCGGCGAAAGCGTGATCACCCGCGATGGCGTCTGGCTCGGGCGCGGCTGGGTTCGCCTCCATCGACTCGCGGGTGATGCCCCCGGCGGCATCATCCGCCGCCGTGCTGAGCTTGCGAAGCTCTACGAGCAGGTCACCGAAGCCGAGTCCCAGGCAGAGGCGACTCGCAGCCAACTCGACGGCACCCGCGCCTCGCTCGAAGCGCACCGAGCCGAACGGGAACGCCTGCGCCAGCAACAGAGCGACGTGCGCGAGCGTCGCTCCCGCGCCGAAGCCGAACGCGACATGCGCCTGAAGCAGCAGCAGGAACTCGCCGACCGCGCCGGGCGCATCGCCTCCGAACGGGCGCAGACCGCCACGCGGATCGAGCAAGAGCAAGCCCGGATCCAAGAGAACCGCCAGCACCTCGAGCGGCTCGAAGCGGAATCACGAACGCTGGCTACGGCACGCGAGCAAGCGGGTGCCAGCCGCAACGAGATGGCCGAGCGCCTCGAAGCCGCACGCACCGCCGCCAGCGACGCCCGCGACGAACACCATCGTCAGCAAGGCGCGCAACAGCGCCTCGAGTCCTCGGCGCAGGCCCTCCGTGATGCCAAGGACCGCCTCGTCCAGCAAGCCCTCGAGCGCAGCCAGCGCCTGAGCGCCATCGAGACAGAGATAGCCGACCTCGCCGCCGAAGCGCCCGAGCGCGACGAACAGCTCAAGACACTTCTAGGCGACCGCGTGGCCGTGGAGAGGGAACTCGCCGACATCCGCGAGCAAACCGAGGCCACGGAGGCGTCGATCCGCCGCCTGCGCTCGGAACAGGTGGAAGCGGACGGGGCGCTCGAAGCGCTGCGCGGTCACGTCGAGACGGCTCGCGTGGAGCGGGGGCAAGTCGCCACCCAACGAGACGTCGCGCAGGAGCGCCTGGACGAAACCGGTCTCGACCAAGGGGCCGTCGAAAGCGAGATTCCCGATGACGCCGACGAAGAAGGCTGGAATGTCGCGATTGGCGAAGTGCGCGGCCGCATCGACCGGCTCGGCCCCATCAACCTCGCCGCCATCGACGAGCGCAGGGAGGCGGCAAGCCGCAAGGAATACTACGACCGCCAGCACGAAGACTTGAGCACGGCGGTGGCAACCTTGGAACGTGCCATCGACAACATGGATCGGGAAACCCGCAACCGCTTCCGCGCCACCTTCGACCGCGTGGGCGAGCTTTTCGAAAGCCTGTTCCCGCGCATCTTCGGCGGCGGCGAGGCTCACCTCGCCATGACCGAAGGCAACCTGCTCGAAGCCGGCGTGATCCTCACCGCCCGCCCTCCGGGAAAGCGCAACTCCAGCATCCACCTTCTCTCCGGCGGCGAGAAGTCCATGACCGCATTGGCCTTGCTGTTCGCCATCTTCCAGTTGAATCCGAGCCCCGTGTGCCTGCTCGACGAAGTGGACGCCGCCCTCGACGACGCCAACATTGCACAGTTCAAGGGTCTCATCGAAGAGATGTCCGCCGGCGTGCAGTTCGTGGTGGTTACCCACAACAAGCTGTCGATGGAGATGGCGGATCACATGATCGGCATCACCATGCAGGAAGCCGGGGTGTCTCGGGTCGTTTCCGTGGACGTGGCGCAGGCGGTGGAACTCGCCGCCAGCACGCAGCCTTGAGGGACACGGCTGCTAGCCGTCCCAGCGAACGCCCGGAGCGTTTCCGCTTGGCCGTAGAATGCACACCATCGTCGGCGCCGCCGCTGGCATTCGGCCGCAAGGTCATGGGCAGGTGGGGTTTGGCGGCGTAGGAGAACGAGCCGAGCATGGATCTCGACATCAAGTACATCATCGTGGCGGTCGGCGTGCTGCTGATTGTCGCCATCGTCAGCCACCACGTCTGGCGGGCCTGGCGAGGGCGTCAGCAGCCAGACGACGACGCGTCGGCGGAGCCGACGTCCGTCGCGACGCTCTGGGGTGCGGAAGACGACCGCGACCCCATCGCGCCGCCGCCAGCATCCGTCGATGCCGATGCGCCGGAGCGGGGCCAGGAGGGTGGCGTGACGGCGCAGCGCACCGAGCCACACATCGCGGCCCCGGAAGCCCAGGGCAGCGTGGAGGAAGCGCCGGAGTCGGCCAGCACGGCAGGGGTCGCGGAGGAGTCGCACGTGCCGTCGCCGGATCCGGGGCAAGCTCCCGAGGAAGTCGAAGAAACCGTGTCCAAGGCGCGGTCCGTGACGGGTGCGAGAGCGCGTTCGTCGGGCGCCGGCCCCCGGCGCGCGGAATCCCGCGAAGAAACGGACGCCGCCGCCCGCGAATACGTTGCCATCTGGGTGGTTGCCAAGGATGACGAACGCTTCTCCGGTGACGACCTCCTGCGCGCATTCACTGACGCCAGGCTCGAATACGGCGCCCGTAACGTGTTCCATCGGCGCGACGGCAGCAGCAGCCAGTTCATGGTGGTGAACGGCACTGAGCCGGGCACTTTCGACCTTGCCGCCATGAGCGAGTTCTCGACTCCGGCCGTCGTGGCCACCATGACGCTTCCCGGCCCGGATGACCCGATCGCCGCGTTCAACGCCATGCTGACAACGGCGCGCGCCCTCGAAACGGCCCTCGGCGGCACCCTCAAGGACGAGGAGCTGAACGCCATGAGCTACCAGACCATCGAGCACTGCCGCAGCCGCGTGGCCGAGTTCGCCCGCCGGCAGATGTCGCAGCGGCCATAGGAACGGCGCGCGCCAGGACCGACGATGGCTGACGACGCCGCGGTAGCCAAGGAACTCGAAGACCTCCGCACCCAGGTGCGCTACCACCTGCATCGCTACCACGTGCTCGACGATCCGGACATCCCGGACGCCGAATACGATCAACTGTTCGACCGCCTTGTCAGCCTAGAACGAGAGCATCCCGAGCTGCGTGCGCCGGACTCCCCGACCCAGTCCGTGGGTGCGCCGCCGGCGGCGCGCTTCGACGAGGTCCGTCACGCCGTGCCAATGCTGTCACTCGACAAGTGCAGCGACGAGGAGGAACTCGCCCGCTGGGCCGAGCGCTGCCGTGGCCTGCTTGACGATGACGACCTACCGACCTACGCGTGCGAGCCGAAGATCGACGGTGTGGCGGTGAGCCTTCTGTACGAAAATCGCCTGCTGGTACGCGGTGCCACGCGCGGCGACGGCGAGGCCGGCGAGGACATCACCGCTAACGTGCGCACCATCGGCGCGATTCCCGTGCGGCTGCCGGACGACGCCCCGGCCGAGCTCGAGGTGCGGGGGGAAATCTACATGCCCATCGAGGGCTTCCGCGCCTTCAACGAACGCGCCCTCGCCGCTGGCGAGCGGCCCATCATCAATCCCCGCAACGGCGCCGCCGGCAGCCTGCGCCAGCTCGACCCCAACATCACCGCCAAGCGGCCGCTGTCGATGTTCTGCTACAGCGTCGGCGTTTCCTCGCCTGGCTGGCAGCCCCGGCGCCACTCCGAGACCCTCGATGCGTTCCGCGCCTGGGGCCTCAACGTCAACCCGCGGGCACAAACCTGCGCTGACCTCGCAGCCTGCCGCCACTACATCCGCGACCTCGAAGCGATGCGCGACTCGCTCGGCTACGAGATCGACGGCGCCGTGGTGAAGGTGGACGAGTTCGCCTTGCGCGACAAGCTCGGCGAGGTGACCCGGAAGCCACGCTGGGCCATCGCCTACAAGTATCCGGCTGAGGAGGCGAGCACTACTCTGCACGACGTGGAGTTCCAGGTGGGACGCACCGGCGCCATCACGCCGGTCGCCAAGCTTGAGCCCGTGTTCGTGGGCGGGGTTACCGTCTCGAACGCGACGCTCCACAACATGGACGAGATCGAGCGCCTCGACTTGCGCCTCGGCGACACCGTCGTCATCCACCGCGCCGGGGACGTGATCCCGCAAGTGATGCGGGTGATCGAGTCGCGCCGGCCGGCGGATGCAAAGCGGGTTGCCATGCCCGAGAAGTGCCCTGTGTGCGACGCGCCGGTGACGCGCACCGACGACGAGGTCGTGGCGCGCTGCTCCGCCGGCCTCACCTGTCCGGCCCAGCGCAAGGAAAGCCTGCGCCACTTCGCCTCCCGACTCGCCCTCGACATCGAGGGATTGGGCGAAAAACTCGTGGATCAGCTCGTCGAGAGGGAGTTGGTAAGCACTGCAGCAGACCTCTTCCGCCTGACCAAGGACGAGCTCGCGGACCTAGAACGCATGGGCGAGAAATCCGCCGAGAACCTGCTCACGGCCTTGCAGGACGCCAAGGACACCACCTTCCCGCGCTTCATCTACGCTCTCGGCATCCGGGAAGTGGGCGAAACCACGGCTGCCGCCCTTGCCGCCCGGTTTGGCACCCTCGAGGCCCTCATGTCCGCGGATCTCGAACGGCTGCAACAGGTGGAGGACGTGGGCCCCGTGGTGGCCGAGCGAGTAGTGGCGTTCTTCGGAGATGCAGAGAACCGCCGGATAGCCGAGGAGCTGCTAGAGCTAGGCGTCAGCTGGGAAACACCGGACGGCGACGCCGGCGAGCCGCAGACGCCCCTCGAAGGCCAAACCTGGGTGCTCACTGGCACGTTGGAGCAACTCACCCGCAACGAAGCCAAGGCGATCCTCACTGGCCTCGGCGCACGGGTGGCCGGATCGGTGTCCAAACGCACCAGCCGCGTGGTGGCGGGCCCCGGAGCCGGCAGCAAGCGAACGAAGGCCGAGGAGCTGGAGATCGAAGTCATCGACGAGTCGGAGTTCTTGGACTTTCTCCGCCAACACAACGCAGCACCTGCGGATGCATGACCTTGGACCGTCAAGCGTGTCGTCGCCCTCTTCGGAGGGAGGGCGTCCCGCCCTCCGCCGCGCCAAAAAGGGCGGGACTGCCTCGAGAAGCTCCTCCCTTCGGCTGCACCAAGGCACGGTAGCTCAACCCGTTTGCCTCGATCGGCCTCTGCGACGGGACGCGCCTTGCGGCGCGATGGAGGGCGGGACGCCCTCCCTCCGAAGAGGTCCGCGTCCGCGAACGGGACCTATGCGAAGCTCCCCAAGCGAAGGCAGGGCGCCTTGCCTCCCAGGGCGCGCGCTGCTCGTGGTCCTGTTCGTCAGCCTACTCGCCGGTTGCATCTCAACCCCACCGAAATCACCCAACAACCTGTGCAGCATCTTTCAGGAGCGGCCGTCTTGGTATCGCGCTGCGCAGGCGGCGGAAAAGCGCTGGGCGATGTCCCCAGCCGTGATGATGGCAGTGATGTATCAGGAGTCGAGCTACGTCGCCGATGCTCGCCCACCGCGCAAGCGCCTGCTCTGGATCATCCCGTGGCGGCGGCCATCGAGCGCCTATGGTTACGCCCAGGCGACCGATGAAACCTGGGCCGACTACAAGCGCGCCACCACGCGCCGCTTTGTGGACCGCGACGACTTCGACGACGCGGTGGACTTCATCGGCTGGTACCTCGCTCGTGCCAATCGCGAACTCGGCATCCACCGCACCGACGCTCGCCGACTCTATCTCGCCTACCACGACGGCATCGGCGGCTACCGCCGCGGCACCTGGCAACGCAAGGGGTGGCTCAAGAGCGCCGCCGGCAACGTCAGCGCTCGCGCCAGCCGCTACCGCAGCCAACTCGACAACTGCCGCCTCCGCCGCTGGCGCATCTTCGGCTAACGAGACTCCGCCTCGACCGACGAGGCATGTGTGGTGCATTCCCCGTAGGGGCGACCCTTGTGGTCGCCCGTCTTGAATGCGTCGACGAACTCGACATGGGACGGGGCAAGCCCGCCGCCTACGAAGCCCTCTGGGACGCAAGGAAGACCGTGATCATTGCCCCATTCGAATCTAGCCGTCGGGCTGGTGGGTCACCCGGAAGATGCGTCCGCCGAAGTCGTCGGAGATGAGCAACGTTCCGTCCCGGGCCACCAGCACGTCGTTGGGGCGGGCCGTGGCATTCTCATCCTTGAGCCAAACATCCAGGAACGGCGCATAGCTTGGCGTGGCGCCATCGAACCGGACGACGCTCACCCGATAGCCCACCTTCGACGAACGGTTCCAGGAGCCGTGCTCGGCGATGAAGAGGGCGCCCTGCCACTCGGCCGGGAACTGATCGCCCGTGTAGAAGGCGAGGCCCAGCGCCGCCGCGTGGGCTTGGATGGCGACCTCCGGGACCACATAGTCCTCTGGGTCGTGGCCGGCGCCGAACTCCGGGTCGGCAATGTCGTCGCCGTGGATGTAGGGATAGCCGTAGTGCGCGCCCGGTTTCTGCACGCGATTGATCTCTTCCGGCGGCAGGTCGTCACCGAGCCAGTCGCGGCCGTTGTCGGAGAACCACAGTTCGTCCGTTTCGGGGTGCCACGCCATGCCGACGGAGTTGCGTACCCCGGCGGCATAGACCGAAGTCTCGCCCGTGTCGGGGTCCATGCGCAGAATGCTGGCGAAGCGCGCATCTGCGGACTCGCAGATGTTGCACGGCGCACCGACGGGAACGTAGAGATGGCCGTCGGGCCCCACCGACAGATACTTCCAGCCATGGTGCGTCTCGTCCGGCAGCGCGTCCGTGACAATCTGGGGCGTCGGTCGATCTCGGAACGTCGCCTCGATGTTCGGATAGCGCAGCACCCGATCCAGCGCCGCCACATAGAGGTCGCCACCCTTGAGCGCCACCCCGCTTGGCAGCGTCAACCCTTCGGCGACGGTAACCACCTCCGCCTGGCCACCTGCCGCCGGCACCACCGCATATACGCGACCAGCACGGAACGACCCCACGAACAGCAGGCCCGATGATGACTCCGCCATCTGCCGCGCACTCGGCACGTCGTCGGTGACCACATCAAGCTTGAAGCCATCGCCGGCGTCAGCCAGCGCAACCACCGTTGCCGCCAGTGACAGGGCCACCGCAACGCATCTCGGAATTACAATGTTCATGGCGGCCAGTGTTGGCTATCGGCGCGGAGCGAGCAAGGGCCCTTTTTGGGGCGAGGGCGCCTCACCCCCGAGGCCCGTGAAGGGGACGCAGACGATGACCGCGCAGGGCGGCCTGACCGAAGCGCACAAGGAGAACATCCAGTCGGCCTACCGGCGCTGGCTGGCGGGCCGTGGCTTCCGTGCCCGCAAGGGGCAGCGGCAGATGATCGCCCTTGTCGCGCGGCAGATGGCGAGTGCCGACAACCGCATATGCGTCGTCGAGGCCGGCACCGGCACCGGCAAGACACTCGCCTATTGCCTCGGCGTCATCCCCTTGGCCCTCGCCACGGAAAAGCGCGTCGTCGTCTCCACGGCCACCGTGGCGTTGCAGGAGCAGGTGGTGCTGCAGGACCTGCCCGACCTCAAGCGCCACGGCGAGCTCGACTTCACCTTTGCCCTGGCCAAGGGGCGCGGGCGCTACGTGTGTCCGAAGCGCTTGCAGGAGCAGCTTGCCGCGGACCCGAACCGGCAGATGGCGATGTTCTCCCAGCCCGGCGAGGAGGACTTGGAGCTGTACCGCCGCATGTGGGCGGAGTTCGACGAGCGCAAGTGGGACGGCGAGCTCGACAGTTGGGACGAACCGGTAGCGCCGCCGGTGTGGTCGGCAGTCACCACCGACCACCGAGGATGCAGCAAGAACCGCTGCGAGCACTTCCGCGAGTGTCCGTTCTTCCGCGCTCGCGCCAAGACCCGCGATGCCAATGTGGTGGTGGCGAACCACGACCTGGTGCTGGCGGACCTGGCCCTCGGCGGCGGCGTCGTGCTGCCGGAACCCGAAGAGACCATCTTCATTCTCGACGAAGCCCACCACCTGCCGGAGAAGACGCAGCAGCACTTCGCGGCGCAAGCGCGGCTGCGCGGGTCAGCCGGTTGGCTGGAGCAGATGTCCGCCGCCGTCGCCACCATGGCGCAGCGTTTTGCCCGGCCGCCAGAGGTGGTGGCCGCCGCCACCCGCCTCACCGGCGAGGTGGAGGTCGCCGGGCAGTTGCTCGATCAGGCACTGCAACTGGCGGAGGGGCTTGAGTTTCGTGGCCGCGACGAGCGCGAAGGGGTCTGCCGCTTCCCGCACGGTCGCGTCCCTGAGGAACTTCAGGAGCTTGCCGAACCCCTAGCCACCTACTTTGACAGCATGGCCAAGACCCTTGCTGAGCTACACGAGAATCTTGAAGAGGTCATGGACGGCGGCCGCCCGTGGCAGAACGCGGACCAGGCTGGCGACTGGCTGCCCGTCCTCGGTACACTGCTGCATCGGGCCGAGGCGAGCGGCGCACTCTTCGCCGACTACGCCAAGCCACACAGCGAACAGGACGAACTCAACGCCCGCTGGGCCACCCGCATTGCCTTCCAGGGCGTGCGCCAAGGCCAGGGCGACGTCGAACTTGCAAGCGCCCCGGTCGACCCGGGCACCATCCTGCACAAGGCGCTGTGGGACGCCTGCCACGGTGCCGTGGCCACATCCGCGACACTTTGCGCCCTCGGCAGTTTCGAGCGCTTCATCGAGCGATCCGGGCTCGATGCCGAAGTGGAGCAAATGCGCATCCCGAGCCCCTTCGACTTCCCCAACGTTGCCACGTTCACCGTTCCGCGCATGGCCGCCGATGCCGGCAACTTTGACGCCCACACCCTCGAAGTGACGGCACGCCTGCCGGATCTCCTCGCGCAGGAATCGAGCGCCCTGGTCCTATTCACCTCATGGCGCCAGTTCCGCGCCGTGGTGGAAGCGCTGCCGAGCGAGCTCTTGCGCCACTGCCTGTTGCAAGGCGACGGCTCCAAGCGTCGCCTGCTCGAAAGACACCGCAAGGCAATCGACGGCGGCGGCAAGAGCTACATCTTCGGCCTCGGCAGCTTCACCGAAGGCGTGGACCTGCCGGGCGACTACTGCCGCCACGTCATCCTCTCGAAGCTGCCGTTTCAGGCGCCGGACGACCCGCTTGACGAGGCTCTGGCCGAGTGGCTCGAGTCGAACGGCCGCAACCCCTTCTACGAGATGTCCGTTCCCGACACCTCGCTCCGCCTCGTGCAAGCCTGCGGCCGCCTCATCCGCAGCGACACCGACACCGGCCGCATTACGCTCCTGGACCGCCGCATCGTCACCCGTCGTTACGGTCGCTCGCTGCTGGACACGCTGCCGCCCTACCGCATGGACTTCGACGCCGATTAGCGCCACATGCGGGCCACGCCACCCGCCCCGGAAAACCCCCTCCCGAAAAAGTCCGTCTCTCCGGCAAGCATCCATCGGTAAACTGCGCCGCCTTTGTGTCCGCAAGGGAAGGAGAGCCGGTTCATGGCCATGCAGCACACGCCGCTTTTGATGTCGCGGCTGATCGACCGGGGCGCCACCGTGTCGCCGGACACGGAGGTGGTCACCGCCGTCGCCGACGGTACCCGCCGGCAGACCATGCGCGAAACCCGCGACCGAGCGCACCAGTTGGCGCATGCGCTCAAGGATGCCGGGGTGCGCCTTGGCGACCGGGTGGGCACGTTCATGTGGAACGGGGCGCGCCATCTGGAGGCCTACCACGCTGCCGCCGGCATGGGGGCGGTGCTGCACACGCTCAACATCCGGCTTTCGGCGGCTGACCTCGAATACATCATCGGCCACGCCGAGGATCAGATCATCATCGCCGACGCCGACACCTTGCCGCTCCTGAACCAACTTGCCGGGCGGATTCCCTCGGTGACGAAAGTGGTAGTCGCGGACGAGGATGAATCCGGCCAATGGAAGTGCGAGGTTGCGGATGCGGTGGACTACGAGGCCTTCATCGCCGGCAAGCCGACGCGATTCGACTGGCCCGAACTCGACGAGAACGCGCCGCTGGGGCTCTGCTACACCAGCGGAACCACGGGCAATCCCAAGGGCGTGGAATACGAGCATCGCTCGCAATACCTGCACACCATGGCGGTGTGCATGACCGACGCCATGGGGCTGTCGGCCACGGATACCGTGTGCGGCATCGTGCCGATGTTCCACGCCATGGGCTGGGGCGTCCCTTGGGCCGCGCTCATGCTCGGCTGCAAGCAGGTAATGCCACACCGCTTCATGCAACCGGAACGCCTCGCCCGGCTCATGGCGGACGAGGGCGTCACGCTCTCAGCCGGCGTGCCCACCATCTGGCAAGGCGTGCGGGCGGTGGTCGAGGCGAATCCCGACCAATACGACCTCTCGCGCCTGTCTCGGCTCACCTGCGGCGGCTCCGCGCCGCCGCCATCGCTGATCCGCTGGTTCCACGACGCCCTGGGCGCGGAGATGATCCAAGGCTGGGGCATGACCGAAACCAGCCCCCTCGCCACCATCTCGCGGCGGCTGATGAAGCACGCCCATCCGAGCCTCTCGCTCGACGAGCAGCTCGCCAACGTCGCCAAGGCCGGCCAACTCATGCCGGGCCTCGAACTCGACATCTTCGATGAGGACTTCAATCGCCTGCCCCACGATGGCGAGACCGTGGGCGAGGTGCTGGTGCGGGGGCCGTGGATTTGCTCGGAGTACTACAAGAATCCCCAGCCCGACCGCTTCCACGAGGACTGGCTCATCACCGGCGACGTCGGCAAGATCGACCCGGAGGAATACCTCATCATCGCCGACCGCTCGAAGGACCTCGTCAAGAGCGGCGGCGAGTGGATCTCCAGCGTGGACCTCGAAAACCACATCGTCGCCATGCCCGGCATCGCCCAGGCTTGCGTCGTCGCGCAGCCGCACCCCAAATGGGATGAACGCCCAGTTGCCCTCGTGATCCTGGAACCCGGCGCCGAAGTGGACCAGCCAAGCATCCTGGGCCACTGCGCCAGCGCCTTCGCCAAGTGGCAGCTACCCGACGAGGTGCTCTACGTGGACCAAATCCCCCTAACCTCCACCGGCAAGATGGACAAGAAAATCGTCCGCGCGGACTTGGAGGAGCGGGGGTATCGGCTGCCGGATCTGCGCTAGCGCATGAGGAAGGCCACCCGAAGAAGGGCGACGCATGCGTCGCCCCTACGGCCCGGGACATGACCGACACCTTCCTGTAGGGGCGACGCATGCGTCGCCCTGTCCGGCTGCCGGATTTGCGCGAGGGCGCGCAAGTGTCCCGGTAGGGGCGGGGCTTGTCCCCACCCGTGTTGGTCGAACGACGTCGGCTGCCCATGGACGGGCGGTCACAAGGGTCGCCCCTACGGAAGGGGTCGCGAGGCCCTACCCGGGCAATGCGGTTGCCCCGAACCCCATCTTCGCGGCATACCCCATCCGCTCGAAATCTGCGCCGTGGTCGCCGCTCTTGCCAAAGGCATCGTCCAGCCCGCAGAGGGTGGCGAAGGCGGGTGGGTTGCGGTCCACGATCTCCTGGGGGATGTCGTCGTAGCGTTCCAATGGCCGCATGAACTGGCGGCAGTAGGCGTTGTGGAGCGAGGTGCGCTTGCCGGGGGCCGAACGGGGCATGGCGCCGTGCCAGAGGCCGCCGTGCCATAGGGCAATGGAACCTCGTTCCATGACGAGGGGTTTGGTTCCGTCACGGGTTGCGCCTTTTGGTGCTTGGCTGCGCTTGGCGACGCTGCCCGGCATCACCACCGTGGGGCCGTTTGGCAGGCTGAAATCGTCGATGGCCCAGACGGCGGTGGCTTCGAGGCAGTAGTCCGGGAACGGTTCCGGGATGCGCGAGGCGCCGTAGTCGGAGTGCAGGCCCGGATGGGTGTCGAGGCCGGGACCCTTGATGATGGTGTCGGATTGATAGACGAGGCAGCCACGGCCAAGCAGGTGCTCCATCAGCGTTAGCACCCACGGGTGCAGCACCGCTTCCTCCCACAGCCGGCCGCGCTTCAGCAGCATGGTGGCGCGGAAGCCCACATCCGGCGGCGCCGCGTCGTGGTTGCGATGCGCCTCGGCGCGGAGTTGGTCGGCGAATTGCTCGGTGAACGCGCCCGGGAGGATGGTGTAGCCGCGTTCGTCCAGATCGCTGAGGTTGTCGGCTAGGCCCAACGCCTCGGCGCGATGGCGGATGTCCGGACTCATCACCGTGCGCACGGCCATGTGATCGTGCAGTTCGCCGCAGAGGCGTGAGATGGGATCGTCCGGCATCCTGCCTTGCCAATCTCCTAGTCCCTCGCCGGTGATGTACCCAGTCTGGCGCACCGCCCGCTCCCGCGCATCGCCGTCGTACACGATGGTGGCGTAGAGCACCGACGCCGTGTAGTCGGCAACGCGGTAGCAGTCCGCCTTCGGGTCCGGGCGGGCCTCTGCCGTCACCTCATCGCCAGCGAAGCGCAACGTGTAGCCAAACCCGTCTGCATCCGAAGCGGCAAGGTGCGGCGGCGGGTTGTCGAGACGTTCCGAGATGGAGAACGCCGGCAACGACAGTCCGCGGGTGCGCGAGCCCAGGAACCGCACCGATTCGGCGAGCCATTCCGCCGACGCCAACTCCACGCGCTCATCAAGCGCCACTGCCGGTTCCGTGAACATCGTTCGTTCCTCCTACGTTGACGGTGCCGTGTCTTCGGAGGGAGGGCGTCTCGCCCTCCGCGCGCGCCGCAAGGCGCGTATCTTCAAGATCGACAGGCGCATTGCCCGTTCACTGCCTGCGCTTCGGAGAGCGCCTGTCGGCGCTTAGGAGGGCGAGACGCCCTCCCTCCAAAGGGCTCAAGCGACCTCCAGCGCCTTCTCCTCGGCAACCACCTCGTGCATCCCTTCCCATTCGTCCCACATGTCGCAGAGCGCGTCTTTCGACCGCTCCCAAGGATTGTTGTCGGCCTCGTATTCGAGCCACTCGCCGGCCTGACCCCGATCTGGATGGTCGGACACGCCGTTCACCACCTTGTCGGGCTGCCGCTTCTTGTTGCGGATGCGGAAGATGATGTTCTTGCGCGACTCGGTGCCGTTCTCGTTGCGGGTGCCGGAGTGGGGGATGTGAAAGACGGTGATGCAGGCGTCGCCCGGCTCCATGAGGATCTGCGTCGGACGAGGCCAGCGCCGGCCGTCCGGCGTCGCCTCGGAGTCTTCGTCCAGAAACTGCTCGCGCACCGATTCCGGCAGGTACACGTGGCCACAGCGGTTGGGTGCGTCGTGGTTGATCCTCGGCCAACCCGGCCCCTCCGGGCCGACATGGCCGTTGACGCTGCGCTGCCACTGGAAGAAGCGTTCGGTGGCGTGATGGGCGCCGCGGAGGAGGGCGGTCTGGCCGCAGCCCTCCCGCGTCTGGTCGTTCAGGCACACGAACACGAAGGCGGTGAAGCTGCCCATGCCCAGGGTCATCTCCGGGTCTTCAAAGAGCGGCACGCTGTTGTGCCCCATCACGTCGGCGCTACGACCGATGTTGCCCTTGGGTCCCGAGCCGATGTAATGCTGGTAGTTCTCCTCCGGCGCGCCCTGCAGCACCTCCTGCGGCACGCGGATCGTGCAGAGGCCGTCCATGTGCGACTCTGCGCCGTAGTAGGGCTGGTCCCGGTCCCGATAGCCGAGGTTGTTGAAGTGGTCCCCGGGCTGGCGCACCTTGTTGACGCCCACCTGGCAGATGGACGGCGGATCGAACTGCCCCATGGCCTCATGCAGGATGGGCGTGACACTCGAAGCATTCACGAGACCTGTCATCTCTGGCTTGCCGCCGACGTACTCCCCCTTCTTGGCCGTGTGGATGCAGTCGAGCGCTGCCTGCACCATCTCCGGCGCGACCGCCTGCTTTACCACCACATAGCCGTCGCGATAGAGCGCCCGCTTCTGCTCCAGCGTCAACGCATCCGCCATCGGTTCCTCCCCGTCAACCCGACCCAATGACGCCGGATTGTAGCGACACAGCACAGGGTCGGGCGCAAGCTCCTAGCCCGGATGATTCATGAATGCCCTACTGCGGACGACGATCCACTCGCTGTGGCTGTGCAGTACTCGTGCGTCCTGCGGACGCATTCGCTCCGGCCCCCTCAACATAGTGCGCAGCTATGCCTTCGGGTTCCGGAACGCCGTGCCTCCTGGCACGCGTGCGCGTCCAGCCACAGCGGCGTCTCGTCGCCCTCGCTACGCGCATTCATGAATAATCCGGGCTAGGGCGCGGGCGTTCAGGCCGAGGCGCGCAGGAACTTGGCCTCCTTGCGTGCCACTTCGAGCGGGTTCTTGCCGGTGCGGTTGAGGATGCGAGTGTTGGCGCCCAACTCGAGCAACGCCTCCGCCGCCGCCACGCAACCCTCGTAGGTGGCGCGGTGCAAGGGCGTGCGGCCCTTGCGGTCTTGGATGTCCACATTCGCTCCGCGCCGGACGAGGAGCCGCGTCACGCCTTCCTTGTCCGCCTCGGCGGCCAGGTGCAGCGGGGCGCGATGCACCTTGGTGCAGGCGTTCACGTCGGCGCCGGCATCGAGCAACAGCTCCGCGCATTCCGCCGAACCCGCCCGCGCAGCCCAGTGCAGTGGCGTCATGGCGTAAGGCTGTTCCTCGCGGGCGACGTCCGGGTTGTCGGCGAGGAGCGCCTTCAGGTGGACGGAATCGCCTAAGCCAGCCGCCGAGCAAGCGTCGTAGTCGGCGCCATCCTCGATCAGGATGCGCGCCACTTCGCGCTTGCCGGCGTTGGAGCGGAAGTCGCTGTCGTCCTTCCATGGCCCGGGCGCGACCGCCTCCTGCAGCGAGGTGGTGCCGCGTTCGCCGTTGCCTTTGATGGGCAGTTCGTGATGCACGCCCACGCCGTGGGCGATGAGCAGCCGGGCGAGCTCCGGATAGCCGCCCCACGCAGCCCAATACATGAGCGAGAGATTGTCCGGCCAGCCGGTGTGCGGCTTGCGCACCGACACTGGCGTCGCGTCGAACATGCCGTGCTCGAAGAGTTCGCGCAGGGTGTCGGTGGCGCCCGCCCAGGCCGCTTCGTGCAGCACGTTGTACTCGCTCTCGTCGAGTTCCAGCCGCGCACCCTTGCCGAGCAACACATGCACTGCTGGCCCGGCACCGCGCATCCCTACGAGCACCGACAGGAGTCGGTCGCCGATCCGCCCGAGCGCGTCCGGATTCGCTTCGATCAACTCGACCATCTTGTCGGGCGCCGCTTGGGCCTCCCAACGGCTTGGATTGGCACCCATCGCCGCGCGCACGAGTTCGCGTTCCGCGGGCGTGAGGTCGGGGCGGTGCAGATTGCGCAGAAACCAGTTGTTGAGGAACAGTTCAACGGCATCCATGGCCAGATCTCCTAGCGCTGCGGTGGGCGGGTTGGCGCGTCGAAGCAACCGCGACGCGGGCGTTGGCCAGAGTTGCCGCCCATCTTTTCGAAGTTCAAGCCTCGCGTACCCAGGCAGACATACTAAGCGCTGAGCGACGAGGCGTTCCTGCGACCAGCATCGCGGTGGTGGATTAAGATGGGCGACTTTGTTCAAGTCAGGCGCGTTGCGGAGGGGAAGCATGGCGGAAGTGAATCCAAACGGGGTGCTCGCGGGACAGGTTGCCGTCGTCACCGGCGCCAGCCGGGGAATCGGCGAGGCGATCGCCAAGCGCATGGCGATGGAAGGCGCGAAGGTGGTGGTCTCCGCTCGCACCGTGGAGGCGTCCGACCACTTCCTGCCGGGCACGATCAAGCAGTGCGTTGCCGAGATCGAGGCCGCCGGCGGCCAGGCGGCGGCGGTGCGGTGCAACCTCGCGGACCCGGAAGACCGCAAGCGCCTGATCGAAGAGAGTGAAGCGGCGTTCGGCCCCGTTGACATCCTTGTCAACAACGCCGCCGTGACATGGTTCCTGCCGGTCACCGACTTCAACGAGAAGCGCTACCGGACGATGATGGACGTGCAGGTGTACGCGCCGTTCGAGCTCGCCCAGATGGTGCTCCCCGGCATGATCGAACGCGGGCGCGGCTGGATCCTCAACATCTCCTCCCACGCCGCCATCCACCCGCAAGCCGCCGCGCCCGGCGGTCACGGCGGCACCGTGTACGGCATGTGCAAGGCGGCACTGGAACGATTCACCACGGGCCTTGCGCAGGAGCTGTATGGCAAGGGCGTGGGCGTCAACGTCATCTCCCCGGGCCTCGTCGCGACGCCCGGCGTCGTCCACCACAAGCTCATCAACGAGGGCAACAAGGACCGCGTCACCCCGGTCGAGCACATGGCCGAGGCTTGCCTGCGCCTGTGCCACGGCGACGCCGCGGAGATCACCGGCCGCATCGACTACGCAGATCAGGTGATCGAGGAGTTCAGCCTCGAGCCCGCGGACCTCGTGTAGGGCGAGGCCCCTCGCCCGCGTTGCTGCAACGAAACGCATCGGCTACACCAAGACGGGCGACCACAAGGGTCGCCGCTACGGTTCGCCGAAGCGGCGCGTCACGGTTAGGCGCCAGTGGCGGGGGAGTTGGGGCAGGACGATGGCATCGCCGAATATTTGCGGGAAGTTGCCTTGGAAGTAGAGTTCGCCCAGCGCGTTGTTGACGCCTAGACGAACTTCCCAAGCGCCGAGTTTCGCCACCGCCGATGCGTTCACCAACGTGTAGGCAGGAAGCCGCACGGAGCGGCCAACGCCGGACCACGCTTCGCCCACACGGCTCGCGGTGAGGTTGACCGTGACGTTGCGGAAGCGGTAGCTGCCGCCGATGCCGACGGTGAACTCCGGCAGCGCGCCGCGTTCTCGGAAGCGGGCGTCGTCGCCTGGCAGCACGGTGCCGATCACGCCGCCGTACTGTTGTTCTGGGGCGAGGCCGGTGATGGACGGCGGCGCGAAGATGTAGCGTGCCGTGAGCGGATCGCGGTAGATGCGCGAGCGGGTAGCGACGAAGAAGAGGGCGAGCCGCTCCGTCGGCAAGGCGCGCAGGTCAAGCTCTACGCCCTTGCCACGCACCGCGAGATTGGTTCCCGTGAGGGCGGAGTAATCCGTGCGCCGCTGGTCGTAGGCGTTTAGCTGCGCTTGCAGGCGGCCGTTCTCGGCTTGGTACTTGATGCCGGCCTCGCGCAGTCGGGAGGCCACCAACGGCCCGCCGCGCACGTTGCTCACCGGAATCTCGCCGGACTGGCCGCCCACCACCAGGGCCTGGCTTGACGTGGTGACGTAGGGTCGCCACGGCCCGAGGTTCAGGCTCAGGCTTGCGCTCCAGGAAAGGTCGTCCTGCACGCTGGACGCACTTTCGTTTGGGGTGTCGAAGGTGTGCGCGCGGGGGCCGTTCACGGAAGTCACGTCATAGCGGTCGCCGCGCAACCCTGCAAGCAACGAGACCCGCTCGCGCCACGTCACATCCGCCAGCGCGCCGAGGCCCAGGTTCCACGACTCGGTGCTCACATCCCAGTTGAAGTCGTCCGTGTGCGGGTGCGTGACGGCGTTGCTGCGCCGATCGAGGTGCGTCGGTGGCTTCGTGATGTCGCGCCGGTCGAAGTACTCGAAGGCGAAGTCCTGTCTGCCACGGGTGTCGTAGTAGCGCAGGTTCGGCGCCAACACGATGTCGGCGGTGAGCGCGTCGGCAAGCTCCCAAGTCTCGAAGACGAACTCCACCCGCTCTTCCACCAGCAGCGTCTCGTGCGTCTGGCCGAAGCCGTAGCTGGTGACGATGAGGCGGTCCGCGTAGTCGATGAAGAGCCTCTGCCGGATGGTGACGCGATCGAGCTCGGCAAGCAGGTCCGCATATGCGGCGGAACTCGTCGCTTCGCCGACGTCGTCGGAGGTGCAGATACAGTCGCTGGCGTCGATCTTCACGCGACGCAATGTGTCGGGATCGAGCCGGAGCGCCTCGCGTTCTGCATCACTGGTGAAGAACGCCGTGCCCGAGCCGTAGGGCGAGAACACCGAAAGCCGGTTGTCGGGGCTGACAAGACGCACTTCCGGCTGGGTGATGGTGCCGTCGCCGTTCGCGTCGAGGTCCACGAGTGGATGCCCAGAGAGATACAGCCCCTCGTCGATCAGCCTCTGGTCCAAGCGGTTCCAGCCACCCACCTCCGCGCCCCGCCAGCGCTGGTATTGCTGCCCTGCTTCAATCCAGATGTTGTCGCGCAAGTCCACCACCAGCGACGATTGCAGCATCCGCTGGGTGTTGTTCCGCAGGGCGTCGTAGAACCTGCCCGAATCCTCAACCAAGGCGAACACGTGGTAGCCGGCTGGCTTGCCGAACACCGTCGCCGGGCCGCCGCGCTGGGCTTCGAGCACTAGGTGCTCCCAAGAGCCGGTCGCGAACGAGATTTCGCCTACGGGCTTGTCGATGAAGCGTTCTTCGTCCGCCCGCGCCGTCTTCGGCACGAAGTTGACGTAGCCGGAGATCGAGGAGGGGCCGTGGATGGGTGCTGCAGGGCCACGCACCACGTCAACCCGTGTCGTGGCGCCGATGACGGAAACCCAGCCGCCCGCGCTCGATAGCCGCCGCATGCCGCGGAAGTGCAGGTCTCCTCGGGAGCCGCGCATCTCCATGCTGGTGGCAAGGCCGAAGAAGGAAGCGGTGTAGGTGCCGGCGAGGATGCTGGCGAAGTCGGTGACCCGCTCGATGCCGTACAGATCAATCGCCCGCTCGCTCACGGACGCAGCGGCGCGGGGAGTCTCGTGCAGGCTCTTGCCAAGGCCAAGTACGGAGTCGATGCGCTCGTGGGAAAGCAGACCGAAGGGATCGGCGGGGCCGCCGCCCTCGCGTTCCGCCTCCACGACGATCTCCTCCACGGCATCCTCTTGCGCTAGCAGCAGTTGCGAAGCAACTGCCGACGCGCTCGTAGAGCGCGCAGGCACGGAGAGGAGGGAAAGGACGATGCCGGCAAACGCCGCGAAGAAACGTCGATCCAACACGGCGGAACCCTCAAAACCGCGAGTATAGCGATGCGGCAGTCGCTGCCGGCACGGCCGGGTCAGGCGTTCCCCAACGGCGTCAGCGTTTCTAGGGACCATCTCGCCCGCGTGGCGACCGCCAGCGGCTCTGCCAAACCGGCCGCGAGGCGCAGCGCTCCGGCGTGAGCAATCATCGCGCCGTTGTCCGTGCATAGCGCTGGCGGCGGATACACAACCTCTGGCAGCGTCGCCGCGAGCCGCGCGCGCAGCTTGCGGTTGGCCGCCACGCCGCCAGCAGCAACGAGGCGTTCGGTGCCACTTGCCTTCAACGCCCGCTGGCACTTGATTGCCAGCGTTTCCACAACTGCGTCCTCAAAGGCGAAAGCGATGTCGGCGACGTCCTGGTCGCCGAGCGGTTCGTGCTCGCGCACCGTGTTGAGGGTGAACGTCTTGAGGCCCGAGAAGCTCATGTCGAGGCCGGGGCGGTCGGTCATCGGGCGCGGGAAGCGGAATCTGCCTGGCTCTCCCCGTTCCGCCGCTGCCGCGATGGCTGGACCACCGGGATAGCCAAGGCCCAGCATCTTCGCGACCTTGTCGAACGCTTCGCCAGCGGCGTCGTCCACCGACTCGCCAAGCATCGCGTACTCGCCAATGGCGTCCACGCGCACGAGCTGCGTATGCCCGCCGGAGACCAAGAGGGCCGCGAACGGCAACTCCGGTCGCTCATCGCCAATCAGAGGCGCGAGCAGGTGCGCCTCCATGTGATGCACGCCGAGCGCCGGCACATCCAGCGACCAAGCGAGGGAGCGCCCCACGGCCGCGCCCACCATGAGCGCTCCGATGAGTCCCGGTCCCGCCGTATAGGCAACCGCATCGAGGTCACCAAGGCCACGCCCAGCATTCGCCATCACCTGCCGAATCAACGGCAGGGTCTTGCGGATGTGGTCGCGCGACGCGAGCTCCGGCACGACGCCCCCGTACCGCGCGTGCAGTTCCACCTGGCTGTACACGGAGTCCGCCACGAGACCCCGCTCGGAGTCATACAGCGCCACCCCTGTCTCGTCGCAGGAAGTCTCGATGCCGAGAACAAGCATGCCCGCAATCGTAACCCGACCTTGCACGAACGGAGCCGAATCACACACAGGCGCGAACTAGCGCCTCTGCACAGCCGGCAGGCGGCCCCCCCTCCGAGAAAAGCGTCCCCGCTTTTCTCGGAGGGGGGGGCCGCCGACCCAACACCCCGTACGACACAATCCCCGAACGAAGCCCCCTCTTGCCACCCCTAGGAGTCGGCGCCGTTTCTACGGCGCTTACCTCCTAACGGTCGCAAATCGGGCCAAAACTGGACAATCGGCCATCGCTCCATCACTCTCACCGCCCTTCATGCACTTGACGGGAGTGGGACCGTGTCGTTGCACCAGCGTGCCTTGATTGCAAACCGGGGAGAGATCGCCATACGCATCGCCAAGGCGGCGGCGGGGCTTGGTATGGAGTCGGTCGCCGTTCATGCGCCCGTGGATGCGCTGTCGCTGCATTCGCGATTCGCGAGCGAGGCGCGGGAGATTGGTGGCGGCAACGGGGCGGACCCGATCGGTGCCTATCTCGACGCCGACGCGCTCGTGGCCGTCGCCAAGGACACCGGCTGCGATTGCGTCCACCCCGGCTATGGCTTCCTGTCGGAAAACGCCGCGTTCGCAGAGGGCTGCGCCGCTGAAGGGATTCAGTTCGTGGGGCCGCCAGCCAAAGCGCTGGCCCTGTTCGGCGACAAGGTGCGCTCTCGCGAACTTGCGCGCTCGGTCGGCGTGCCGGTGGTTCCGGGCAGCGACGCCGCGCTCTCTTCGCCCGAGCAAGCTGCCGAAGTCGCGGAGTCCATCGGCTATCCCGTCATGCTGAAAGCCGCCGCCGGCGGTGGCGGGCGGGGAATGCGCGCGGTCGAATCCGCCGCGGAGATGGCCGAAGCGTTCGCCCGCTGCCGCGGCGAAGCGGAGGCTGCGTTTGGCAACGGGGCGCTGTTCGTGGAACGTCTGGTGCTCCGCCCCCGGCACATCGAAGTGCAAGTGCTCGCCGATGCGAATGGCGATGCCATCCATCTGTTCGAGCGCGATTGCTCGGTGCAGCTGCGCAACCAGAAGGTGGTGGAGATCGCCCCGGCGCCGGGGCTCGACCCCGCGCTGCGTCAACGCATGGCCGAAGACGCAATCCGGCTCGTGCAAGCCGCCGGCTACGTCAACGCCGGCACCGTGGAGTTTCTTGTCCTGCCGGAATCGGGCGAGCACTTCTTCATCGAATGCAATCCCCGCATTCAGGTGGAGCACACCGTTACCGAGCAGGTGATGGGCGTGGATTTGGTGGAGGCGCAGTTCCGCATCGCCGCCGGCGCCACGCTGGCGGAAATGGGCCTCGGCGATCAGCAGGCGGTGGGCCAACCGAGGGGCTTCGCCGTGCAGGCGCGTGTCGTGGCCCGAGGCGCCGGCACCATTGCCGCCTACAAGGAGCCGTCCGGCGTCGGCGTGCGCGTGGACGGCTGCGGCTATGCCGGCTACGCACCACCACCGCAGTTCGACCCGCTGCTCGCCAAGGTGGTGGGTTCATCCGGTTCCGCCGCCTCGTTCATCTCGGCGGTGGATCGCACGCTACAGGCATTGAGTGAGTTCCAGGTGGCTGGCTTGCCCACCAACGTCGACCAGTTGCGCGCCATCCTTTCGCACGACGAACTCCGTGGCGGCGACGCCCGCACGAGCCTGCTTGCGGAGCATCCGCAACTGCTGAACGGTAGCGCTTCAGGCTTGCCGGCCGGGGCGCCTCTCGAACTCCTCAACCGACAGACTCCGTCGCTTAGTGGCACAGCAACGCCGGCGCAGCCGCCAACGCCAACGGCGGAATCGCTGAAGGTCGCTCCGAGCGATCGCGGGGTGGAATGTCCCATGGCCAGCACGGTTGTGGAACTGCGCGCCAAGCAGGGCGACAAGGTGGGCGTTGGCGATGTCCTGCTGATTGTCAGCGCCATGAAGATGGAGACGAACATCACGGCGCCCTGCGCCGGCGAAATCACCGGCTTGCAGGAACTCTCTCCCGGAGACGCTGTGGGCGCGGGGCAGATTGTCGCCGCCATCGCTCCCCTCGATGGCAACGCCGAAGCCGTAGCCTCCGCATCCGGAGCCCAGACGTGGCAGCCGCTCTTGGACGAGGTGGCGACGCTTCAGTCCCTGGCCTTGAAGCGCCTCGCGCCGGACTCGGACGAACCGGGCGTGGTGCGTCAGCGCAGCCGCGGCAAGCTCAACTGCAGGGAACGCATTGACCTGTTGCTCGACGACGGCTCCTTCCGCGAGGTGGGCAGCGTTACCGGGTTCGCCACCCACGATGAATACGGCGACATCGTGGCCTTCACCCCGGCCAACCACGTCGGCGGCTGGGGCACCATCGCGCGCCGCAATGCCATCGTCTGTGCGGATGACTTCACCTCTCGCGGCGGCCATGCCGACGGCGCCATCGGTGCCAAGAGCGGCTATCTGGACCGCCTTTCCCTGGAAATGCGTTGCCCCTCCATCCGCCTACTCGATGGTTCTTCCGGCGGCGGCAGCGTCGCCGCGATGGTTCCGCAACAGAAGAAGGAGGGTGAAAGCAACGCCCAGGAAAGCAAGGGCGCCATCAAGGCCGGGCGGCCACGCGTTGCGGGCGGGGGCGGGTCGTTCCTGCCAGGGCATCTCGGCAGCACCATGTACACCGAGCAGCTCAGCACCGTGCCGGTGGTGAACATGCTGCTTGGCAGCGTGGTGGGAATCGGCGCCGCCAAGGCGGTGCTCGGCCACTTCTCCGTGATGGTGCGTGACATCGCGCAGTTGTTCGTGGCCGGGCCGCCGGTGGTGAGCCACGCGATGGGCTACGACATCACCAAGGAAGACCTCGGCGACTGGCGCATCCACTGCACCAACGGCTCGGTGGACAACCTGGCCGAGTCGGAAGAGGAGGCGGCGGCGATGGTGCGACGTTTCCTGTCGTATTTGCCGTCGTCCGTCTACGAGACGCCGCCGGTGCTTGCAGATTCAGGTGACTCGCGCACTCGCCGCGAGGAAGAGCTCTTCCACCTGATTCCGCGCAAGCGCACCACCACCTTCAACATGCGCCGCGCCATAGAACTGATGGCGGACACCGGCTCCTTCTTCGAGATCGGTGCGCTCTGGGGCACGGATCAGATCGCCGGCCTTGCTCGCTTCAACGGCCATCCGGTGGGTGTCATCGCCTCCGACAGCCAGCACGTCAACGGCGGCGCGCTCACTGCGGACGGCTGCGACAAGCTCATCCGCCACCTCGACATGTGCGACCTGTTCCACCTGCCGGTCTTGAACCTCGTCGACAATCCCGGCTTTGCGGTCGGGCTCGAGCACGAGATGGCCGGCACCATCCGCAAGGGCGGCGAGTGGATGGTGGCGTTCTCGCAGGTGCGAACGCCCATCTTCACGGTGGTGATGCGGCGCAGCTTCGGCGTCGCCGGCAACAACTACGCGACGCCTCGGTCGCAACCCTCCATGCGGGTGGCATGGCCCGCCGCCGACGTGGGCGGCATTCCACCTGAAGGCGGCATCGAAGCGGCCTACAAGCGGCAACTGGCGGAAGCCGAAGACCCGGTGGCCCTTCGGGCGGAACTCGAGGCCCGCATCGAAAGCGTGCGCGGGCCACTCGGCCCTCTCTCGAAGTTCCAGATCGAAGAGATGATCGACCCTCGCGACACGCGCCGCCACATCTGCGACTGGGTGGACCTCGCCTACCGAATCGTCAATCAACCAGGGCGTTTGGCGCCTCGACCCTTGCAGTTCCGCCCATAGTCCGCAGGCAGGCAGCTCTCTAACGCGCGAGGAACATGGATGGCCCTAGGGGACGGGCTTGTCCCGTCCGTGCCGTGTCCGTCGCAAGCGTCTTGACCGGAAGTCCTCGCGGGCGATGTCTCAAGGGCACGTGCGACATTCGCTCTTTGGCCAGCCGCAAGGTCGCTGAAGCGACTAAGTTTGGTCGCATGAAACCGCTCTGGACCATGTTTCCGGGTTTCTGCCCCCTCTGTCGCCGCACTTCCGGACGGGCGGTGGACCTGTGCGACGCGTGTGAGCGCGACGTGGTGGCGAACCGTGACGCTTGTCCGCTTTGCGCGTTGCCGGGGCTTGGGCCCGATGTTTGCGCCGCCTGCATCGCCTCGCCGGAGCCGTGGGGGCTGGCGTTAGCACCGTTTCTGTACGCTCCGCCGCTGAATCGACTCGTGCTTGGCCTCAAGAACGGCAACGGACTGATGCAGGCGCGCGTGCTCGGAACCTTGTTGGCGCCAGCTCTGACGCGGGCGTACGCCGGACAGGCCTTGCCCGATGCGCTCGTTCCCGTGCCGCTGACGTGGCGGCGTCGCCGCAAGCGCGGCTTCAACCAGGCGGCGCTGCTCGGCCGCGACATTTCGCGTCGCCTGGGTGTGCCGCTGGCTAGCCGCCGACTGCGCCGCATTCGGGATGCGGAACCCCAGCAGACGCTGTCGCGCAGCGCCCGCCAGCGCAACCTGCGCCGCGCCTTCTCCGCAGCAAGCATGTCCGGCACCGTGGCCATCGTCGACGACGTGATGACCACCGGCGCGACCCTGCGCGCTTGCACCAATGCGGTTCTGAAGGCTGGCGCAACTGAGGTTCACGTATGGGCTGTCGCCCGTACGGTGGAGGGGCTGCCTCAGGTGCGTTAGCGCTGCAGGGAGGGCCTTGGGGAGGAAAGGCGGAGTGCCTTGCCCCCTCCGACTCAGTCGAGGCCGTCGTTCTTGACGAGTTGCTTGCCGAGGGCGAACCCTGCGGCGGCTGCGGCTGGGTGTCGGGTCAATGCAAAGGCAAGTGCGCCGACGCCAATGCCGGCGCCCCACGAGAGGAGCTGTGGGCTTTCCGCCTTGCCGGTGGCGGCACGGGTGACGGTGTGTTCGCAGTTGTTGGTGAAGAGGTTGTAGCCGCGCCGAGGCTGGGCTTCGGCGGCGTGGACGGTGCGGAGGCGGTTGATGCGTTCTTGATGGCGCACATGCATGGGTTGGCCTTGGCGGAATTCCGCCTCGGTAGAGACGTGTTCGCCACGCAGGGGGGTGTTGTGAAGGATGCGGTCACCGCCCAAGGCGATGCCCTTGTGCATCACGAACCCCTTGCGACGGGCGACGATGTCGCCGGGGAGATAGCGCGCAACCATGCGTAGCCTCCTACATACGCGGCCTCTATGGACAGTGTGAGTAAAGCAGGTTTTGGGCCATTCAGGTGTGCGTTGCAGGAATCTCCATGCGTCATTTGGCCGTTGGCGGTCCCGCCGCCCATGCAACTGCGGGCATTTGGCGGCGCTTGCGGGCGAGTATCGCCAGCTATCGGCGAAATACACCAGATGGCGGTCGCGCCCTTTCGAGCTACTTCAGCGCGCCGCTCACCGGAGGCTCCCTAGCAAATAGTCCATCGCATCTTCGAGCCGTTGTTCGTCGCAGGTGTTGCATAGGCCCTTGGCGGGCATGGCGGGGGGCATGCCTACCACGACGTTGTCGAGCATGGCCTTCCTGTCTTTGGCGAGCCTCCCTTCCCAGCTCTGGGGGTCGCCGAACTTCGGCGCTCCCGCCACGCCGGCTTGGTGGCAGGAAAAGCAGTAGCGTTCGTAGGTTTTCTTGCCGGGATGCTCGGCCACGTCCTCGCCGCCGCAGCCAACGAGTGCGAGCACGCAAACCGCAAGCGACCACTGCCTGAAACCCCTCACCGGATTCGCCTCCTGCCTCAAGCGAAAAGGTTGCGGATGATGAACGCCGAGAGCGCGGCTTGCACGAGGAAAATCACCACCACCGCCACGGTCACCCAATTGGCAGGGCGCACGCGGGTATCCATCCGGGTGCGTTGCAGATACAGCGTAAGGAAGCTCTGCACCGGCAGCATGAAGGCGCCGAACGTCGCGCCGAATATCACGAGGCCAATGGGCTCCGGATGCACCACATAGATCGAGCAACTGATGATCGGCATGGCGATGATGTAGCCGCGAATCCAGCGCTGGCGCAGGGGCAGGTTGCTGCGCGGGATGAAGCCGAACGTCACGAGTAGGTCGGGGAATGACCGCGACCCCGCGCCGATGCCAGACAGCACCGTGGAGAACAGGATGCAGAAGGCGCCGAAGCTGAACAGCCAAAACGACCAAGGCCCCATCGTCTCCGTGTACATGCTCGCGAGCAAGGTGATGGTCTCGGTGCCGGAAGGTTGCACGCCCAGGCGGTGCAGCACGCCTGCGCCCAGCGCGTAGAACGCGAGCGTGGCGCAGGTGAGGATGGCGAGCGTCACCCACACATCCGTCTGCACCACCCGAATCCAACCCTTGGCGCGCCGGGCCCAACCTGCCTCGTTCGGGTCGCCGCCGACGAAATTGGGATAGCCCTTCTCCACGCACCAATAGGTGTAGCCGGCGATCTCGCTCGAAGCGACACCGGTGGCGCCGTACATGGCGATGGCCAGCACCGCGTGTTCAAGCGGGAAATCGAACGTCAGCCCGGAGAGGATGTCCGCGCCCGTTGCACGGAACTCCGTGCCCTGCATGAGCGCTGCCGAGACGATGGTGGCGAGCGTGAAGCTCATCACCAGCACCAGCATCACCTTTTCCAAGCGGGCATAGGCGCCGGTCCACAGAATCAGCATCACCACGATCGCGGCAATGATCGTCGCCTGCGCGCCATCCACAGGCAGCAGCAGGCCCAGAGCCTGCCCGGCGCCGCCGATGATGCCGCCTGCGGTGAGGAGCCCAGGCACGAAGCCGACCAGGCCCAGCCAAATGGGCCAAGCGATCGGCCCGTGCGGCCCGGGCAGCTTTCCCGGCATCCGATTGAGGGCGCGTTGGTAGGTGTCGCCGCTGGTGACGACATAACGCGCGAGTTCCGCCTGGATGAGCGACTTCACCCAGCAGGAGAACAGCACCCACCACAGCAGCACGAAGCCCGCCGCGGCGCCGAGGCCAGCGGTGAGGAGGATTTCCCCCGAGCCGACGATGGAGCCGGAGACGACGATGCCCGGACCCAGGTTCCTTAGCCTGCCGCGCAGCGTCGTCGGCGGTTCGCGGGTGCCGCCTTCCTGAATGGTGTAGGGGTCATCGCTCAACGTCTACGAGGCAGGTGTCGCCTTCCCCAAACGGTGTACGGGTCGTCACTCAACGTCCAACGACGCCGTAGGGGCGACCCTTGCGGTCGCCCGTGCTGACATTGCCACCCGCAAGGGTGAAATCGTCGGCGTCCAGCCAAGCCGGAAAGCCTTCGCGATGGCGACGCAACTCGTCGAGGTCCAGCGTCGCGGAAACCACCTCATCTCGGTCTTCGGCAGCGTGGAGCGCGTCGCCATACCAGCCATAGACGCCGCTGCCGCCGCCATACGCCACGCCGTTGCCATCCACGCCGATGCGGTTGACCGCAATGACGTAGCATTGGTTCTCGACCGCCCGGGCGCGGAGCAGCGCGTCCCAGGCGGATTGCCGGGCGGCGGGCCAGTTCGCGACGCAAATGATCGCATCGAAGTCCGGCACGCCTTGGCTGACGCGATTGCGCATCCACACCGGAAAGCGCAGGTCGTAGCACACCACCGGCAGGAAGCGCCAGTCGCCAAGGCGGACGACCACCCGGTCGGCGCCCGGCGCATAGTGCTCATGCTCGTCGGCCATTCGAAAAGGGTGGCGCTTGTCGTAGTGAACGATCGGCTCGCCGGGCCGTGCCCACAGGAAGCGGTTGAAGCAACGCCCTCCATCGGCGATGGCGACGCTGCCGGCCAGCGTCAGTCCATGTTCGGTGGCCCCCTCAGACATCCAGCGCACGGTCTCGCCAGCCATCGTTTCGCACATCTCGCTCGCGCTCATGGTGAAGCCGGTGCTGAACATCTCCGGCAGCACGGCGAGGTCACCGCCCGACACGGAACAAAGGCGTTCATCGAACAGGCGCCGATTGGCTGCCGGGTCGTGCCAACGCGGCGCCGTCTGCACCAGATGCACTTCAAGCTTCGACACGTGCCCGTCCTTCGCCTACCGCCTAAAGGCAGCTCAGGATTTGTGCCGCCTGCGCCAAGGTCGAATCGTCCTTGGCGAAGCAGAAGCGCAGATAGCGTTGCTCCGGCGGCTGGGCGTAGAAGATCGAAACCGGGATCGAGGCCACCTTGTGCTCGACGGTCCAGCGCCGGGCAAGGTCGGCGTCGTGCTCGTTCGTAATGGCGCCGTAGTCGAGAAGTTGGAAAAAGGTGCCTTTCGACGGCTGCAACCGGAACCGGGATTCGCCGAGCAACTCGCAGAAAAGGTCGCGCTTGGCCTGATAGAAGGCTGGCAGCTCCTCGTGGTGCTCTGGGCATTCGACGAGAAAGTCGGCGATGCCGTGCTGCAAGGGCGTGGGTGTGGTGAAGTTGACGAACTGGTGGATGCGCCGAAACTCCGCCGAGAGGGGCGCCGGCGCCACGCAATAGCCCACCTTCCAGCCGGTGGTGTGGTTGGTCTTGCCAAACGAGGAGACGACGAAACTGCGCTCGAAGAGATCGGGATAGCGAACCAGGCTTTCGTGGCGGCGGCCGTCGAAGACGATGTGCTCATACACCTCGTCGGAGACGACGTAGATGTCGCGGTCACCGATTGCGGCGCGGAGCCCCTCGATGTCGCGCTCGTCCCACGCCGCGCCGGTGGGGTTGTGCGGGGAGTTGACGACCAGCAGCCGGGTTCGCTCGCCAATGGCATCTGCCACCCGGTCCCAGTCGATGTGGAAGTCCGGGGCAGACAGCGGCAGATGTTTGCAGGTTCCACCTGCCAGCGTCACCGCGGGTTCGTAGGAGTCGTAGCAAGGATCGAAGACGATGGCCTCGTCTCCGGCACGAGTCACCGCATGGATGGCACAGAAGAGCGCTTCGGTGGCGCCGGACGAAACCGTGACCTCGCTTTCTGAATCCACCTTGGTGCCGTATTGCGCCGCCACCTTGTTGGCGATCGCGGCCCGCAGCGGCTCGATGCCGCTCATCGGCGGATACTGGTTGTAGCCAGCCCGGATGTAGTGGTTGACGCGTTCCAAGAGCTTGGGCGGCGCGCCGAAATCCGGGTAGCCCTGCGAGAGGTTGATGGCGTCTTCGTCGGCAGCAAGCTTCGACATGATCGTGAAGATCGTCGTGCCCGCCGCCGGCAGCTTGCTCTGAAGTGGCAATGGCCAAGCCCACGGAAAGTCTCCGCCATTGTGGCACATGTGCCTTTCGGCCCGGGCCCGTAGGGGCGGGGCTCGTCCCCGTCCGTGCCGATTTCATCGAGCGTCGGAAGCAGTTGCGCAGCAACTGCTAACGCGCCCGCAAGGGCGCGCCGGGACGGGACAAGCCCGTCCCCTACGAGGAATGGGTTGAACGCACCGATGGACTCGGTACGGACGGGACAGGCGCCGCCCGCCACGAACTGCGTTCTACCGTGCGGCTCCTAGGACTTGCGCCAGCATCCCCGCTCGCGCAATGCTCCGGCAACACAGCGGAGAACCGGAGCGCCACATGCCCCTCGTCGATGCCATCGAACAGCAGCAGGAAGAGCTCACCCGTTGGCGCCGGGACATCCATGCCCATCCCGAACTCGGCTTCGAGGAGCATCGCACCTCCGAGTTCGTCGCCGCCAAGCTCGAGGAATTCGGCGTGCAAGTGCATCGCGGCATCGGCGGCACCGGCGTCGTGGGCGTCCTGCGTGTCGGCAACGAGACCAAGTCGATTGGCCTGCGCGCCGACATGGACGCCCTGCCCATCCTCGAGGAAAACACCTTCGACCATCGCTCCCGCCACGACGGCCACATGCACGCCTGCGGCCATGACGGCCATACGGTGATGCTGCTCGGCGCGGCCAAGTACCTCTCCGAAACCCGCAACTTCCGCGGCCAGGTGAACTTCATCTTCCAGCCGGCGGAAGAGGGCATCGGCGGCGCCAAGGCGATGGTCGAGGACGGACTCTTTCGCGACTTCCCCTGCGACATCCTGTTCGCCATGCACAACGCGCCGGGGATGCCGGTGGGCAGCTTCGGCGTGAAGAAGGGCGTTGTCACCGCCGCTGGCGCTTTCTTCGACATCGAGATCAAGGGCCGCGGCGCCCATGGTGCCTACCCGCAGCATGGCGTCGATCCCGTGGTCGTCGGCGCCCAGATGGTGAACGCCATCCAGAGCATCGTCTCGCGCAACGTCGGCCCCACCGAGGCGGCGGTGGTCTCCATCACCCAGTTCCACGCCGGCGATGCCTACAACGTCATCCCCGCCAGCGCGCACCTTTCCGGCACGGCGCGCACCTTCTCGAAGTCCGTCATGGAGCGGGTTCAGGAACGCATGACCGAACTTGCCGAAACCGTGGCCGCCGGCTTCGGTGCCACGGCAGCAGTGGACTTCCGCACCATCTTCCACCCGGTGGTGAACGACGAAAACGCCGCCGAAATCGCGGGGCAAGTCTGTGACGGCCTCGTCGGATCAGACAACGTCCGTCGCGACCTTTCCGCCGGCACCGGCTCGGAGGACTTCTCCTTCATGCTCGAGGAGGTCCCCGGCTGCTACCTCCTGATCGGCAACAGCGACGACGACCACCAACGCCCGGTACACAACCCCGGCTACGACTTCAACGACCTGGCCCTGTCGGGCGGTGCCAGCTTCTTCGCCAAGGTTGTGGAACGCCATTTGGAAGCCGAGTAAGTCGATGAGTCGTGCCGCCGACAGCCATGCCGACGCGGACGCGCCTTGGACATGGCCCGAAGAACGGTGGCGCCCCGTGGTGGAGAAAGTGCGCGCCGGACGGTCGCTCAAGCCCGCCGCATGGCCCGAGGGCGCCCGATGCGCGGTGGCGCTTTCGTTCGACTCCGACCATGAAACCCTCACCCTCCGCACCGGCGAAGGCTCCCCCGGCCGGCTGAGCCAAGGCCAGTACGGCGCCCGCGCCGGCGTTCCGCGAATCTTGCGGCTGCTCGATCGCTACGACGTGCCGGCGACGTTCTTCGTGCCCGCCGTCATCGCCATGCTGCATCCGGACGAACAGCGCGCCGTGATTGGCGATGGCCACGAGATCGGCATCCACTCCTGGATCCACGAGCGCAACTCCACCCTTCCCCCGGCGGACGAACGCGAATTGCAGATGCGTGCCGCCGACAAGCTCGAAGAGATCACGGGTCAGCGCCCCGTCGGCATTCGCACGGCCTCATGGGATTTCTCGCCCCACACGCTGGCCATCACCCGCGAGATGGGGCTCCTCTACGACTCGTCCCTCATGGCCGACGACGACCCCTACGAACTCGTCGAAGATGGAGAACCCACCGGGATCGTTGAACTCCCCGTGGAGTGGATCCGCGACGACTACCCCTACTGGTCAAGCGATCGATTCGGCGTCCTCCGCCCAAGCATATCGCCTTCCGGCGTGCTAGAAGTCTTCCGCCGCGAGTTCGACGGTGCCTACGCCGAAGGCGGCCTGTTCCTGCTCACCATGCACCCCCACATCACCGGCCACCGCTCCCGCATTCAGGTGCTCGAAGAACTCGTCCGCCACATCCGCTCGCACTCCGGCGTCTGGTTCGCCACCCACGCCGACGTGGCCCGCCACTGCTGGGAGCAACCCGGTCTTTAGCCGGCGTTCCCTTCGTGCAGCTAGAGCGGCAGCCGCTTAAACACGGCCTCGGGGATGCTCCGAATCAAAAGCATGATCGGGTACCAAACTCGTCGTACATAGACCGTGTTTCTGCGCCGACGGATGCCGACCAGGATGGCGTCCGCCACTTCCGATGCCTCGGCGGTCAATGCCACCGGCAAATCCATGCCCTCTGTCATCCTTGTTTTGACGAATCCCGGCTTGACCGTCAGCACATGGACGCCGGAGCTCGCGACATCCGCCCGAAGCCCCGATAGAAAGGCGGTAAACCCCGCCTTGGCGGAACCGTACACGTAGTTGGACGCTCGACCTCGGTCGCCGGCAACCGAGCTCACGCCGACCAGAACGCCACTCCCTCGGCGCCGGAAGCGGGTCGCCAGTTCGGACATGAGCAGCATCGGCGCCATCAGATTCGTGCGCAGTACGCGTTCGGAGGCCCCCGCATCCGCCTCTGGCTGCGGCAACAGCAGACCGACCATGCAGACCGCAACATCCGGTAGCCGTGGCAACTCTTCGAGTAGCGAGAGTCCGGAGTCGTCGCGGAGCACGTCGAAGTCATGAATGGACACAGCGACCTCGCCGCGAAGCATCAAATCGCGGCGCAGAGCATCGAGTTCGGCCATGTCGCGACCGGCCAAGTGCAAGTCCACCCCCTGTCCTGCGAGTTTCCGCGCAAGGGCGCGCGCGATATCGGAGGTGGCGCCGAGAATCAGCGTGGAAGAGCGTCCGCTCATAGTGCAAGCCTTTTGGAAAGCATCGATTCGAAGACGCTGCCCTTCGCAGGCGCTTTTCGACGAACTTGGCTGAATGCATTGACGTTCGGGTAGCCTTCCTTGAACCGAGCGGCAGTCGTGCAAGCGTCCTTCGCAAGATACACGCGCCCCCCGAGAGAGGTTGCGATTTGATCGTATCGGCCAAGCAGCGCAACGCTGTGCCGCGTTGCCGGGAAATCGAGTGCAAGGGTCGTACCCTCGATCGGGAAGGAAATCAGCCCCTCTCCGCTCGGTCCAAACAGCTTGAGTACCGCAAGATACGAGTGGGCGCCCGATCCCGGAATGGCCTGCAGGAGTTGGGCGACCCCCTGGCGACCCGTGCCGGGCGGCAAAGCGCACTGGAACTGCAGGAAACCCTTCCTTCCGTACACCCGGTTCCACTCGCCGATCCCGTCGAGCGGGAAGAAGAACGCGTCGTAGTCTGCCAACTGGGGGCGACCGGAACGTGATCGGCCCAGCCGGTAGTAGAGTTCGTTGAATGCGCGTCCGACGAGTCCGTTTAGCAGTCCACTCGGGAAGTCCACGGGCAACCTGACTGGCCGACTTCGTGGCAGTGTGTCCGGTATGTCTGCTCTGCCGGTCTTCGTTGCCCACCGGCCTCTTGTCACGAGCGCACGCCCGAGGTTCGCGCCACGCGCGGACGCGTCCACCCAGGCGACGTTGAACGGCCAAGCGTGGGATTCCTCAAGCGTTTGCAGGGTGGCGTCCAGATCGCTCGTGGCCAAGGTCTCGGTGTCTAGATACTGCGACGCGATCGGTGTCAGTCTAACTACCGCGGACACGATGACTCCGGTGAGGCCCATACCGCCCAGGGTGGCGCTGAACAACTGAGGATGTTCCGTCCGGCTGCAGCGCAACACCTTGCCATCACCCGTTACGAGGCACAGGGACTCCACATGACTGCCAAAGGACCCGACGGCATGATGGTTCTTCCCATGCACGTCCGCGGCGATCATGCCGCCGACCGTCACGAACTTGGTGCCCGGCACGACCGGTGGAAACCAACCTCGGGGCGCAAAGCTTGCAAGAATGTCCGCCAGAGTGGCGCCGGCCTCGCACGTCAGGTGGCCCGACTCCGAGTCGAAGGCCAGGAAACGGTCCATGTTCGTCATGGAAAGTGTGAGTTCGGGGTTGAGAGACGCATCACCGTAGGAGCGCCCATTTCCACGCGGAATCAGGCTGGTGTGCCCGGCGAGCAAGCGTTGAACATCAACTATTCCACGCGCAGACGCCGTGGCGCACTCGACTACGGGATAGCGGCCCCACCCGGAGATTCTCACGGTCGAATGCGGGCGAAAACGAACCGCTTGTCCAAGTGATACTTCGCTGTGTAGCCGATCGAAAGGCCCAGACACGCACCGGTGATGGGCAGCCAAACGGAGTCTCCCAGTTGTGCGAAGCCCAGCTCGACGGCCCAGAACAGAAGGGTGGTCAGCACGCCCGTCGTGGAGTAGGCCGCGAATCGAACGGCGTTGCCCGGGAGCGGCTCCTTGCGCACGCCGAAAATCCACCTTCGATCAAGAAGATACTTGGTCACGAGCCCTGTCGCCGTGCCGCCTGCCATTGCCACATACAGTTCGTTACCACCCTCGTAGAGCGCGATTGCGACCAACTGCGTCGCAACGTTGACGACCGTGGCCAGAACCGCAAAGGCCGCATAGCGAGTTGCGACTGCTATGGCCGCGAAGGAGCGCGCCGTGCTCATGCGGAAAGCAGAAAGACACCGGCAATGCCGAAGCCGACGATCCAACTCACTTTGTCTCGGATGGCGAATGCCACCGGATCGTCATCGACCAGAGCGCGGTTGGCGAGGAGCGTCAGTCGGCCAAACCAGTAGATCAACATCGGGCAAGCCAGCCACAGCAGCTCGGGATTAGCATACCGGCTGACGATTTCGTCGCTTCCAATATAGACAGCGAGCACAACCACCGATGCAAAGGCACTGGCGGACGCGAGCGCCAGCACGCCGGCCGCATCCTCCTGAACGTACGCTCGACCAGCGACGGACGTGGATGGACCCGTGCTCGTGCCACGTAATTCCACGAGCCTTTTGACAGTCGCCACGCCGAGAAACGCGAACATCGAGAACGCAGTCAGCCACGGAGAGATCTCGATGTCCGCTGCGGCACCGCCGACCAGGATCCGCAACACGTAGAGCGACGCGAGCACGAGTACGTCCAGAAAATACTGCCGCTTCGCGAACAGCGTGTAGCCAAGTGCACCTGCGAGGTAGGTCAGGATCCAAGCGCCGGTGTCCCCTGGCAGCGCGAACGCGAGCGCAAGTCCCGCCACGGTCGCCAGCAAGCCCAACGCGCAGGTCCTGCCTAGCGGCGTCCGCCCACTGGCCAGCGGTCTTCGACGTTTGCTTGCGTGTTGGCGGTCATGCGGCAGATCCAAGAAATCGTTGAATATGTAGATTCCGCATGTGCACAGAGATAGCGCGAGAAAGGCGCCGGCGGCAAAAAGGTACGCCATCGGATCAACGCTGTGGGCGGCGAGCGGCGGCACGAAGACCAGCAAGTTTTTGACCCATTGGTGCGGCCGGAGGGCAGCAATCGTGTCTTTGGCGGTTCCACCCTGACCGGCTAGCAGTGTGGGCTCTAGCCCCATGCGCTGCAATCGCCGGCGGACACCCTCGGACAAAGCCACGCCGGAAGCATGCCTGCATTGCGCCCACACGGGCACATCCTGACGACCATTGCCGATGTAGTCGAAACCGCCAACGCCGAACTTGCCGACGAGCACCCGGGCCTTCTTGTTCGCAATGAGGTTGGTTGTGCCGTCCGATGCGATGATGCCTGTCGCGCCGATCTTGTCGGCAAAGGGGGCGACCACGCCGTCGTCAGCCCCTGACGCTAGCCAAACCTGTCGATCCGATTCGCGTGCATGCCGCACCTCCCGGAGCACGCTGTCGTTCATGGGCACCGATTCCGGTCGCACGGACGACGCCCTTGAGACCTGCCGCTTCAAGTAGGCCCGACCCCGGGCAAGCCACCACGGAAGCAGCAACAGGCGGAGTGGCGACGCGGCGGCAAGCCGGGAGATACCTTCCAATAGCAGGTCACTCGCGACCAGCGTGCCGTCCACATCGACGACTAGCGGCGTTTCGTCAGCGGGGTGGTCGGAGCCTTGCTCGGGGGAGGAACTCGCGCCACGGATAGACGCAATGGAACCAGCGCTCGAAGCCATATCGCCATTCTAACCCGCATTTCTCACCAGCCCTCGTTTGCGGTCGTTTGCGGACGACGATGCACTCGCTGTGGCTGCGCATAGTATTCGTGCGTCCTTCGGAGACGTTCGACATTCCCTGCAATGCGCACTTCCCTGTCACTCCCCCCTCGCGGGGGGAGTTGAGAAAAGCCGTTCCTCGGCTTTTCTCGGAGGGGGGCCGCCTACCCCACCTCCGAGCCCAACCCTAGGGGGGTCAAGGCGGCCCCCCCTCCGAGAAAAGGGAGGACCCTTTTCTCGACTCCCCCGCGAGGGGGGAGTGACAGGAGGGGCCCGTTAGGAGTCGCCGCACAAGCAGGAGCGCCTTGCCCGCCCACGCGGGCGCGTTGGCGACTCGCTGCGCAAACTGCTGCCGGCGGTCGCGCAGGCCACCAGGCCAGCCCGTGACCCGGAGTGCTTGTGGATGGCGTGGTTGTCCATGACCGGATGGACGTCGAGATCGGCAGGCATGTTCCTGTCGTGGCGCAGGAAGGCCAGGCATTTCCAGGGACCTGTGGCGCCGCCTGCCGGTCTCCTTGCAGGCCCCAACAGCAAAGACTATTCTCCGGCGTCGCTCGGCGCCCTCATCTGCCGGCGCTCAGCGGGAGTGGAGTTGCGTACCCTCGATTCGATCGTTAGCCACTTCGGGCGCGCGAAGGCGCAAGGATTTTTCGGCTCTGCAGCAAGGCCATGGCCCGCGATCGCACTGCTAGTGCTCGTATGCATCATGGCGCTATTGCTACGCCTTGAGAAGATCGAGTCGTCGATGCCTTATCCGCGAGGCGTCAACGAGTTCGTCATCACCGAGCCGGCGAAGCGCATTCTGCAAACCGGTGACTTCCATCCCGGAACCTTCCGCTACCCTAGCTTGCCGACCTATATCGCTACCGGGGCGATGGCGCTAGGGTTCATACGAGCCGCCGCGGACCAAGAGCTCCGGGCCGTTCAGGAAATCGGCAACGTGTACTACCCGTACTACTCGGTGCCCACCGTGGTGGGAACCGCGCGTCAGGTTTACGCCTTGCTCTCCGTCCTTGCGATCGCCGCCGCGGGCGTCGCCGCATACTCGATCGTCCCCCGACCGTCAGCGCTCGTCTTGCCACCCTTGGCATTGTCGCTTTCGCCCTACTTCTTCGAGATGTCGTGGCGTTACCTAAACGTCGACATCGTCGGCGCTAGCCTCGTGGGGATCGGGATGGCGGCCATGATGCGTGGCATTACTCGACCGAACATCTCGCCGATAGTCTGGATCGCGACCGTGCCGGCGATCTGCACGGGCCTCGCCGCTGCGAGCAAGTACACCTACGGGTTGCTCGTAGTATCGGTTTGCTTCGCCATCGTCCTGTTCGTGCCTCGGCAACGCCGCGCGGCCGCCTTGGCGATTGCCGGCGCAACGGTCGCCGCGAGCTTCATCGTGGCGTTCCCCTATGCACTGCTCGACCTTCCTAAGTTCCTGAACGGGTTGGCATTCGAGGTGACGCACTACGCAACGGGCCACGTCGGCCAGGATGGCGAGGCTGGCCTTCCGAAGTTGGCGTTCTACGGTAGCCACTTGATGCGGGACTTCGGACTCGTGGCCCTCGGCACGGCATTCGTTGGCTTGGCGTGGATCGGGAGATCGGACTGGCGGAAACTCGTGGTCTTCTTGTCCTTTCCGGTCCTCCTGCTTGCGATCTTGTCGACTCGGCGGGTCGAGTTTTTCCGCAATGTCCTGCCGCTATTGCCGTTCATCGCCATCGCGGTTGCCGCCGGCATTGTCGCGCTGTCGCAGTGGGCTAGAGCGTTTTTCGCCAGCGGGTCACGGTTCAGGGTCCTCGTCACTGCGGCCGTCCCGCCAGTGCTGTTCGTCACGTCACTGCACGTGCCGCTCGCGTCTTTCCCAGACCAGTGGGCACCAGTGCGAGAGTCGAGACGCGAAGCAGTGGAGTGGATCGTGCAGAACATCCCACGCGATCGGACACTGATCATTCCCGTCGAACTCGAGCTCCGAACGAGCGAACTTGAGGAGGAAGGGTTTGCGGTCGTTCTGAGGCCCTTCAAAAGGCTCTACACCCAAGGCGCATACCGCAAGGCAGCGGAAGCCATCGAGGGTCCAGCGGTGTTTCTTGTCCCGAAATGGCGCGCGGACCCCCGATTCCCGGATGGGGAGCTCGCCCGCCGGCTCGACAACGCCGCATCGAGGGCCACGATGGACCTGAGATCCTTCGAGGGAGGGATGCTCAAAGTCAACTACCCGAGGACGGTTACCGAGGGCAACCCAGCCATCGCGATCGCCGAACTCAAGCCCTCCCACAAGGGACTTCTGCCAAGCTCCTCGTAGTGGGGCCAAGGACCACGTTGGCAAAAGCCCGCACACGTCACTCCCCCCTCGAGGGGGAGTCGAGAAAAGGCGTCCTCGCCTTTTCTCGGAGGGGGGCCGCCCACCCATCCCACCAATCCCCCGCTCCTCACCAGATAGCCCAGCCCCAAGCCCCGCGCCACTTTGCCCCGACAGCAAGAGCTGTCAGATCCCGAGATTCAGCAGGTTGTAGTTCTTGAGCACGGTCTGCCGGGTCTCGTCATTCCAGCGGTTCTCGGCCTCCTCGCCGGCAAGGGGTTGGTAGCGGTACCGCACCTCCTCCGGGAACCGTTGCGCCCTGGCGTCGATGGCGAGCCCAATGACTCGCGAGCGTTGGTGGATGCGGGTTTCGTCGTACACCACCGCGTCGCCATTGGGCCGCCGCTTCGCCACATTCAACACCGCATCGCGGCGGTGGAAGCCGAAGACGATGGAGACGCGGCGGTCCCCCGAGGTGTTGGCGAAGGAGCCGTGCAATGCCTGACGGTTGCAGATGGCGATGTCGCCGGGTTCGCACAACATCGGCACCGCATCTGGCAGGCGGTCGCTGCCGCACGCCTTCACTTCCGCCTTGATGTCGATCTTGCCGCGCTTGTGGCTGCCCGGCACGACCCAGAGCGCGTTCTCCGGCGTGGTTCGCCAAAGCTGCGCCATGAAGTTGAAGCCGTGGATGCCCTCGTCCCACTGCGGATGGTTCCAGTGCGTGGTGCCGTCCTGATGCCACGCCACCGAGGTGCCGAGGCCCGGCTCCTTGATCCAGATGGAGTCGCCGAAGGGCGCGAAGTCCTCGCCGTTGATGGCCTCCGTCACCTTGAGCAGTTGCGGATGGCCGTATAGGCGCAGGCACGAATCCATCACTTGCAGGATGCTGTTGATGAAGAAGACGGTGTGGGCCGGCGCGTCTTCGGCTGGCTTCGGTTCCGACATCTTCGCCGGATGGCGACCGTAGTTCGCATCGGTGCCGCCGTAGGGGTCGGAAAGCGGCTTGCCGAACGAGAACACCGGCGTCGTGAACGCGTCGCCGAAAGCGCGCCGGCCGTGGCGGTCGAGGTCTGCGTCTGGCGCAACGGGTGCGCGATCGAGGAGTTCGGCGAGTTCCGAACGCAAATCGCCGAGCTCCTCGTCACCAAGCACGTCCTCGAAGACATAGAACCCGTGTTGCCAATAGGAAGCCAGCACATCGGGGTCGAGCGTGCCATCGTTGGCGAATCGTAGAGGCCCACGATTGCCCAGCGCATAGGCACGTTCCTCGCCTGCCGCGAGATAGTCCATCAAGAGCCCCTGGTCGCGAGCGACCTTTCACCCGGCCGTTCGGGCAAGTTGTCCACCATGGCCCGGATGTGGTGAATCGTCGTGCCGCAGCACCCGCCGATGATCTGAACCCCATGCTCGACCCAGTCCCGGCAATGGCTGGCGAAGTCGTCCGGAGCGACGGGCATCGGGCCATTGGTCACGGCGTCGAAGCCGAGCGCCTCCGGATAGGCCATCACCGGCCCATTCCATCGCTCGAACAGCACCTCAAGGCCGGGCGTCGTGGAGAGAAAGGAACTGTGCATGATGCCGACCGCCTGCGGCCCCATTGCGCAAAGCGCATCGATGATGGTCTCCAAGGGTTCGGTCGGGTGCCGCTTGAAGTCATCAGGCAGATTTGGGCGTTCCTCGGCAGACATGTCCCAGCCGAACATCCTGCCGTCGGCACCCCGGCTGGTGCTGATGCCCACCCAAACCGGCAACCCGGTGGCGACAGCCGCCTCCATGAGACGGGTCGCATGGTGAATGTCCTGCATCATCTCCAAAAGCAGCAAGTCGCAACCTGCTTCGGCCAGCGCCTCCGCCATCTCTCGATAGTTCGCCGCCTCCTGCTCCGGCGATGGCAGATGCTCGGGATCGGCCATGATGGTTCCAGGCACCCAGGCAATAGTGTTGGACAGAGAGCCGGCTATCGCCACGGGCCGCCCCGGCGCAACGCGATCCAGCGCTTCCCGCGCCAGCTCCACGCCGCGTCGCGTGATGGCCGCCGACTCGTCGCCAAAGCCCACCGCATCGAGCACATGCCGACAGGTGGCGAAGGTGTTGGCGGTGATCACATCGGCACCGGCTTCGAGGTACGACTCGTGCACCTGCCGCACCGTGTCGGGATGCGTGCGACTCGCCATCCCGCACCACGCCGCGCCGTCCAGCCGCCCGGCGTACCGCTCGATCTCGGAGCCGATGGCACCATCGAGGACGATGAGATCGCCATCGGCAAGCTCCTGGTCGAGAATCATCGGACGCTCTGCTCCTTGCCGTCCTGCGGCAATCTTACGCGCCTTACGAGGCAAGGAGGACTCGACGATACGAGGGCGTTTTGGGGCGAGGGCGTCTCGCCCTCGCACGCACCGACAGGCGCGCTTCGGCAATGCGTCTGGGTGTAGAGAAGGACACTACGGTCCACAGGCATTGACTCTTTCATAGACGCGCCTTGCGGCGCGAGCGAGGGCGAGACGCCCTCGCCCCAATGGATCGTCATCCGGCCGCCACCTTGCGGCGATACCAGTTGAGATACGTCCCCATGTGTTTCGCGAATGCATCGGTTTCGCTGAGTCGCAGCATGTGGGCATATGCCTTGGGATGCTCGGCGGCACCGCCGCGGCTGACGAGCGGCAGGCCGGCCTTGGTGAGCTCGTCTTCGTAGTGGCCTTCGCGCAGAAACTGGGCGAAGTCGCACACGAACGAGATGTCGGCGATGCTCAACTCGTCGCCAACAAGGTATGCCGTGCGACCAAGCGCGCTCTCGACACCGGCGAGATAGAACTCGTAGGCAGCAGCCATCCGCTCGTGCGTGGCGGCATCCGGCTCGCGCATCCCCAGCAGATACACCTGCGCTTCCCGCGCAAACACGAGATTCGCGTCGAGAAAGCTGTCGATCCTCGAAGCCTCGTAGTCATCGCGCCCATACAGCGAGCGAGCGCCCGCCCCCTGTCGGGCAACGGCGCGCAGAATGCTGTTCGACTCGAAGATGCCCACCTCGCCACCCGGGCTGAACGCCGCCGGCACCGTTCCGAACGGATGCGCGGCGAGGAAGGCATCGGTTTTGAAGAGTGTCCCCGAAAAGCCCCTGCGTCCCATGCGCGCGTGCGGGCTGTCCGCCGTGCGTTCCTGCTCATCGAGCGGCCGCGCCTCGTAATCCCAGAGCCACGAGCCGAGATTCGCCCCTTTGTCGCCGCTCACCTCCACTTCGACGCCGCAGAGATCCGCCGCGATCAAGGCCTTCCACACCCGCGGGTTCGGCAAATACGAGAAAACTCTCAAAACTGGTGCTGCCACTTCGTTTCTCCCTGCAATTGACTCGGCTGCTCCGGGAGACTGCCGACCCGCCCTTCAGGGCGCGCCAGCAGCCTGTCGGACTTGGCGCGGGCCTTCGGAGGGAGGGCGTCCCGCCCTCCAAGCGTGCCGAAGGCGCGCACGCAGCAGAGCGGGCGAAGGCCACCGCAACATGCGTCCCAGACAGTGCCAACAAAGCGACAGCCTCAAACGACGCCACCAACGCGAGGAGCCTATCGGACATGGCCGGTGCTTCTGGAGGGCGGGACGCCCTCCCTCCGAATCCCCCGTTCCCCTTGATGTCCTGGCACTAGGGCGGCCTCCAGATGCTCGCCGGGAACTTCGTCGCTGCAAGGCCGCGTGCTTCGAGCTTCGCTAGCTCGGTTTCGCTGTAGCCGAGCAAGTCGCAGTAGATTTCGCGGTTGTGTTCGCCGAGCCGTGCCGGCGGCGAGCGCAAGGCATTGGGCGTGCGCCTCATGCGAAAGGTCAGGCCCGGATAGCGGAACGGCTTGCCTTCGTCCGCAGTGGGCAGGGCCTCGAAGAACCCGCGATCCTGTAGATGCACGTCGCTGAGCGCCTCGACGGCATTGCGGGTTGGTGCGGCGCAAACGCCGGCTCGTTGCAGTTCGTGAAACAAAGCCTCCTTGTCCAGCGAACTGCACACGGCGCCGAGCAGGGCGTCCAGCGTTGTCACATGCTGGCGTCGTGCGGCGGCTGATGCGAAGCGCTCATCTGTCGCGAGTTCCGGCACCCCGAGCACGTCGCAGAGCGCGACGAACTCGGCGTCGGTTGCGACATCGATGGCGATCCAGTTGTCGTCCCCTCGGCATGGGTATACGTTGTGCGGCGCGTGGTGGCGGTGCGCATTGCCTTGCGGTGGCGTGTCGCGGCCGTTCATGGTCGCGTCCATGATGAACTCGCCAAGCACGGGCAGAAAACCCTCTGTCAACGGCTGTTCGATGAGTTGGCCCTTGCCGGTGCGCTGTCGATGGCGCAGCGCCAGCATGACGGCAAACGCGCCTTGCACGCCGGAGATGCCATCGCTGGCAAGCGACTCGCTCAACACCTCCGGGCCGGCATCGGGATAGCCGCGCAGCAGGGTGTGCCCCACCATCGCCTCCACGTGCAGGCCAAAGGCGCGAAAGTCTCGATACGGGCCGTCCAAGGCAAATGCCGGCATGCGAAGCATGATTAGTCGGGGATTTACCTTGGCGAGCGAGGCGTAGTCGAGGCCGGCCTTGTCAATCGTCTCTGGGACGTTGTTCTCCACCAGCACGTCGCATTCCGCGACCAGCTTCAGCACTGCTTCCCGGCCTTCGGGCGTCATGATGTCGCACGTCATGGAGCGCTTGTTGCGGGCGTGGGAGTTGAAGGAGGCACTGCGGTTCCACGGGTCGGCGCCGGGGTCGCCATCCGGATAACCCACCGGAGCGCCGCGTTCGACCAGCTCGCGAACGCGCGCTGGGGTTGGCACCTGCTCCATCCCGCGCGTGAACGGCTGCACCCGATTCGCCGGCTCGATGCGGATCACGTCAGCGCCCCACTCGGCGAGCAGTTGCGTAACGTGCGGGCCGGCCCAGACCACGGTGATCTCTGCAACGCGGATGCCTTCGAGCGGCAGCGGCTGGTCTTCGCTCCGCGCCGTAGTCGCCCGACCGTTACGGCGAACAGGCAAAGCCGTCCCTTCGTGTTCGTTCAGGAGCGGCGCACGCACAGGCGCCGCGCGCGATGCCGCTGACATCTTGAACGGGCGTCCGGGATAGGTGAGACGCCCAGCGACCGGATGTTCCAACTCGTCCCAGGCCCTGCGCTGGCGATAGTGCGGATCGTTCACCACGTCGGCAATGGTGTTGAAAGTGCCCGCCAGCAATCCGTGCGCCTGGGCTTCCTGCATGGCTTCGCGCTTCGGCCGCTCTGCCAGCCAGTCGGAGTAGAGGCGTTCAAGCATCTCTTGCTGTGCGGGATCGATGTGCAGCGGGTCCACCTGATCGGCGCCCGGCGCACCGATCATCGCCAAGAGCCGCGGCAGTCGTTTGACGCCGGCACCCATGATGTTGATGTAACCGTCGGCACAGCGGCGCACGCCAATCCCCAGCGCCCGTCGGACGTCCGCCAGCCGACCACCGCAGTGGCCGGTGTAGGCCGCGATGGTCAACTGGATGCTGCGCCGGTCTCGGCACCCTGCCTGGCACTCGAAAACGGACAGGTCGATCCAGTCGCCGTGACCGGTTCTCTCGGCCCGCGACAGTGCCATGGTCGTCGCCAACGCCGCCGTGAGTCCGGCGTGGTACAGCGCGTAGTGGCCGCCAAGCTTCAGCGGCTCGCGCTCGGCATGGCCATTGCTCACGAGGGGGCCGCCGATGGCTTGGAGAGTCAGTTCAGAAGCTCGGTAGTCGCGGTACGGACCTGTCTGGCCGAAGGGCGTGATGGAGACCATCACGAGCCCAGGATTGGTGTCGGTAACCGCCTCGAAGCCCCAGCCCCAGCGCTCGGCCTCGCCCGGAGCAAAATCCTCGATCAGCACGTCCGCACCAGCCGCCAGATCGCGAATCCGGCTTGCGTCAGCCTCGGCGTCAAGCACAACCGATCGCTTGTTGCGGTTGAGGTGCAAGAACAGGCCAGATCGCTCCGGATGGGGATCATCGTTCGGGAACGGGCCGAAGCCACGGCTCGGGTCTCCCCCCGCAGGCTCAACCTTCACCACATCCGCCCCGAACTGCGCCAGCAGATAGCTCGCATATGGTCCGGCAACATGGCGGCTCAAGTCCATCACGCGCACACCGTGAAGTGGCGTGTTCGATGCAGCGTCGGGCATGGCGTTAGTTTTGCATGAAAGGCGAACGCCATGGGCATTCGCATCGTGAAGGGTCAAATCAGATCCCAGCCCGGCAGCTTCGCCGCCTGCTGCACCCACCGCGTCATCTGCACTTCGTCGAGGTCGTCCTCGTGGATGTCGATCCAGCGCGAGTTCTTGTCCTTGCCCTTGCCGCCCCCCGGCGGCACCGGATCGAGCGACGAACCCTTGAAGAACGTAACCTTCACATAGCGAGTGAACACGTGGTAGCTCAGAAACCAGCCCTGACCTTCCACACCATAGAAGGGCGAGTTCCACCGCACAGCCTTGCGCACACCCGGCACGGTGCGAACGATCAGGCCATCCAAGGCCCGTCCAATGTCCTGCTTCCACTCCGGCATGGCGGCAATGTACGCCTGCACCGGCGCATCGCCATCCCCCTTCGGAATCTGCGGATTGCCGCCGCTGAGAAGCACTGGCCCCTGCGCGACGACCGCCTCGCGAGACTTGCCGGACGTTCTGCTTGCCACCGACCGCACTCCGAACGAACCTACACGAAACGAAGTGTACGGACGGAGTCATCGCGCCACAGCATGAGTGTTCCAACGTCGTGTCCCTTCTCGTCGCCTCTCCTCGACGACTTGCTCGCGTTCTGCGGGCGCAATGCCATCGCCCGACCGGACGCGGCGTATCTGCGCCCGGGCGATGTAGCTTGGCGGCTTCCCCTGCATCACCTGCCGACGCTAGGCGAGGTCCGCTGGCTTCGCGTCTGGTTCGATGCCGAAGGCATCGCCGGCTACGCTTGGTTCGAGCCACCCACTGGCGTCGAACTCGACCTGCGGTCAGACCTCGATTGGGACGGCGAAGTTGGCAATGCACTGCTTGACTGGGCCGAGACGAAGCGGCAGCAAGCGCCGGCGGCATATCCGTGGCTAGTCGATGTGCAGGACATGAAACAGTGGGCGGCCGGCGTTCGCCAGCCGCCGGGGACACCACACGGCGGGCGCTGGCTGACGACCCTGGCGAGCGACAACGACACCGATCGCCTTGCCGCCTTGCACAGGCGCGGCTACGAACGCACAGGGCACCACGCCATCCTTTATGCGCGAGACCTCGCCGACCCCTTGCCCCCACCAAACCTCCCCGCGTCCTATCGAATCCGCCACACAGCCGAAGCCGACATCGCCGCCCGCGTGGCCGTGCATCGCGCCGCTTGGGTGGGAAGCTCCTGGACCATCGAGCGGTACGCAGCCTTGCGAGGCAGCCCCGCCTACGACGAAACGCTCGACTTGGTCGTGGAAGCCGAACCCGGCCGCTTCGCCGCCTGCTGCATCTGCTGGGCCGACCCCATCTCCCGCTCCGGCAGCTTCGAACCCGTCGGCACGCGCCCGGCCTTCCGCGGCCGAGGCATCACCCGCGAACTCATCCACGAAGGATTCCGCCGCCTGGGGGCCAAGGGCATGACCATTGCCCACACGGAAACCCCAGGCTTCAACACCCCTGCCCAAGCCCTCTACGAGTCGAGCGGCTTCGGACGGGCGGGCGTTAGGTGGACCTACATGAAAGAGATCAACGGCTTTTGACGTGACCGTCAGTTGCTAAGTGCTCGCTGCACCGGCTTGTGAAGGGATTTCTGGGTCGTCAGAGTCTCCTCGCCGTAGGCCCGCGTCGATCAAACAGAAGGTCGTCGACCATCTCGGACAAAATAGCGCCGGATGCACGGCAGCCAGCAAATGCTGACGAGAGAGACCATGACCAATCGACCCGAAGCGCTCGCACTTTTGCGGCGCTTGCTCGACGACGACCAAGCCGATTTCCGGGACGGACAATGGGAGGCCATCGATGCCTTGGTATCCCGCCGCGAGCGGGTGCTTCTGGTGCAGCGCACGGGCTGGGGCAAGAGTGCCGTCTATTTCGTGGCGACCCGGATGCTGCGCGACCGAGGTCTTGGGGCGACGCTGATCGTCTCGCCATTGCTGGCATTGATGCGCAATCAGGTCGCGGCGGCCCAACGCATGGGTGTGCGGGCCATCAGCATCAACTCCACCAATCGATCGGAGTGGCCACAACTGCGCCGCACCGCCCTGTCCGATGAGGCGGACGCCCTGTTGATTTCGCCGGAACGCTTGGCGAACGAGGGCTTCACCGAAGAGTTGCTGCTCCCACTGGCAGAGCGAATTGGGCTCTTGGTTGTGGACGAGGCGCACTGCATATCGGACTGGGGCCACGACTTTCGCCCCGACTATCGACGCCTCGCCAGCGTGCTGCGGCGAATGCCTGCGAACTTGCCCATCGTCGGCACCACCGCCACGGCCAATGATCGCGTCATCGACGACGTGCAGCGCCAACTCGGCCAGCTCAACGTCCATCGAGGGCGATTGATGCGCGACAGTCTGCACCTACAGACCCTCCGCTTGCCGACTCAGGCAGAACGCCTCGCCTGGCTGGCGGAACACATTGACGAACTCCCCGGCACAGGCATCACCTACACGCTGGGTGCGGGATTGTCCACGGACAGCACTTTGAGAACCCTCTCGATTTGGCCGAAGCGAAGGTTCGACGGAGCGTTCTCGATTGAGGGCCCAATCCTGGAGGGAGCCGTCCTGTTGGTGGACGATGTAGTGGACTCGAACTGGACGTTGACGGTCGTCGCAGCACTGCTCCGGGACGCTGGCTGTCCGACGGTTTGGCCCTTCGCTCTCGCCACCGCAAGCACCGGAGACTGACATGGAGGTAAGCCGCCAATCAGAGGCGGTCATGCTGCTTACCGTCTCGTTCGGCAAGTCCGAGTCAGACGCGGCGCACCCTCTGACACCCACGGAATGGGGCGAGTTCGCCAGTTGGCTCAGGGGCAGAGCGCTCACCCCGGTGGACTTGCTGAAGACGGACCTCTCGCGCGTGCTCGAAGGCTGGGATCATCCAAAAATAACGCTTGAGCGCGTCCGCGCATTGCTGAACCGGGGCGCTGCGCTGGGCTTCGCCTTGGAGAAGTGGCAGCGAGCCGGGCTGTGGGTACTGACGCGTTCCGACCGCGACTATCCCAAGCGTCTGAAAAAACGCCTCGGCTGGAAGACGCCGCCCACCCTGTTCGGAAGCGGAAACAGAAACCTCCTGAACGGAGCCAGCATCGCGGTGGTAGGCGGTAGACATGCTGACCAAGGCGAAATCGACTTCGCCCAACGCCTCGGCCAACGCGCGGCAGAATCGGGAAGGCAGATCGTCTCGGGCGGCGCCGCCGGCGTGGACCGTGCAGCGATGCAGGGTGCCCTCGAGGTGGAAGGCACGGCCGTCGGCGTTCTGGCCCACAGTTTGCTCCGCTCTGCAACATCCGCAAGGTATCGCCAGCACCTGATGAGCGGAAATCTGGCCTTGGTCTCCCCCTTCAACCCAGAAGCCCGCTTCCTGGTCGGCTACGCAATGGCCCGCAACAAATACATATATTGCTTGGCACAGAACGCCATAGTCGTGAGCAGCACACCCGACGGCGGCGGAACCTGGAACGGTGCGGTTGAAAACCTGCGCCAAGGCTGGGTGCCTCTGGCAGTCAAGCAGACGAACGCACCCGACTCCGGCAACCCCAAGCTCGTGGGCCTAGGCGCGCGCTGGCTTACAGGTCTCGACGATCCTGCAATTCACACGGATGCCGTGGAAGCTCACACGGATGCCGTGGAAGCGAGCCAAGAACAAGCGTCGCAGCACCAAGGTGCTGGTGGAGAGTCGTCCAGTGATGCTCAACGTGAGCTGGCCGGCCTTTAGCCAGTCCGGCGGACAGCCGGCAGCTTGCGCCGCCAAACCCCTCGCTACGCTCGGCGTCTGGCCCCAGCCCCCACCTCCCTGTGACCTCGCGCCGCCGAATGCCACTACATGGCTTTCTGCGGCGCAAGCTCCTAGCCTTGCCTAACGTCTCTGTTGGTTCGGTGCGCTGAGACAATCCCCAGGACGGTCTGACCTAGAGTAGGCGGAATGCGCCGTCGATGGTCTGCTAGCATCGCGCGAGTTGGCTAGTTGGGAGGCGAGAGTGGCGGAAGCAGTAGCTGACCGTGGGGATGTATACAACACGCGTCCGGTCGGCCCCTATGACGTGTCTGACGAACTGCGGCCTCGCATCGACGAGCTTGATCTCTGGGGCGTCATCGAAGAGCTGAAGGAGCGTGGCTACGCGGTGATCCGCGATGCTGCGCCGCCCGAACTGATGGACGAGTTGCGCGCGGCGATCCACTCGCTGTCGCAGCCAGCGGATGCGAAGGCCACCGGCATCGCCGGCTCTGCGCCGTTGCTGCTGGGCCGGCATCCTGCCATTGATCGCGTTGCCACCCTGCCCAAGGTGATGGCCATCGCCGAATTCAGTTGCGGCAAGGCCGTGCGCGCCGGACGCTTTGTCGGCAGCATCAAGCACCCGTTCGAGGGCGAGGGCGACGGCGCCTTGACCCTGCACGCCGACCAGAACTGGCTGCCTGTGCCGTTTCCCGAACACAACTGCGTGATGACATTCTGCTTCGCCTGCGAGGGGATGACGGAAGCCGGGGGCTCCACCTGCGTCGTGCCCGGCTCGCACCGCTTGCGCCGCCCGCCGACGCCCGAGGAAACCCGGGCCGCCAAGACCGTCGCCGTCGAGACCAACAAGGGCGATGTCGCCGTTTGGGACGGCTCGGTCTGGCACGGCTCCTACGCGCGCCGGATTCCCGGCACCCGCACGGTGCTCCACGCGACATACCAGCGGTTATACACACAGCCGATTGACGACTTCACCTATCTCTTGCAGGACGACGAGTACATGGCAAACGCGCCGGAAGGGATGCGGCAACTTCTAGGCGCCGACCTCTTCTTCCACACCGCGACCCCAGAGCGCGACGTGGACATGCGCAAGTTCATGTACGCGGCGGCCGCGTCGAAGATCTGACGGGCCTCAAGCGCGCTATCCCGTTCGCACACGCCGACAGGCGCGGACATGGAACCGCGCTGCCTGAGGACCGTTAGGGGCGCTTTGGTCGTGGGGACGAGTTCGTGGTGCGCCGTTTAGCCATACCCGACTTGATCAGAGGTCGCTGGCAGCCTGCCGGACTTTGGACGGCGCAGCCGGCCGAATGCCGGCAGGGTGTTAGGTCGGCTTGGGCTGGGGCAAGAAGCGTTGTCCGAAGGCAACGGTTCTTGTGGCGCTAGGTTGAACTCCGAGGCCAGTGGCAGCAATGCTGCCCTACCGTTCGCGACGATGAAGCGCATGGGCTTCAAGTCTCTAGGTCGCATCTACATCGCCACCTGGCCCTACGTCCTCCCGCAGATCGCGCATTTCCTCGCCCTCCTCGGACTGAACCTGGCACTGCTCGGGTTCGGCACGGCGGTCGGTTTTCTTGGCTTTGACGTCCTCATGGACTCCGTCGGCCGCGCCGAACCACTCTCCGAGATGCAGGCGACGGTGATGCTGCTGCCGACCATCGGCTATGTCGGTGTGGAGGCGTTGACCGAGGCGGCTCGGCTTGAAGTGCTGTTCCGCTTCCTCGTGGTCTCGGCGGTGATCATCGTCGCCACCACAAGCGCGTTCACCCTGCTCGCGATGTACAAGGTCTGGATCCTGCAGCGGGTAAACCAGGACCTCCGCACGACGATGGTTCTGAGCGCGGAGGAACTCAGCCTGCGGTTTCATTCGCGGACCTCGGCGGGCGACGGCATCTACCGCGTCTTCCAAGACAGCGCCATGGTCACGGCCGTGGTGGACCATGTGGTCGTGCAGCCGATCATCGCCATCGCGATGATGTCGCTGCAAATCGCGGTCGCCACGCTCTTCAGCCCCTACTTCGCCTTGCTGATGCTGCTCGCCAGCGTGTCGGTGTTGCTTCTCGCGCTCGCTGTGACGCCCAGGCTGCAAAGGTGGAGTCACGCCGCCCGCGAGGCCAATGCCGCGCTGTTCACCCGCGTACAGGAGACCTTTCAGGGCATTCAGGCCATCAAGGCCTACGGCTTCGAGGACACCAACTTCGCGAGATTCCAGCGCGAGTCCGCCGCCGCACTCGACACCGCATTTGCCATCCGTCGGGATTTCGCCGCGCTGAAGGTGGTCGTCTCGTTCCTCCTGGCGCTGCTGCTGTTCGCCACGGATTACCTCGCGACCCGGTTCGTGCTGGCCGAAGGCGCCGTGTTCGGCGCATCCCTGCTAGTGCTGTTCGGCATGTCGGTGACGCACTGGACGGTGGCCGTCCATCAGGCACGTCGTAGCCGGATCGACGCCTTCGCACTGCATTTCGAGGAACTCGTCCGGGTTTGGTGCTTGGCCCAGGACATGGCGGTGGGGCTTGGTCGTGCCTTCTGGCTCCTGGAACAAAGGCCGGACGTGAACGACCCCGCCAGGCCGGAGGCCTTTCCGGCGGTGCGCGAAGGGGTGCGCTTCCGGGGTGTCCGATTTGGATACACGCCCGAAACACCGGTTCTGCGCGGTTTCGAGTTCGTCGCCGAGACCAGCAAGGTCACGGCCCTCGTCGGCGAGTCTGGCACCGGCAAAACCACCGCGATGGCATTGCTGCTGCGACTGTTCGACCCGGACGAGGGCAGCGTCGCCATTGACGGCGTCGACCTGCGCTCGGTTCGCGTCGCCGATCTCAGGCGCCACATCGCCATGGCCCTGCAGGAAAACGTGCTCTTCCCCACCTCCATTGCCGACAACCTGCGCTACGCGACCCCAAGCGCCACCGATGCCGAGCTCCGGGAAGCCGCCGACGTCGCCTGCGCGACTGCATTCATCGAAGAGCTCCCTGAAGGGTTCGACACCGTGCTCGGCGTCGGCGGTGCGCTGCTCTCCACCGGACAGAAGCAGCGGTTGTCCATCGCCCGAGCGCTGGTGCGCGACGCTCCCGTGCTGGTGCTGGACGAACCGACGGCTTCTCTGGATGCCGATACCGAGCAGCGCGTAATCGCAAACCTGAGGCGATGGGCCGTCGGACGAGTGGTCATCCTCATCACGCATCGGCTGTCCGCGATCCGCGCGGCGGACCGGATCGCCGTGCTCGCGGACGGCGCGGTCACGGAGTTTGGCAACCACGACGAACTAATGGCGCGGCAAGGCCGCTATCGCGACTTCGTGATCACGGACGGGCGCGCGCATGCCTGAAAGCAGCCAGCGGCTCGCGAAACAACCTGCCGACGCTTCCGTCAGGGCGCGATACCACGACCGACTGGACGTAAGGACTACGCTGGCGGCGCACGACGTCCTTGGACTGTTCAGGCGCGCGCTCGGCTACCTCTGGCCACAGCGGCGCCTGTTTGCGGCACGGGCGGGGCTCATCGTGCTGATCTACGCCTTGGGCCTGCCGCTGCCCTGGTTCCTGAAGGTCTTGATCGACCACGGGGTCATGCAACAGCCGATCCCGCCGGGCGGCGAGGGTCTCCTCTATCCCTCGTTCATGGCTGCCTTTCTGGGCGCCGTTTCCGGCATGGATCCAATGGCGGTCACGCTCCACGCACTTGCCGTTCTCGCCGTCATGTTCCTGTTCGTTGGCTATTCCGGAAATACCATGCTCGAGGCGAATCTGGCCGAAGGCGCGGATGTCGCAACGCGGTCCGAGAACAAGGTCAGCGCGGGTTGGAGCGCAGCGCGCGGCCTCGTGGGTCTGCTCGATCTGTGTCTCGCCATCCGGCTGTCGCAACGCATCACGCACGATGTGCGCGGCGCACTGTTCTCGCGGCTCTCGCGTCAGCCGCTGACCAGCCTCAATCTGCAGCGACCCGGCGACGCGATGTTCCGGGTGATGCACGACGCGCCGTCCATCGCCGGCATCTGCTACGCCCTGACGCTGAGTCCATTGGCGATGGTCGTCAGCGTCGGCGCGAATCTCTGGGTGCTGACGGCCGTTTACGGCGGCGTCACACCGGAACTGGTGTGGATCGGCCTGTCTGCGGTGGGCCTAACTCTGTTGGCGACCTCGCCGCTCGCGCGTTGGGCGCGGCAGGTGAGCCAGGCAAGCCGCGCCTCCGGCAGCGCAACCACCGACGAGTTGGAGGAGGGACTCCGGAACGTGGCAGCCGTGCAGAGCCTGGGCGGCAGCGAGCGGCAACGCAACCAGTTCGCCGCAGCGAGCCGGGAGTCGTTCCGGCAGAGCCTGCTCCTGATCTGGGTGGCGAACGCGGTCGAGTGGATCGCCGAGAACGTCCACCTCGTGTTCGCGACCTTGGGCTTCTGGGTGATCTTTACCGGCATTGTCCGCGGTGAACTCACCCTGGGCGACACGCCAGTGGTGATCCGGATGTACAGCTTGCTCTACGAGACCGCCATGCAGTTCGGTCGCATCTGGATAGACCAACAGGACAACGCGGCGGCCGCGCGGCGCGTGTACTTCGCCCTGGACCATGAAGCAGAGCCAACGACACCTCGCCGACGGGCGCCGCCGCCTACGCGATCAGAACCGCTCAAGCTGCGATTCGAGGATGTCGACTTCCGCTACCCCGACGGACGCCAGGCGCTCGCGGCAGTCAGCTTCGAGGCCCGCGCCAGCCAGACCATCGCCGTCGTCGGGCCGAGCGGTGCGGGCAAGACGACACTCGCCCAGATGATCCCCAAGTTCCTGCAACCTTGCGACGGTCGGATCACATTGAGTGGCATCGACTTGGACGACATCGACACGGCGGCACTCCGACGCGATGTCGCCTATGTCTTCCAAGAACACCAACTGCTGACCGACACCATCGCCGCTAACCTCCGCATAGCGAAACCGGATGCAACCGTCGCCGAGATGGAATCCGCCTGCCAGATCGCCGGTGCCCTCGACTTCGTCCGCGCCATGCCCGACGGGTTCGTTTCCACCATCGGTCGCGGCGGCGGCACCTTGTCCACGGGCCAGAAGCAGCGTCTCTCCATCGCCCGCGGCATCTTGCGCGAAGCCCCAATCCTGGTCCTCGACGAGCCCACAGCTGCGCTCGACCCAATGACGGAACGCGCCTTGCTCAGTGCCCTGCGCACATCGAACGCCGACCGCCTGACCATCGTCGTTGCCCACCGCCTGTCCACCATCGAGCACGCCGACCACATTCTCTACCTCGACCGGGGCCGCATCGTCGAGACCGGCAGCCACGAAGAGCTGATGGCGAACCCAAGCGGCGCGTACCGGCGGTTCGTGACGCTTCAGGCCTGACGGAGTACGCCCGGCGCGGCTCCCCGAGCAGGCAGCTGAGGCACGGAACAAAACGCTCCGCCTGGTGACCCTGGGGTTTTCCTTTCATGGAACAAAACGCGTAACACGTTGATGCTTGGACGATTTGACTCGAAGTGCGGGCCTCGGAGGGAAGGCATTCTGCCTTCCCTGCGCGCCAGCGCACCTGCTTCACTGTGGCAGGTGAAAAAGCGCCTGTCGGCGCTTAGGGAAGGCAGGATGCCTTCCCTCCGAGGCCCAGCCCGTTCCTCGCGCATCAGTGACTCGGCGTCGTCGGCGAGATGGAAGCTCGTAGGGGACGGGCTTGTCCC
>JAPPDJ010000081.1 GCA_028824555.1 Gammaproteobacteria bacterium | reverse complement strand
CGAGAAAGGCCGAGGACGGCCTTTCTCGACTCCCCCGCGAGGGGGGAGTGACAGGACCGGGCTCCGTTCGGGGATTGTGGGATGTGGGGGTCACGGAGGTGTCCGTGGGAGGGGTGAGGGGGCATGGGGCGAGGCGGGGGTTGCGCGCAGGGGTGGGGCGCAACCTTTCCTGTCACTCCCCCCTCGCGGGGGAGTCGAGAAATCGTCCTCGATTTCTCGGAGGGGGGGCCGCCGACCCACAGCTGCGTACCCCGAATCCTCGAACACTGCCCCTCCCCCGTCGCCACCCCTGTCGCGTACCATTGGCGGCAATTCCTGTGGTCTAGGGGAGGATGGCCGCGTGAAGAATCTTTGGTTTCACTTGATGCCCTACAAGGACTTGCCGGACGACTTCCGCGAGGAGCACCCGTCGGTTTGGGTCGACATCGACTCTGGGCTGCTCGATGCCGAGCGGGTGCACCAGCATTACCACGAGTATCTCGACGAGCTCGAGTTCGCCGGCGAGGTGGGCTTCGACGGGGTTTGCTGCAACGAGCACCACCAGAACGGCTATGGCCTGATGCCCTCGCCCAATCTCATCGCCGCCACGCTCACCCGGCGCACCTCTGCGCCGGCCATCTGCGTGATGGGCAATTCGCTCGCGCTCTACAACCCGCCGACGCGGGTGGCGGAGGAGTTCGCCATGCTCGACTGCATGTCCGGCGGACGCCTCATCGCCGGGTTCCCTGTGGGCACGCCCATGGACACCATCTTCGCCTACGGCCAGAACCCGTCGAAGCTGCGCGACCGCTACTACGAGGCGCACGACATCGTCATGAAGGCATGGCAGGAGCCGGAGACGTTCGCCTTCAACGGTCGCTACAACCAGCTTCGCTACGTCAACGTCTGGCCTCGCCCGGTGCAGAAGCCGCACCCGCCGGTGTGGATTCCCGGCGGCGGCTCGGTGGAGACGTGGCGCTGGTGCGCGGAAATGGATTACGTGTACAGCTATCTGTCGTACTTCGGCTACAAGGCCGGCGCCGCGACCATGCAGGGCTTCTGGGACGAGATGGATCGGCTCGGCAAGGATCGCAACCCGTATCGCGCCGGTTTCCTGCAGTTCGTGGCGGTAGGCGAGACGGAGAAGGAGGCGCTCGAGCTCTATCGCGAGCCGGCCGAGTATTTCTACGGTCGCTGCCTGCACGTGAATCCGAAGTGGGCATCGCCGGCCGGGTATCAGTCCGAGGCGACGATTCGCGCCAAGGTGCAATCGCAAGTCGCCCTCGCGGCCGCGCAGAGCCGCGCCGGCAATGGCCAGAACGGTGGCGGTCGCCCGGGGCCAATGGGCGCCGCTCGCGACTGGGAGCAGATTCTCGACCTCGGCTATGTCATTGCCGGCGACCCCGACCAAGTTGCGGAACGCATCCGTCAGGTGTGCATCGACCTCAACGTCGGCCACCTGATGCTGCTGTGCCAGTTCGGCAACATGGGAACGGAGCTTGCGAAGTACAACACCCGGCTCTATGCCGAGCGCGTGCTGCCGCAAATCCAGGACCTCTTCGACGACCGCTGGGAAGACTCGTGGTGGCCGCAGCCGCTCGAGCAACCGGCCACGGCGAGGGCGCTGGCCTGATGCGGGAGACGACCATTACGGTGGGTGGACATCCTGTTCGGGTGCTCACCGGCGGCGACAATCCTTCCGCACCGCCGGCGGTGTTCTTCGCCGGCATCGGCGGGGTGCCCACGTGGGTGCCGTTTCTGGAGCGGCTCGCCGAATCCCGGCGCGTGATCGTCCCTTCGTTGCCCGGCTTTCCCGGCGCGGAGGACTTCCGCCACCTAGACACCCTGCTCGACTGGGTGGTGCATTGCGTGGAAACCGTGGAAGCGTTGGACGAAGCTCCTGTGGACCTCATCGGCAGCTCCGCGGGCGGTGCCTTGGCGGCGGAAGTCGCAGCCATTGCCGGCGGCTTGGTGAACCGCCTGGTGCTGATCTCCCCCTTCGGCTCGCATGACACGGATGACCCAGGCGCGGACATCTGGGCGCAGGTGCCGGGCCCAGATTCCATCCCCAACCTCGTGTGCGAGCGCCCTGAAGCATGGAAGGAAGCATGGCAAGTGCCAGAAGGCGCCGAAGCCATCGACTATCAGGTGATGCACACCCGCGCCATGGAAGCCGCGGCCCGCTACCTGTTTCCCTTCGGCGACACCGGCGTAGTCTCCCGCCTGCATCGCGTGGATCACCCTACGCTGCTGCTGCGCGGTAGTGAGGACCGCGTGCTGCCCACCTCGTCCAACGAGCGCTTCCGCGCTGCCTTGGCAGGTCCCGTCCGCACCGGCGAGCTAGAGGGTGCAGGGCACTTGCCAGAACTGGACAGACCCGACGAACTCGCACGAGAGATCAACGCCTTTTTAGCGGACCAAGAACTAAGCTGACCTGAGAGCTTGCGCGGTAGAAGCGGTGCCGCAGAAGGGTCTATGGCCGGTGCGCAGCAAGCCCCCCCTCCGAGAAAGGCCGAGGACGGCCTTTCTCGACTCCCCCGCGAGGGGGGAGTGACAGGACGGGGCTCCGGGAAAGGGGCGAGGCTGTCCTTCTCGACTCCCCCACCGAAGGGGAGACGCGGGGGGCTTTGTTCGGGGTTTGGAGGAGGGGGTGGGTTTGGGTCGGCGGCCCCCCCTCCGAGAAAGGCCGAGGACGGCCTTTCTCGACTCCCCCGCGAGGGGGGAGTGACAGGACGGGGCTCCGGGAAAGGGGCGAGGCTGTCCTTCTCGACTCCCCCACCGAAGGGGAGACGCGGGGGGCTTTGTTCGGGGTTTGGAGGAGGGGGTGGGTTTGGGTCGGCGGCCCCCCCTCCGAGAAAGGCCGAGGACGGCCTTTCTCGACTCCCCCGCGAGGGGG
>JAPPDJ010000068.1 GCA_028824555.1 Gammaproteobacteria bacterium | reverse complement strand
CCGACACCGAAGGCGGCAGCCTGCTGGTGCTGCGCAACATGGCAAGCTACGCCACGCAGTTTGATCTGTTGTCGAGCGAAGAGGCGGGGGCGCTGTTGGCGCAGGCCGAGACCGCAGTTGAAGAGGGCCGGTTCCTGTTCTCCCTGCCGCAGTTTCTGGTAACGGCAACTCGTCCCTGACGCAGTTCGCAAGAGAAAGCCCTGCCCTTGGAGGGAAGGCAGAATGCAGCAACGGTGGTGGCGCGCCGACCCAACGCCCCGTACGCCGCAATCCCTGAACCAAGCCCCCTCCTGTCACTCCCCTGTCCTTTCTTCGGAAAGGGGGCATCCACAGGCTCGAGCAACGTCGGATTGCGGCGCGTCACCTAGTGCGACGAGACGCGCCTGTCGACTCAGTCGTCAGTTTTCCACTTGTTGGGGTCGGGCGGTGTCCAGCGTTGCAGGGCGCCCAGGAGTTCCTTTGGGGCGTCGCCTACCAGGACCGACGCCAAGTGTTGCTGTCGGACGAAGCCTTGTTCCGACACGCGACGCAGGAAGTCCATGAGCGGGTCGTAGAAGCCGGCGACGTTGAGGAGGCCGGTGGGGCGTTCGTGGATGCCGAGTTGGTTCCAGGTGATGGCTTCGAAGAGTTCATCCAAAGTGCCGAAGCCGCCTGGAAGGGCGATATAGGCGTCGGCGAGTTCCGAGAATCGTTGCTTGCGTTCGTGCAGGGTAGCGACGGTCTCCACCTGCACCCTGGGATGGCCGACTTTTTCGGCTAGCGGGGCCGTGATGATGCCGATGGCTTCGCCGCCGGCATCGAGGGTGGCGTCTGCCACCTCGCCCATGAGCCCGACGCCGGCGCCACCGTACACAAGGGTCATCCCTCGCGATGCGAGTTCCCGCCCTAGTTCACTGGCGACAGCTGCATAGCGTGAGTCACGACCGGCGTTTGAGCCGCAGATTACGCATATGGCCTTCATGTAACGTATGGCCTTCATGTAAAGAGGTTATCTCGGTTATGCCTTGGGCGTATGTAGGGCGAGAGGCCCTCCTTCCAGAAGGGGCCGTCCCTCAGTCTTCCATGTACCGTTCCTGCAGCCGCCTCATGCCGCCGAGCCAACGGTCTGGATCGGCGACTTTGCGGCGCCTGTATTCGTTCACGATCTCGTGGGGGAGGGCGAAGAAACGCTCCTCGTCGATGGCCTCGACGCACACTTGCGCCACCACCTCCGGTTCGAGCAAGCCGTCGACGCTAGCGACGCTGGCCGCGTGGGATTGGCCGAGTTCGGGCCGGTCATGTTGGTGCGCACCGCCTGCGGACAGAGCACCGTCACACGAATGCCGTCGCGGTGGTGAGTGATGGACAGCCATTCGGCCAATGCCACTGCAGCGTGCTTGGTCACCGCATAGGTCACCGAGCCAATCTGGGTCAGAAGCCCCGCCGCCGATGCCGTGCTGAACAGATACCCGCCGCCCCGTGCCGCCATGCGCGGCACCAGATGCCGTGCCGCCCACACGTGCGACATGGTGTTGATGCGCCAGATGCGATCCCACATCTCGTCCGGCTCGTCGATGCCCTTGCCTTCGGCGATTCCCGCATTGGAACAGAAGAGGTCAATGGCGCCGTGCTCGGATTCCGTGGTCTCGATCAACCGAACGATGTCGGCTTCACTCCCCACATCGACGGTCTGCGCCGACCCGCCGATTTCGTCCGCAACCGCCTGAGCCCCAGCGCCGTCGATGTCCACGCACACCACATGCCGCGCCCCCTCCGGCCCGGCAAAGACGCGCGCAAGCGCCCGGCCAATCCCGCTCGCCGCTCCAGTCACCACAACGACCTTGTCTCGAACTCTCACCTACCGCCCGCCTCGGAACCGCTGAACTCGGAATGGTAACCCGCGGGGACCGGTCAGCTAGCGCCTGCGGATGGCCAATCGAGAAGGGCGACGCATGCGTCGCCCCTACGGCCCGCGGCTTTGACCGACATCTTTCTGTAGGGGCGACGCATGCGTCGCCCTGTCCGGCAGACCGGTGGGCCGCCGCCAAGTCCGACAGCTTCTAGCGGGCCAGCAGCTCCAGCAGGCGTTCCTGGGCACACAGCCTTTCGCTGTCGCTGGCGGCGCGTTGATAGCTGCCGTCGGGGGTCAGCTCCCAGGCGTTGGCGTTGTCGGCGAGGTAGAGGTCGAGGCCCTCCTCGAGGATCGAGCGGCGGGTGCTTTCGTCTTCGATGGGGAAGCAGACTTCCACGCGGGAGAAGAAGTTGCGGCCCATCCAGTCGGCGCTTGAGAGGTAGATTCTCGGGTTGCCGTCGTTCTCGAAGTAGAAGATGCGGGTGTGTTCGAGGAAGCGGCCGATCAGGGAGCGGACGCGGATGTTGTCGGAGACGCCCTTGATGCCGGGGCGGAGCGAACAGATGCCGCGGACGATGAGGTCGATGGCGACGCCAGCCTGCGAGGCTCGGTAGAGCGCCTGAATCACCTGCGGCTCGATGAGAGCGTTCATCTTGGCGATCACGCGGGCGGGCTTGCCGGCGCGGGCGTTTTCGATCTCGGCGTCGATGTGCTCGAGGATGGTCTGGTGCAGGCTGAACGGCGCTTGCAGCACCTTGCTCAGGTGATCCATCCGGCCCATGGTGGTGAGCTGGTGAAAGACCTGCTGGACATCGCGGGCGATGTCCTCGTCGGCGGTCAGGAGACCATAGTCCGTGTACAGGCGGGCGGTGCGGGCATGGTAGTTGCCGGTGCCGAGGTGGACGTAGCGGCGCAGCCGGTTGGCTTCGCGCCGGAGCACCATGAGCATCTTGGCGTGCGTCTTGTAGCCGACGACGCCATAGACCACCTGGGCGCCAGCCTCCTGGAGGTCGTTGGCGAGCTCGATGTTCGCCTCCTCGTCGAACCGCGCCCGCAGCTCGATCACCACCAGCACTTCCTTGCCGTTGCGGGCGGCGTCCACCAGCGCCTCGACGACGTTGGAGTCGGTGCCGGTGCGGTAGAGCGTCTGGCGGATGGAGACGACGCCGGGGTCCGTCGCCGCCTGGCGCAGGAAGTCGAGCACGGGAACGAAGGACTCGAACGGGTGGTGCAGCAGCACGTCGCCGTCGCGTATGGCCGAGAAGATGTCGGGCGCTCGCTGCAGGCGAGGCGGAATGCCGGGGGTGAAGCCGGGATACTTGAGGTCTGGCCGGTCCACGAGATCGGGAATCTGGTTCAGCCGCATCAGGTTCACCGGCCCGTTGCAGCGGTAGATGTCGGCATCGTCGAGGCCGAACTCCTTCGCTAGGAAGCCGCCCACGCCTTTCGGGCAATCGTCTGCGAGTTCGAGACGCACCGCCTGGCCGAAGCGCCGCGAGGAAAGCTCCCCTTCCACCGCCATCAAGAGGTCGTCCACGGCTTCCTCGTCCACCAACAGATCGCTGTCGCGGGTGACCCGAAACTGATAGCAATCCACCTGCCTCATGTCGGGGAAGAGCTGGTCGATGTGCGCGTGGATGATCGAGGAGAGGAACACGAACGCATACGGACTGCCGCCGTAGCTGGCCGGAACGCGCACCACCCTGGGCAGCGCGCGCGGTGCCTGCACCACGGCCATGGTGCGGTTGCGGCCGAACGCGTCCTTGCCGGCGAGCGTGACGATGAAGGTGAGGTTCTTGTTGATGATGCGCGGGAACGGGTGCGCGGGATCGAGGCCAATGGGAGTCAGAATGGGCGCGAGTTCCTGGTTGAAGTAGGTGCGCAACCAACGCTCCTGACGTGCATTCCACTCGCCGCGCTTGAGGAAGCGGACGCCTTCGGCCTCCAAAAGCGGGAACAACACGTCGTTCAGCACCCGGTATTGCTCGTCGACGATTTCGTGGGCCAGGGTGGAGATGCGCTCAAGCTGCTCTGGCGGCGAGAAGTTGTCCGGGCCGCGCTGGGTCGCTCCCACCGCCTGCATCTGCTTGAGCCCGGCGACGCGGATCTCGAAGAACTCGTCGAGGTTCGACCCGGCGATGCAGAGGAAGCGCAGGCGTTCGAGCAGGGGAATGCGGTCGTCCTTGGCCTGCTCGAGCACGCGCCGGTTGAACTCGAGCAGCGAGAGTTCCCGGTTGATGTAGAGGTCGGGGCTTTGCAGGTTCAGCGCGTCCATGGGCCACTAGAATGTGCCAGCCAAGTATGTGAAACCTACCACTTTTGCCCATGCCGAAGCAGCACAGTCGCACAGACAACCCGCCGCTCGACGAGGTGTATCGCCGGCCCCGCGAGCAAATCGTCGATTTTGCCTTCGACGAGAGCGTGGCGGAGGTGTTCCAGGACATGATCCGGCGCTCCGTGCCGGGCTACGAAACGGTGGTGGCCTGCACGGGGCTCATCGCGGCGCGACATCTGCCGGTCGGCGGCACCTGCTATGACCTCGGCTGTTCCCTGGGGGCGAGTAGCCACGCCGTGCTGCGGGCGGTGGGCGAGCGCGGTTGCCGAGTCGTTGCCATCGACGGTTCGGAGGCGATGATCGGGCGGGCGCGGGCGTTGGCTGCGGGGGAGAGCCGCATCGAGTGGCTGGTGGCGGACATCCGCCAGGTGGAAATGCGCTCGGCGCACGTGGTGATGCTGAATTTCGTGCTGCAGTTCCTGACTCCTGAAGACCGCCTGCCTCTCCTGACTCGCATTCGGGAAGCGCTTGTGCCGGGTGGCGTGTTGCTGCTGGCGGAAAAGCTGGCGGCACCGCCGGAGGTCGAGGAGGTGCACCTCGACTTCAAGCGCGCCAACGGCTACAGCGAACTGGAGATCGCCCAGAAGCGCGCGGCACTGGAAAACGTGATGCGCATCGACAGCTTGGAGGCCCACCACGAGCGTCTGACCGCGGCCGGCTTCGGTGAAGTGGAGACGTGGTTCCGGTGCCTCAACTGGGGCGCGATGATTGCGCGGCCGTGAGACCGCCCGTTGCCTTGGAGCGGCTGTTCCATGCTTGGGGCGCGGCGGATTGGCCGGCGCCGGATTGCATCGAGCGAGTGCGGGGAGCGCGGCATGGGGATTTCTCTCGCTGGCTCGATGCGCTTCGCGGGGTGCCGGCCCGCACCGCCTCGCTTACGCCGGGTGATGTGGTTTGCATCGGCGCCGGCGGCGACCTTCCTGGCGCGGAACGGCACCGCCTGCTGAACGCCCTGCGCGGCCTCATGCCGTGGCGCAAGGGGCCATTCGATCTCTTCGGCATCCACATCGACGCGGAATGGCGCTCTGATCGCAAGTGGCGGCGCGTGCAACCGTATGTGCACCTCACCGGTAAGCGCGTGCTCGACGTGGGTTGCGGCAACGGCTACTTCGGCTGGCGAATGCTCGAGGCGGGCGCCCAAGCGGTGGTGGGCATCGACCCCTCATTGCTGTTCGTGCTGCAACACGCCGCAGTGGCTTCCTGTGCCGAGGAAGGAACGGCCCGCAATCTCGTTCTTCCATTGCGCTTGGAGGACCTGGCTCAACCCACGTTGGCCCCTCAGACACCCTTCGACGCGGCGTTCTCAATGGGCGTCGTCTATCACCGCCGAGACCCGCAAGCGCATCTGTCGCAGTTGGCAAGTCTCCTCACCGAAGACGGCCTGCTAGTTCTCGAAACGTTGGTCGCCAGCAGCGCCTTCGTCCCCGAAGGTCGCTACGCAAGAATGCACAACGTCTGGCAAGTGCCGGACGCCGCCACCATCGACCTCTGGCTCACGGCCGCAGGCTTCACGCCGGGAGCCGTGGTGGACATCACGCCAACCACCCCGGCCGAGCAGCGAACCACGAAATGGATGCCGCATCAGTCGCTGCCGGACGCCCTGGATGCGAACGATCCAACCCGCACCATAGAGGGCCATCCCGCACCCACACGAGCGGTGATCCTGGCCCACCGCACCCGAAGGCCCGCGTGAGCGAACTGCTGGCCCCCCCCAATGCATCGTGCGCCCCCGAATGTCACTCCCCCCTAGCGGGGGAGTCGAGAAAGGCGTCCTCGCCTTTCTCGGAGGGGGGGCCGCCGACCCAACCCCCCGTACCCCCGCAACCCCAAAACAAAGCCCCGGCCCCGTCACTCCCCCCTCGCGGGGGAGTCGAGAAGTCGTCCTTGCCCAACCGTCTTGGGATGTGCGACTTTGGCGCTCCAATTGCCGATTCGGGCCAGCCGACCATGACAGATTCCGACTTCAACCCCGTCGTCCGCCTTGCTTCGCTGCCGCTCGAACATGGCACGGACCGAGGCGACTTCGCAGGTGCCTTTCACCGGATCGGCGAGCTTCTGGCCCTCACCAAGCTCGGTGCGAGTTACCTTGAAGTGCCACCGGGCAAAACCGCATGTCCCTGCCACGTTCACCACGCCGTCGACGAGATGTTCGTGATCCTTGCCGGTGAAGGCGAATACCGATTCGGCGACCGTTGCCATGCCGTTGCCGCCGGCGATGTCCTTGGGGCGCCGCTAGGCCAGCTCGACTACGCCCACAAGCTCACCAACACCGGCACCACGACGCTGAAGTACCTCGCCATATCCAGCGTCGCCGACGCCGACATCTGCGAATACCCCGACAGCGGCAAGTTCGCCGCCGGCAGCGAGATCGGCTTCCACTTCATCGGCCGCGCCGAAGAAACACGCAACTACTGGGAGGGCGAAATCGACGACCCCCCTGTAACGGGCGAGTGATGCAGGGGATTTCGGGTCTTCCCGTCACTCCCCCTTGCAGCGTAGGGGCGGGGCTTGTCCCCGCCCGTCTTGAACAGCGTTCTACGGCGCAGCGTCCTCGCTTGTCTCGACCGGGGGCGCGCCCTCCAACTTCCCGCTCGAAAGCGCGCCCCGAATCGTCCCGAGCACGGCTTCCACCCCAAGTCCCGTAATCGCGGAAAAGAGCTCCGCACCCGTTCCGCCCGGCTCCGCCCGAACCTCCCGCAGCATTCGCTTCCTTGCCCCGGCCTTGAGCTTGTCCGCCTTGTTCAGCAGCGCCAGCACCGGCAGGTCTTGGTCCATGCACCACTCGATCATGGCGCGGTCCATCGGCTGCAAGGGCCGCCGCGCGTCCATGACCACCACCACCAGCCGCAAGCCGCTGCGCTCATGCAGATAATCGTCGATGGCACGGTTCCACGCGTCCCGCTCGGCCTTGCTGGCGCTGGCGAAGCCATAGCCGGGCAGGTCCACGAGCCGACCGCCGCCTTCCACGGCGAAGAAATTGATGAGCCGCGTGCGTCCCGGCGTTTTGCTCACCCGCGCCAGCGCCCGCTTGCCGCCGGCGCGTCCGCACAGCCGGTTCAGTGTGCTCGACTTGCCGGCGTTGGAGCGCCCCACGAACGCCACTTCCGGCTCGTCGTCCGGGGGACAGCGTGCCAGTCGGTCGGCGCTGCCGAGGAAGGAGCAGGTGAGGGCCCGCGTCTGGGGCCGGGTCGGTAGCGTTTCGGGCACCGTGTTCTATAATCCGCGCCGCCTTGCAAGCACGGTCCAGTTTACGGCGCATTTGTTCGTGCGGTGGGATCCTTCGGTCCTCTAGGGCGCGCCACGAAAAAGCATCTTCCAAGGGACAAACGCGAACCATGCCCAAGCGCTCCGTCCATGCAGCCATCGCCTTAGCCACCGTCGTTGCGCTGGCCTCAGCGACCAGCCTCGCGAGCGACCTTGCCGGGCCTTGCGTCGTCTGCCACGCCGAAGACGGCAACAGCCTCTCGCCCATCTACCCGAACCTCGGCGGCCAAAACGTGGCCTACCTAGAGCGGCAGATGATCCTCATGCGCGACGGCGACCGGCCGGCACCGCTGATGGCCGGTCAACTCGACAACATGAGCGACGAAGACATCCGCGAACTTGCCGAGCACTACGCCGCCCAGCCGGCGGCGGCTGGGCAGGCCAAGGATGCCGATCTCGCCCTGGGCGAAGCCATCTACCGCGGCGGCATTCTCGACAAGGGCGTGGCCGCCTGCACCGCCTGCCATGCACCGGACGGCGCCGGCAACTCGCTGGCGGGCTTTCCGCGTCTCGCGGGCCAGCATCCGGATTACACCATCGCCCAGATGACCGCCTACCGCGAGGGCGACCGCGCCACCGACGAGAACAACGGCGGCGTGATGCGCGACGTGGCGGCCAACATGACCGACGGCGAAATCAAGGCAGTGGCGAACTACATCCTGGGCCTGTACTGATGGGCGCGCGCAAGGTTCTGGGCTCGGCAATCCCTGGCCGCGCCCTCGCCCTTGTGCTTGCGGCAACGGTGCTGGCGGGGCCGTCGCTGGCCCAAGAAGCCGCCGTCACGTATCAGGAAGGTCGGCACTATGTCCGGCTGCCTACGCCGGTGGAAACCCGCAACCCCGACCGCATCGAGGTGGTGGAGCTCTTCTCCTATGGCTGCATTCACTGCTTCAACTTCGACCCAGCGGTGGAGCGCTGGCTTGAAACGGTGCCGGACGATGTGGATTTCCGCCGCGTTCCGGCCGTCTTCAACGCCTACTGGGCGGCCTTGGCGCAGGCGTTCTACACCGCTGAACTCCTCGACGTGCTGGGCGAAGTCCACACCCCCATCTTCGAGGGCGTGCATGTCTATCGGCTGGAGATGAACCGCGAGCAACTACTTGCCCGTCTGTTCGAGCGAGAGGCGGATGTGGAGCCAGACGAGTTCTTGCGCGTGTTCAACTCCTTCGGTGTCCAGAGCCGCGTGCGCAAGGCCGATGCCAGTACCCGCATGTACCGCGCCACCGGCGTCCCAACGATGATCGTCAACGGCACCTACCGCATCGAGACCGACATGGCCGGCGGCCAGGAGCAAATGCTCGACGTGGTCGATTACCTGGTGGCGACCATCCGCGCCGCCGAATAGGTGCCGGAGGGTGCGCGCCACTGGAGGGAAGGCATCCTGCCTTCCCTAAGCGCCGATAGGCGCTTTGCTTCCTCTGGACGCGTTGCCAGTTCGGCTGGCGCCCAGGGAAGGCAGAATGCCTCCCCTCCAAATGCCCGTCTTGGCTAGGCGCTAGATGCAACTCGGCATAGACCTAGGCACCTCTTCCGTGAAGGCGGTGGTGACCGTTTCCGGTTCCGGCGTGGGCGATGCCAGCCGGGAGGTCGTGGCCGAAGCGACCGCGCCGCTCGATATCTCGCGCCCCGGCCCGAAGATGAGCGAGCAGAACCCGGAGCATTGGTGGCAAGCGCTCGAACGGGCGATGGGCCAACTGCGTGCCCATCTGCCAAAGGTGGATGCCATTGGCCTGTCCGGCCAGATGCACGGCGCGGTGCTCCTGGGCGCGGGTGACGAAGTGCTGCGCCCGGCCATCCTCTGGAACGACGGGCGCGCAGACGCCGAATGCGAATGGATGGAGGAACACACCCAAGTCCTCGCGCTCACGGGCAACCGCGCCATGCCCGGCTTCACGGCACCCAAGCTCATCTGGGTGCGCCGCCACGAGCCGGTCGCATTTGCCGCCACGCGCAAGGTGTTGCTGCCGAAGGACTGGCTCCGGCATCGGCTCACGGGCGAGTTCGTGAGCGAAATGTCGGACGCCTCCGGCACGCTCTGGCTCGATGTGTCGAAGCGGGCTTGGTCGGACGAGATGCTGGCAGCGACGGAGCTCGACTCCACCCACATGCCACGCTTGGTGGAAGGATCCGAAGTATCCGGCACCCTTCGCCCTGACCTCGCCAAGGCGTGGGGGATGCGCGAAGTACCGGTGGTCGGCGGTGCAGGTGACCAAGCGGCAGGTGCCGTCGGCGTGGGTGCCATCGCGCCGGGCGCGAGCTTCGTCTCACTCGGAACCTCCGGCGTCTATTTCACCCCCGACACCACCTATCGCCCCAATCCCGCCGGCGGCGTGCACGCCTTCTGCCACGCCTTGCCGGGCTTGTGGCACCAGATGTCCGTGATCCTCTCCGCTGCCAGCGCGCTCACGTGGGTCACCGCGCTGACTCATGCAGATTCGGAAGCCGCCCTCATCGACGAAATCGAGGCCGAAGGAGTCGAACCCGGAGCCCTGTTCTTCTTGCCATACCTGTCCGGCGAACGCACGCCGCACAATGATGCCAACGCCCTCGGCGCATTCGTCGGCCTAAACCACGACACGAACCGTGCCCAACTAGGCGGGGCCGTGCTCGAAGGCGTGGCGTTCGCCTTGGCAGACGGCCAGCAGGCCCTCATAGACGCCGGTGCAAACCTGGGCGAAGTCAGCGTAATCGGCGGCGGCGCCCAAAGCCTCTTCTGGGGCAAGACGTTGGCCGCAGCCCTAGCTCGCCCCCTGACCTACCGCCAAGACGCCGCCGTCGGCCCAGCCCTAGGCGCGGCCCGCCTGGCCGCAATCGCTGCAACCGGCGCGGACCCACAGACCATCTGCCCACCAGCCCCCATCGAAGTCGTAATCGAACCAAACCCCGAGGCCGTCGGCCGCGCTACCGAACGCCTAAGCGTTTTCCGCGACCTCTACCAAGACCTAAAGCCCCGCTTCCCCACCCTCCAGCGCACCTAGACGGGCCTTTGGAGGGAAGGCATTCTGCCTTCCCTGGCGCCGATAGGCGCCTCTTCACGGACTCTTAACGGAGCCAGCCTGCTAGGGAAGGCAGAATGCCTTCCCTCCAAAGGCCCGTCAGGTAGCCGGCGCGCTACCATCGCCCTCGAACACTTGCGCGAGAACCCCAATGAGCTTTTTCCCAAACGTCGAGACCATCCGCTACGAAGGCCCAGACTCCACCAACCCCTTCGCCTTTCGCCACTACGACGCCGACGCCGTGGTGCTCGGCAAGACCATGGCCGAACACCTCCGCTTCGCGGTTTGCTACTGGCACTCGTTTGACGCCCCAGGCGACGACGTCTTCGGCGATGGAACGTGGGACCGCCCGTGGCGTGGACGCAACGACGAAATGGTCGCCGCCCGCGACAAGCTGACGGCTGCCTTCGAGTTCTTCGAGAAGCTCACCGTGCCCTACTTCTGCTTCCACGACCGCGACGTCGCGCCGGAAGGCGACTCCTATGCGGAATCCGAGGCCAACCTCAAGGCCATCGGCGAAGACCTCGCCGCGGCGATGGAACGCACCGGCGTCAAGCTCCTCTGGGGCACCGCCAACCTCTTCGGCCACCCGCGCTACGCCGCCGGCGCCGCCACCAATCCGAACCCGGAAGTCTTCGCCCACGCCGCCGCGCAGGTGCGCTGCGTGCTGGACCTCACGCACCAGCTTGGCGGCGAAAACTACGTCCTCTGGGGCGGCCGCGAGGGCTACGACACGCTCCTCAACACCAACCTCAAGCGCGAGTCCGACCAGCTCGGCCGCTTCATGAACATGGTGGTGGAGCACAAGCACAGCATTGGCTTCGACGGCACGCTCCTGATCGAGCCGAAGCCCTGCGAACCCACCAAGCACCAATACGACTACGACGCCGCCGCCTGCTACGCCTTCCTGCAGAAGTACGGCATCGAGGGCGAGTTCAAGCTCAACATCGAGTGCAATCACGCCACCCTCGCCGGCCATACCTTCCAGCACGAGGTCGCCTACGCCATCGCCCACGGCATCTTCGGCAGCGTCGACGCCAACCGCGGCGATGCCCAAAACGGCTGGGACACCGACCAGTTCCCCAATGGCATCGAGGAGGCAACCCTCGTCCTGCGCGAAATCCTTAACGCCGGCGGCCTCGGCACCGGAGGCTTCAACTTCGACGCGAAGCTGCGCCGCCAAAGCATGGCCCGCGAAGACCTCTTCCACGGCCACATCGGCGGCATGGACACCTTGGCCCGCGGCCTCGTCAACGCCGCCGCCCTAATCGAAGGCGGCGAACTCGAAGCCAACGTGGCGGACCGCTACGCCGGCTGGAACAGCGAGTTTGGCCAGAGCATCCTCTCCGGCACCGAGTCGCTTGCATCGCTCTCGGAACATGCGCGAGCGGGCGGGGCAGACTTGACACCCGTTAGCGGCCGCCAGGAACTCCTAGAAAACGTGGTGTCGCGCTACGTCCGGTAGAGGCCGGGAGGCAGGTGCCTGCAACGCGAGGGCCTTTGGCGGCCAGGGCATGTGGCCCTCGCCCCCAAGAACTATCGCGGCACCGGTGGGAGCGTGATGGCGGGGCCGGATTCGAGCTGCAATGCGGGGGCGTCGCATTGTTGACGGGCGAGGTGCGTGCGGACGGCTTGCAGTTCTTCGCCGACGCGGGCGGTGATTGGCCAGTTGAGGTAGAGATCTGCGCCGTCGAGCTTGGTGTCGAGGCGGGGTGGCGTGAAGCCTGCTTCGGCCAAGGCGTCTGGCAAGTCTCCCGCCAGTTGCTTGGCGGCTTCCGGACTGCTGGCGTTGCAGGTGACGGTAGCTGATGGTGGCAGGCTGGGAGGCTTGTCCGAGAAGGGTAGATCGTCGGGGGTCACCACCACTTCGGTCGTTAGCTTGAAGGGGGCGGCGGCGCCTACGTCCCAGTCGAACTCCATGAAGGTGGCGGACCAGCCTTGTTCTGGTGGGGACACCGGTACCGTGTATGTGCCGTCTTCACTTGGCGTTAGGGGCGAGGCGACGTATTCGCGGCCATGAGTTTCGACGCGGAAGTCCCGGGCGCGGGGATTGGTCGCTTGCCACAGTCGCGCCGCTTGCGGCTTGGGCGTTGCGAGGGCCGTTAGGGTGCCGTGCTCGGTTTGGGTCCACGTTAGCTGTGGGGGCTTCTCGCCACGCACCATCAGCGAGTGGAAGGCCGTCAGCGTGTGGAGGGCGTCGCTGCCGTCCATGCTGTGATCGGCGTTGGCGACGTAGCGCAGGTAGCTTTCGCCGCGCAGGTCGTCCCAATAGAACTGCGACGAGTCCGGCAGGAAAAACTGATCGCCAGCCGCGTTCAGCACCAGCTTGGGCATGGTGAGACGATGCAGGTAGGCGTGTGGGTCCACGAGGTTGTAGATTTCGGCGAGGCGGGGATGGTCCAGTCGCTGCATGATGCCGTGGGCGACGTAGTTGCCGATGGCCGGCGCCCAGAAGCCGTAGGCGGCGAAGTGGTGACGCATGGAGGCATCGATGCTGAGCACGTCGATGACGATGGGGGCGATGGCGATCACGCGCGAGTCCATCGCGCCGGTGAGCCAGGTGGTCCAGCCCCGCTTGGAGCCACCGGCGACGACGAAGCGACTGACATTGGCGATGTCGTCGCGTCTGGCGGAGAACTCCTCGAGCGCATCCATTGCGCGTACGGCGCTCTTCACCATGGGGCCGCGCGGCAGCCATGCCGGGTCACCGGTTTCGAGGTAGTGCGCCCAGGCGTAGCCGATGAGGTCGTCCTCCCAGCGCGGCTGGCCGTCGCCGTGGAAGGTGAGTGGCTGGTTCGGCACCGTGCGCAGTTCTGCCGCTATCGTTCCCGTCGCAGCGGCGATCTGCATCATGCGCTCGTTCGGGCCTGGTGGTTCTGCCTCGCCGGGTGCCGCATTGCTGCCGCCGCCGATGAAGAGAAGCGCGGCGTCAAGGCTCGTCTGCTTGGGAACCGCCACCACCAGCCAATGCCGCCATTCGGTTCGATCCACCTGCTCCGGCGTTAGCCAATGTTGCGAGACGAGGTCGATGACGACGGTGTCGACCTGCTCGCCCGGATGGGTTGCGGCGACCTGCCAAGAGTAGCTGTCGTCGGGGGCGTTGACGTACTCGTCGAGTACCGTCGAGGCTGGCGGCTCCGCCGCCGCGGACATCGCCAGCGCCGCAAAGGCGACGCAAGTCAGCCATCTCACCCGCATTTGCCGGATTTCCTTGCACTTCGATGTTCGAGTTTACGCGAAGGTCCCGGGCTGGCCTGGGCGGGCAACCACGAGGGTCGCCCCTACGGGTCTTGGCGTTGGCGACGGCCCGCACCAGTTTTCGCGCCAGCGAAAACTGCAAGAGCGCCGCGAAGCGGCGCTAGTACAGCACCGATGGCAGCCAGGTTGCCAGTTGTGGCCAGGCGAACAGGAGCGTGAGCAGCGCCAGTTGCAGGACGATGAAGGGGATGGTGCCCCGGTAGATGTCGGTGGTGCGGATCGAGTCCGGCGTGACGCCACGCAGGTAAAACAAGGCAAAGCCGAACGGTGGCGTGAGGAAGGACGTTTGCAGGTTCACGGCGATGAGAATGCCGAGCCAGACCGGGTCGATGCCCATTGCGAGGAGCGCCGGCCCCACCACCGGCACCACCACATAGGTGATCTCGATGAAGTCGAGCACGAAGCCGAGCAGGAAGATCACCAGCATCACCGGCAGCAGGGCGCCGTAGACTCCGCCGGGCAGGCTGTCGAACATCGACGCCACCAGGTCGTCGCCGCCATAGCCGCGAAAGACCAGGGAAAACAAGGATGCACCGATCAGGATGAAGAACACCATCGAGGTGGTGGTGAGCGTGGCACGCATGATGTCGCGGAGGTTGCCCAGATTGAGCGCGCGGTTGGCGGCGGCGAGACCGAGGGCGCCGAGCGCCCCCACGGCGGCCGCTTCGGTGGGCGTCGCAAGCCCGCCCAGGATCGATCCGAGCACGGCGACGATCAGGGCGAGTGGCGCCAGCAGCCCGCGCAGGAGGTTCGCGCCGCCGCGTTCGCTCCGACTTTCGGCCCGGGCCCGCGGCGCACGCTCGGGTGAGATCAGCGACACGCTGAGCACGTAGCCGGCGTAGAGCGCCACCAAGAGCAATCCAGGCAGCAAGGCACCGGCGAAGAGGTCACCCACAGATACCGTCTTCGGCGCGAAAACGCCTTGCCCCAACTGCGCCTGCTGGTAGGCGTTCGACAGTACATCGCCCAGCAGCACCAAGGCGATGGAAGGCGGGATGATCTGGCCGAGCGTTCCGGTGGCGCAGATGGTTCCGGTGGAGAGCTTGGGATCGAACCCGGCGCGCTGCATGGACGGCAGGGCGAGAAGCCCCAATGTGACCACCGTTGCGCCGACAATCCCGGTGCTGGCAGCCATCAGCATTCCCACCAGAGTCACCGCGATGGCGAGCCCCCCCGGCAGCCTTGCCATGAGCCCGGAAAGGCTCTCGAGCAGCGTCTCGGCGATGTTGGTGCGCTCGAGCGTCACGCCCATCAACACGAACAGCGGTACCGCAAGCAGGGTCTGGTTGGTGAACACGCCAAAGAGGCGTCCAGCCAGGAAGCCGAGGTCGCGGCCATCAAAGGCGCCGACGGCCATGCCGAGCAGTGCAAACAGCAAGGCCACTCCGCCAAGGGTTGCCGCGACTCCATAGCCCGCGAGCAGGGCAGCGAAAACCGCCCCGAACATGACGAGCGGGATCAGCTCTGCCACGGCAACGCTTGCCCGTCGGACTTGGCGATGGACGAAACTGTGTAGGGAAGGCATTCTGCCTTCCCTTGGCGCGCCGACCGCGCTTGCCGAAAGGCGCCTGTCGGCGCTAGGGAAGGTGGAATGCTCACCCTCCAAAGGCTCGCCTGGTTCATGTGTCAGGCCGCCGTGAGCCGCGAAGGCTCTGCGCTTCCCGCCACGCCATCGTCAGCCCCTGCAAGGCCAGCAAGGCTGCGGACGCGGGCAGCAACGACTTCAGCAGGAACACGGCCGGCACGCCGCCCACTTCCGGCGAGCCTTCGAGGATCGACCACGACTGCACTGCGTAGGGCAGGCTCACCGCGATGATGCAGATGCAGGTGGGCACGAGCAGAAAGAGGTGACCGCAGAGGTTCACCCAGCATTTGCCGCGCTCGCCCATGCGGGCATAGAGGAGGTCCACGCGCACGTGCTCGTCGCGCTGGAGGGTGTAGGCGAGCCCGGCCGACAGCGCGATGGCATGCATGTAGATCACGGCTTCCTGCATGGCGATGGCACCGGCCCCGAAGGCGTAGCGCAGCCCGACGACGACGCAAGTGGCGGCCACCATGCCGAGATTGAGCCATGCCGCGGCAGCGCCAATCCGGTTGATTCCCCTGTCGATCATCGGCGCTAGCCAGGCTAACTGCGGGCTGGGGCAAGCGCGAGGTCGATGGCGATGCCAGCGAAAAGGGCCAGCCCCGCCCAGGCATTGTTGCGGAAGGCAGCCATGCAGGCCGATCCTTCCCGGTTCTTGATGAGCGCCTGCTGGCGCCCGAGGCAGGCGGCGAAGACGGCGACGGCGAGATACCAGACGAGGCCCAGCCCTGCCTGCACCCCGAGCACCAACAAGGCAAGCACCGCGCCGACCTGGAACAGCCGCACCGCCGCCACATCGGCGCTGCCGAAAAGGATGGCCGTGGACTTCACGCCAATCAGCACGTCGTCGTCGCGATCCACCATCGCGTAAATGGTGTCGTAGGCCATGATCCAGAGGGCGTTGGCGCCGAACAGCAGCCAGCCGGTGAGGCCCACGTCTCCCGTGGCGGCGGCGAACGCCATCGGAATGCCCCAGCCGAAGGTGATGGCGAGCATCGCTTGGGGCAGGTGCGTGAAGCGCTTGAAGAAGGGGTAGGAGGCGATCAGGAGCACCGCAACGGCGCCATACCAGCGTGCGGCCGCGTTCAGCGTTAGCAGGATGGCGAGGCCAGCAGCGACCAAGACCGCAAGCAGGACGGCGGCTTCCCGCACGGAGACGGTGCCGGCCGCCAGCGGTCGGCTGCGGGTGCGCTCCACGTGCGGGTCGAAGTCGCGGTCGGCGATGTCGTTCATCACGCAACCGGCGGCGCGCATGACGAAGGTGCCAGCAACGAAGGCGGCCAAGAGTCCCCCATTGGGAACTCCGCCGCTCGCAAGCCACAGTGCCGTTAGCGTTGGCCACAGCAGCAGCAAGGCACCGGCGGGCCGGTCCAGCCGCATGAGCAGGAGGTAGGCAGGAAGTCGTTGGGCAAGCACGGCGGCATTGTATTCGGATGCCCGACGGCGCGCCCTGACGGGCGCGCCTGCGTACTCGCGCGGCACTGGCGAGGCCCGTCCTCGTCACAAAGCCGCCATTTTGGCGTTGCCATCGGGTAAGGTACGCAGCCCCTCAAGCGAGATGCGAAAACCGGGAGAGTCCTCCATTGCGCAAGTGGCAGTGCATCGTGTGCGGCTGGATCTACGACGAGGCGGAAGGCTGCGAAGAGGAAGGCATCGATCCGGGCACGGCGTGGGAAGACGTGCCCGACGATTTCGTCTGCCCGGAATGCGGAGTGGCGAAGGAAGACTTCGAGATGATCGAGGTCGGCTAGGAAGTAAGCCGGACTTTCGCCGCGGCCGCCGGAGGGAAGGCATTCTGCCTTCCCTAAGCGCCGCTAGGCGCTTTCCTTTTGGCAGTTCGCGGCAGGTGCGCCTTTCGGCGCACAGGGAAGGCAGAATGCCTTCCCTCCGGAGGCACGACCTGCCCATGACCTACGTGTAAAACGCACTATAGTCAAGGGCTTGGAACCCTTCGAGGCCAAGCGCCTTGCCCTCCACCGCATCAGTTGCGTCCGTTCTTCTGCCGAAAAAAACGACACCACACCTGGCTGCACAGAGTAGAATGGCGCCCCGGCGCTTGAGGCGCAGACGCGGTAGCGGGCGCGCGTATCGTGGCGAGGTCGGGACATGCAAGGCGAGAAGCAGTGCTTCTCGCCTTTTTTTGAAGAGGGAAGGCGTGACGGGCGCTTTGCTCATCTTGGAGGACGGGAGCCTCTTTCGCGGCACCAGCGTGGGGGCGTCGGGTTTCGCCGTTGGCGAGGTGGTGTTCAACACCGCCATGAGCGGCTATCAGGAGATTCTCACCGACCCGTCCTATGCCCGGCAGATCGTCACCCTGACCACCTCGCACGTCGGCAACACCGGCGTCAATCCGGAAGACAACGAGTCGCAGCGCGTGTGGGCCGAGGCCCTCGTCGTGCGAGATGTTCCCGCCACGCACGAGAGCTGGCGCGCGGCGGAGTCGCTGCCGGAGTTTCTTGCCCGCCGAGGTGTCGTCGCCATCGCCGACATCGACACCCGACGCCTGACTCGCCTGATTCGCGAGAAGGGTGCGCTTGCCGGCTGCGTCGCGACGGGCGATGCCGACCCCGAGGAAGCGCTCGCTCAGGCCCGCGCCTTTCCGGGCCTCGCCGGCATGGACCTAGCCCAAGTTGTAAGCCGAGACGACATCGGCGCATGGGACGAAGGCACTTGGTCATTGGAGTCCGGCCACTCCCGCCCGACCGCCAAACACTTGCAGGTGGTCGCCTGCGATTTCGGCGTCAAGCGCAACATCCTGCGCATGTTGGTTGAGCGTGGCTGCCGCGTGACGGTGGTTCCCGCACGCTCCACGGCGGAGGAAATCCTCGCCCTTGCACCCGACGGCGTGTTCCTTTCCAACGGCCCTGGCGATCCTGACCCCTGCGACTACGCCATAGCCGCCATCGACGAGCTCTTGGGCACCGGCATCCCCATCTTCGGCATCTGCCTCGGCCACCAACTGCTCTCGCTCGCAAGCGGTGCCCGCACGGTGAAGATGCCCCACGGCCACCACGGCGCCAACCATCCGGTGAAGGACCTGGCGGACGGTCGCGTCATCATCACGAGCCAGAACCACGGCTTCGCCGTGGACGGGGACTCACTGCCGAGCCACCTCAGCCTCACGCACGTTTCGCTCTTCGACGGAACCGTGCAAGGAGCGAGCCGAACCGACGTGCCGGCGTTCGGCTTTCAAGGCCACCCGGAAGCGAGCCCTGGACCGCGCGACTGCGGCTACCTCTTCGACCGTTTCGTCGCGCAGATGCGGTGCGCGAAGGACACGGGGCTGCGCGGGGCAAGCCTCCTTGCGCGCATGAACGCCGGCGCGGCTGCAGACGGAGACCTTACGCTCGATGCCTAAGCGCACGGACATCGAGACGGTGCTCATCATCGGCGCCGGCCCCATCGTCATCGGCCAGGCCTGCGAGTTCGACTATTCCGGTGCCCAAGCCTGCAAGTCGCTCAGGGACGAGGGCTATCGGGTGGTGCTCGTCAACTCCAATCCGGCGACGATCATGACGGACCCCGCCATGGCCGACGCCACCTACATTGAACCCGTCGAGTGGCGCACCGTCGCCCACATCATCGAGCGGGAAAAGCCGGACGCCCTGCTCCCCACCATGGGCGGCCAGACCGCGCTCAACTGCGCCTTGGACCTGGTCCGCGAAGGCGTGCTGGAGGCGCACGGCGTGGAGCTCATCGGCGCCAGCCGCGACGCCATCGACAAGGCCGAAGACCGCGAACGCTTCGACCGCGCCATGAAGCGAGTTGGCCTCGCGACGCCCCGCTCCGCCATCGCTCACAGCCTCGAAGAGGCGCGCCAAGTGCAGAGCCGCATTGGCTTTCCCTGCATCATCCGCCCGTCCTTCACGCTCGGCGGCAGCGGCGGCGGCGTCGCCTACAACCGCGAGGAGTTCGCGGAGATCTGCCGCCGCGGCCTAGACCTTTCTCCCACCAGCGAGCTCCTGATCGACGAGTCCCTGCTCGGCTGGAAGGAGTTCGAGATGGAGGTGGTGCGGGACCGCAACGACAACTGCATCATCGTCTGCTCCATCGAGAATCTCGACCCGATGGGCATCCACACCGGCGACTCGATCACCGTCGCGCCGGCGCAGACGCTCACCGACAAGGAATACCAGCTCCTGCGCGACGCCTCGATTGCCGTCTTGCGCGAGATCGGCGTCGAGACGGGCGGCTCCAACGTCCAGTTCGCCATCGACCCCGACACCGGCCGCATGGTGGTGATCGAGATGAACCCGCGGGTGTCGCGCTCCTCGGCGCTGGCGTCCAAGGCCACCGGGTTCCCCATCGCCAAGGTGGCGGCCAAGCTGGCGGTGGGCTATACCCTGGACGAACTCTCGAACGACATCACAGGCGTCACGCCGGCCTCTTTCGAGCCAGCCATCGACTATGTGGTCACCAAGGCGCCGCGCTTCACCTTCGAGAAATTCCCTGTGGTGGAGGATCGGCTCACGACGCAAATGAAGTCCGTGGGCGAGGCGATGGCCATCGGCCGCACCTTCAAGGAATCGTTGCAGAAGGCACTCAGGAGCTTGGAGACGGGCGTCTCGGGGCTCGATCCCAAGCTGGACTCTTTGCGTGCGAGGGGTGCCCCCTCGCGCTCCCCGGCTGAGGGCACCGCCACCGGGCAAGCGCGCCGAGTGCGCCTCGTCCACGAACTCAACCGCCCCGGTGCAGAGCGACTCTGGTACGTGGCCGACGCCTTCCGCAATGGCCAGACGGTGGAGGATTTGAACCGCGCCACGCGCATCGATCCGTGGTTCCTGGCGCAGATCGAGGAGATCGTGCGCGCCGAACAGGCGCTCGCGGGCCGTGCCGTCGGTGACCTGACCGAAGCCGAGTGGCGCCGCCTCAAGCGCGATGGCTTCTCCGACGCCCGGCTCGCGGTGCTGCTCGGCGCCGAAGAGGACGAGGTTCGCGCCGCCCGCCAGGCCTTAAGCGTCACGCCGGTGTTCAAGCGCGTCGATACCTGCGCCGCCGAGTTCGCCTCTGCCACCGCCTACCTCTACTCCACCTACGAAGAGGAATGCGAAGCCGCGCCCACGGATCGGCGCAAGATCATGGTGCTCGGCGGCGGCCCCAACCGCATCGGCCAAGGCATCGAGTTTGACTATTGCTGCGTCCACGCCGCCCTCGCCATGCGCGAGGATGGCTACGAGACCATCATGGTCAACTGCAACCCGGAAACCGTTTCCACCGACTACGACACCTCCGACCGCCTCTATTTCGAGCCGGTCACCTTGGAGGACGTGCTCGCGATCGTCGATGTGGAGAAGCCGGATGGCGTCATCGTCCAGTTCGGCGGCCAGACGCCCCTGAAGCTAGTGGACCGGCTCGATGCCTTGGGTGTGCCGATCATCGGCACCAGCGCCGACGCCATCGACCGCGCCGAAGACCGCGAGCGCTTCCAGGCGGTGATTGATGCGGCGGGTCTGCGGCAACCGTCGAACCGCACGGCGCTCGATGTAGAGAGCGGCGTCAAGGCGGCAGAGGAAATCGGCTATCCCATCGTCGTGCGGCCGTCGTACGTGCTCGGTGGGCGGGCAATGGAGATCGTGTACGACGAGCAGGAACTCAAGCGCTACTTTGCCGATGCGGTGGACGTGTCGAACTCTGCGCCGGTGCTGCTCGATCGCTTCCTCGACCAGGCGGTGGAAGTGGACGTGGACGCGGTCTCAGACGGCGAGCGGGTGGTGATCGGCGCCATCATGCAGCACATCGAGCAGGCCGGCGTGCATTCGGGGGATTCCGCTTGCGCGCTGCCGCCGTTCACGCTTTCCGAGGCTTTGCAGGACGACATCCGGGCGCAGGTTCGGGCGATGGCGCTCGAACTCGGCGTCGTGGGGTTGATGAACGTGCAGCTCGCGGTACAGGCGCGTCCCTCACGGGACGCGGACGCGCGTCCCTCGCGGGACGCGATGGAGAACGCTGCGCGTTCTCCTAAAGACCGTCAGGGCAACGGGGGCGGGGAAGGCGATGGCGCGATCTATGTGCTGGAAGTGAATCCACGCGCTTCCCGGACGGTACCGTTCGTGTCGAAATGCATCGGCGTGTCGCTGGCCAAGGTGGCGGCGCGCTGCATGGCCGGCACTTCGCTTGCCGAGCAAGGGTTCACCAGCGAAATCGTGCCGCAGCATGTGAGCGTGAAGGAATCGGTGTTCCCATTCATCAAGTTTCCTGGGGTGGACCCGATCCTCGGGCCGGAGATGAAGTCCACTGGCGAAGTGATGGGGGTCGGAAGCTCCTTCGCCGAAGCATTCGCCAAGGCATCGCTCGCGGCTGGCGTTCTCTTCCCAAGAGGCGGCACCGCCTTCGTCAGCGTCAAGCCCTCCGACCAGGAATTCGTCGCCAACGTCGGCCAGCAATTGCAGGACCTGGGCTTCCGCATCATCGCCACCCGAGGCACGGCGCGGGCGCTCGCCAAAGCCGGCATCGAGGCCGAGGTGGTGAACAAGGTCACGGAAGGCCGACCGGACATTTCCGATCGCCTCCGCAACGACGACATCGACATCATCGTCAACACTACCGAAGGCCGTCAGGCCATCGCCGACTCGGCCATCATCCGCCGCTTGGCGTTGCGCCAAAAAGTCTGCTACACCACCACCCTATCCGGCGGCGAAGCCTTCTGCGAAGCCATGCGCCACGGCCCCATCGACAACGTCTACCGCCTGCAAGACCTGCATCCGACGCAACCACCGGCCTCGTCCGCGTAGGGGGCGGGGCTTGACCCCGCCCGTCTTGGGTGCAGCGAACCGCCTCGGCTCGGCACGACGCGCGACCACAAGGGTCGCCCTTACGGATGCCTCGTCTCGAGATGCGCCCAAAAAAGGGGCGTGGGTTTCACGCCACAACGGCATGTGTGATACAACCTAGGAACCGAACCAAACGACCTTGCGACCGATGGCGACTCCGATGACCGTGGTAGGCGAGCAGAAACTCCGCGAGGAGCTAGATCGCCTGAAGACAACCGACCGCTACGATGTGGTGAAGGCCATTGCCGCGGCCCGCGAGCATGGCGACCTCAAGGAAAACGCCGAATACCACGCCGCCAAGGAGCAGCAGGGCTTCATTGAGGCCCGCATCCGCGATATCGAGGGCAAGCTCGCCGACGCCCAAGTCATCGACATCACCCGCATTCGCCCCAACGGCCGCGTCATTTTCGGCGCCACCGTAACCTTGATCGACGTCGAGAGCGACGAGGAGGTGCGCTACCGCATCGTCGGCGAAGACGAAGCCGACCTAAAGGAACGCTCCATCTCGGTAATGTCCCCCGTCGCCCGCGCCCTGATCGGCAAATCCGCCGGCGACTCCGTGGTGGTCGCAACCCCGCAAGGCGGCCGCGAATACGAGATCGACCGCGTCGAACACATCTAGGCGCCGTAGCCGGGCCTGAAGGGCGCGTTCGACAGTCGCTGGCCCCTCGGAGGGAAGGCATTCTGCCTTCCCAGGCGCGCGGTAGCGCGCCCTCCCTACATCGTCAGCTCGAGCGACGGATTGGCGCGTGGCTTGCGTACAGGGGTTTGAGCTTGGGGAATAAGGCGTCATGGCTGAAGCCGCGACACGCACAGCTAATGCATCGCAGCCTGTCATTTGCGTGACGGGCATGCGCAAGGAATACCGCATGGGCACGGAGACGATCCGGGCGCTGAACGGTGTCGATTGCACCATCCACGAGAACGAGTACGTGGCGGTGATGGGGCCTTCGGGTTCCGGCAAGTCCACGCTCATGAACATCATCGGCTGCCTCGATCGCCCCACGGCAGGTGAATACTGGTTGTCGGGCGAGAACGTCGCCAAGTTCGGCGACCGGGCGCTGGCGCGGGCGCGCAACCGACGCATCGGGTTCGTCTTTCAGACCTTCAACCTCTTGCCGCGTGCGAGCGCCCTGCACAATGTCGAAGTGCCGCTCTTGTATGCCGGCGTCGGTCGCCGCGAGCGCCGCGCGCGGGGCCGGGAAACCCTCGAGCGGGTGGGCTTAGGCGACCGCATGAACCACAAGCCGAGTGAGCTCTCCGGCGGCCAGCGCCAACGCGTCGCGGTGGCGCGGGCGCTCGTCAACGAACCCAGCATCCTGCTGGCGGACGAGCCGACCGGAAACCTCGACAGCCGCACCGGGGAAGACATCATGGACCTGTTCGGTGCGCTGCACGAAGCTGGCCAGACCATCATCTTGGTCACGCACGAGTCGGCCGTCGCGCGTCGCGCGGGTCGTCACGTCCACCTGATGGATGGCGTGGTCACCGACGACTATCCGACCAGCGAGCTCGATCCGGCGGATGTCAGCCGGGGAGCCGAAGCACCGCCCCGCCAACCAAAGGAGCCGAGCCGATGAGGAGTACGTCCGTGCGATTTCTGCGGGGCAGCCTCCTGGCCGTCACCCTGACGACCGTTGCCGCCTGCGACCAGATCGACGAAATGCTGGCGGACGATCCGGCGCAAGCGGAGCAGGTTGCCCTCTATCAATCGGTGCCTGTCGAACGCAGGAACATCGCCGTCGCCGTGGAAGCGGCCGGCATCATCGAGCCGGTCACGACCGTTGAAGTGAAGTCCAAGGCATCCGGCGAGATTCTCGAACTGCCGGTGGACACGGGCGACTTTGTCGAAGCCGGGACGCTGCTCGCGCGCATCGACCGCCGCGTGCTGAACAACTCGCTGCAGCAGGCGAAGGCGAGCCTGGAAGTGGCCAAGGCGCGCCAAACCAATACCCAATCGCAACTCGACCGAATCGCCACGCTCTACGAACAGGAGTCGCTGTCCAAGGTGGACTACGAGCAATCGCTGCTCGAACACGCGACCGCCCGCTCGGAAGTGGTGCGAGGCGAAATCCAAGTGGAAAACGCGACCATACAGCTCGAGGACGCGGACGTGAACTCGCCCATCGCCGGCACGGTGATCGAGCGACTGGTCGAGCAGGGCCAGGTGATCTCCTCGCCCATGGGCGACGTCGGCGGCGGCACCCTGCTCATGCAAATGGCCGATCTTTCCCATGTGCAGGTACGAATGCTGGTCGACGAGATCGACATCGGCAAGGTGCAGCCCGGCACCATCGCCCAGGTCAACGTCGCTGCATACCCGGCGAGGTCCTTCGAGGGCGAGGTCGTCAAGGTCGAACCGCAGGCCGTGGCGGAGCAGAACGTCACCATGTTCCCGGTGCTGATCGATCTCGAGAACCGCGAAGGACTCTTGAAGCCCGGCATGAACGCCGAGGTCGAGGTCGTCATGGCTCGGCGCGAGAACGTGATGTCCATTCCCAATGCGGCGCTGCGCACAGCACAAGACATCCACGCCGCCGGCAGCGTTCTTGGGCTCACTCGCGAAACCGTTGACGAAATGCTCGCCGAGGCGCCGGAACTCACCGGTGGCCGTCCGGGCCGTCGGGCCGCGCCCGAAGGCGCCCCCGGCTTCGACCGCACGCGCATGCGGGAGATTTTCGCCAAGCGCCGTAACGGCGAAGAGCTCACAGAAGAAGAACAGAGGCTCCTAGCGCAAATGCGCGCCCAAATGGGCGCACGCGGGGGCCCACCCGGCGCCGGCCGCCCCGGCGGTGAAGGCCCACGCCGCCGCGGCTCCGATGTGGAGGCCCAGCTCGGCGGCGACTACATGGTCTTCGCCCTGCGTAGCGGCGAACCCACCGCCCTGCGGGTCCGCACCGGCATCACCGATCTCGATTTTGCCGAGGTGGTCGCAGGGCTTGAAGACGACGACCAGGTCCTGATCCTGCCGAGCGCATCCCTAATCCGCGCCCAGGAGAGCTTTCGCCAGCGCATCAGCGGCCGCGTCGGCATACCCGGCCTCAGCCAGCGGCGCAACGACTGATGTCGATCATCGAGACAGTCCGTGTCGCGCTGGCATCGATTGTCGCGAACCTGCTGCGCTCGAGCCTGACCATGCTCGGCATCATCATCGGCGTCGCCGCGGTGATCACGATGGTGGCGCTCGGCACGGGCGCCCAGCGCGCCGTGGACGAGCAGATCGACCAACTCGGCACCCGCGTGCTCTCCGTCATGGCAGGACAGTCATTCCGGCGCGGCATCGCATCCGCCAACCGCGTCTCGCTCACGGTGGACGACTACGAGGCGCTGGTTCGGGACGCGCCGCTGCTTGCCGAGGTCGTGCCGGAGCTATCCGGCGGTCGCCAGATCAAGTATGGCAACAAGAACCTGTTCCACGAAGTGGTTGGCACCACCACCAACTTCCCGGCCGTGCATGCCGTCGACATCGCCGCCGGGAGCATGTTCACGGCCGGCGACCTCGCGACCAGGCGGCGGGTGGTCGTGCTCGGCAGCGAGATACCGGAAAACCTCGAAGTGACCGCCGACAGCCTGATCGGCCACACGCTCACCATCAACCGCACTCCGTTCGAGATCATCGGCGTATTCGAGGAGGTGGGCCAGCGCTTTGGCCCGGAGCCGGACGACCGCCTGTTCATCCCGCTGACCACCGCGGAGCTCCGCGTGTTCGGTCAAGACCGGTTGCGCGGACTGTCGGCACAGGTGGCGGACGACGTGTCCCTAGAGATGGGCATGGTGGACATCGAACGTGTCCTGCGCCGCGAGCACAAGATTCGCCCCGGCGAGGACAACGACTTCATGATCATGAACCGGCGTCAGTTCATGGAAATGGCGCAGGCATCCACCGAGATTTTCGCCTTCCTGCTCGCCTCGATTGCCGGCGTAAGCCTCCTCGTCGGCGGCATCGGCATCATGAACATCATGCTGGTGTCAGTCACCGAGCGCACGCGCGAGATTGGCGTGCGCAAGGCGCTTGGAGCGACGCGGTTCAACATCCTCATGCAGTTCGTCATCGAGGCGCTGACCATCGGCGTGCTCGGCGGCGTGCTCGGCATCGCCCTTGGCGCCGGCGCGGCTTGGGCGCTAGTGGAGTTTGCGGGCTGGAACGTGTTCATCTCCGTTGACGCGGTGCTGCTCGCGGTGGTGTTCAGCGTCGGTGTCGGGCTCTTCTTCGGCATCTGGCCGGCGCGGCGGGCGGCAGAGCTCGATCCGATCGAGGCGTTGCGTCACGACTGACGCGCGGTGTTCGAGAGCTCAGGGCGCGCGTCCGGATTGGCTCTGTAGAGCACCACGATCTTGCCGATCCGCTGCACCTCTACGGCCTTTGCCGCCGCGGCAGCGGCTTCGATCGCTTCGGCCCTCTCTTTGCGGCCCGCGATGTTCACCCGCACCTTGACGAGTTCGTGGTCGTCAAGCGCACGGTCGAGTTCGGCGAAGGCCGATTCACTCGGCTCCGCACCTAGCGTGACAATGGGCTTGAGATGGTGGGCGATCGCCCGCATCTCCTTAAGGAAGGTGCGAGACAAGGCATTGGTATTCGTGGGCATGGAATCGATCCTGGTAGCGTGTCGGACTTCGGACGGCGCAAGCCGGGCGAATGCCGACAGGGTTCGAGGACGGCTTGGGCTGGGGCAAGAAGCGTTGCCGGAGGCAACGGTTCTTGTGGCGCGCACGCTCTTGGGGAGGTCTTATGGGCGTATGATAACGGCCTCTTTCCGCGAGAGGCAGCTAAAGGACGCCAGCTTGAGGTCGCGGCGCCGCACCGAACATGCCGGACGCACTCGACGAGTGAGGGCAAGCCATTGAACGACATGGGCAAGAACATACTCCTGTGGCTCATCATCCTGGCCGTGCTGTTCACGGTCTTCAACAACTTCAGCATCCGCAGCGACCCGCAGGAGATGGCGTATTCGGCCTTCTTGGGGGCGGTGCGCTCGGGGCAGGTGGAGTCGGTGGAGTTTCAGGGGCTGGAGATCGTCGTTCATCGCAAGAACGGCGAGCAGTTCCTCGTGGTGCGGCCGAATGTCGAAGACCCGAAGCTGCTCGATGATCTCTACAACAACAACGTCGAGATCATCGGCAAGAAGCCGGAGGAGCAGAGCGTCTGGTCGCAGCTTCTGATTGCCAGCTTCCCCATCCTCATCATCATCGCCGTGTTCATGCTCTTCATGCGCCAGATGCAGGGCGGCGCCGGCGGTCGTGGCGGGCCGATGGCGTTCGGCAAGAGCAAGGCACGGCTGCTCTCCGAAGACCAGATCAAGACCACCTTCGCTGACGTCGCCGGGGTGGACGAAGCCAAGGAAGACGTGCAGGAGCTCGTCGAGTTCCTGCGCGACCCAGGCAAGTTCCAGCGCCTCGGCGGACGCATCCCGCGCGGCACGCTCATGGTGGGCTCTCCCGGCACCGGCAAGACGCTCTTGGCGCGCGCCATCGCCGGCGAAGCCAAGGTGCCGTTCTTCTCCATCTCCGGCTCCGACTTCGTGGAGATGTTCGTCGGCGTTGGCGCATCGCGGGTGCGCGACATGTTCGAGCAGGCCAAGAAGCAGGCGCCGTGCATCATCTTCATCGACGAAATCGACGCCGTCGGCCGGCACCGTGGCGCTGGCCTCGGCGGCGGCCACGACGAGCGCGAGCAAACCCTGAACCAGCTCCTGGTGGAAATGGACGGCTTCGAGGCCAACGACGGCATCATCGTCATCGCCGCCACCA
>JAPPDJ010000119.1 GCA_028824555.1 Gammaproteobacteria bacterium | reverse complement strand
TTGGGTCGGCGGCCCCCCCTCCGAGAAAAGCGGGGACGCTTTTCTCGACTCCCCCGCGAGGGGGGAGTGACAGGAATGTGCGCGCCGCCACCGTTGTTGGGAATGCGAAGGTCCTGTCACTCCCACGTGCAGGGGAGTCGAGGAACCGCGTTCCTCGCCGTTTCTCGGAGGGGATGTCGCCGGAGGGTGCAGAGCCGCGTGTGGTGCTGTCGGTCTGCTATGGTGCGAAGAGGGGAAGGTGAGTAGGGCCCACGAAATGCTGCGTTGGAGGATTGGCGACGTCACCGTCACCCGGGTCGTGGAACTCACTTCCGCGAGCGTCGGCAACTACATCCTGCCCCAGGCCAATGCCGAGAACATCGGCGCCATCGACTGGATCGGGCCCTTTGTCGAAGAGGACAAGCGCCTGGTGCTCTCGTTTCACAGCCTCGTGATCGAGTCCGGCGGGCAGACGATCGTCGTCGATACCTGCATCGGCAATGGCAAGGAACGCAGCTATCCGCGCTGGAACCGGATGCAGACGAGCTTCCTCGCCGACTTCGCCGAAGCCGGGTTCGACACCGAAGGCGTGGACACCGTGCTCTGCACGCACATGCACGTCGATCACGTCGGCTGGAACACGCGACTGGTGGACGGCCGCTGGGCACCGACGTTTGGCAACGCCCGCTATCTCTACGCCGAGCGCGAGTGGGAGCACTGGCGGCAGGAGTCTCAGGAGGAATACGGCCCGGTGATCGAGGACTCGGTGCAGCCGATCTTCGATGCCGGCCTTGCGGATCTCGTGGCCGACGATGCCGTGGTGAACGACGAAGTGCGCCTAGAGCCGACCCCGGGTCATACCCCCGGCCACGTCAGCGTTCACATCACGTCACGCGGCGAAGAGGCGGTCATCACCGGTGACATGATCCACCACCCGTGCCAGATCGCCCATCCCGACTGGTCCACCACAGCCGACACGGACCAAGACGCCGCGGCCACGACCCGACAGGCGTTCATTGAGCGTTACGCCGACCGCCCGGTACTCATCATCGGCACCCACTTCGCCGGCCCCACGGCCGGTCACTTGCGCAAGGACCGCGACTCTTGGCGGCTTGATGTGTGGGAAGGCTCGGCATCACGCCAAGTCACCGAAGTAGTCGTCAGTACACCACTAGAGCGCGGAACTCGACGCTCCGGCGGCCGGGGTGGTCCTCGCCGACGGAGGGGTCGTAGAAGGCTGTGTGCGGGCACACCATGGGCTGGTTCGGGCGCGAGTCGTACTGCTTGAAGATGGCGGCTTCGCCGGGACGCATTTCGGAGAAGTAGAAGAAGCGGTGGCCGGGGCTTCGCGTGGGGATGGCGGCGTAGCCTCCAGTGGCGCTGTTAGTGAAGTGGTACTCCTGGAAATCTTCCGGGGTGGTCGAGGCGGCGTCCAGGATCGTTAGCTGGTTCTGAATTGCTGGCCGTTCGATGGGCTCCCAGATGTTGAACCAGGCGAAGTCTAGGCCCGCCACTTCGTTCGCGAGCGCACTGCCGTACTGGCGCAGGAGATTGCGTTCGCGGTCCTGCATCGGATGCAGCGGATAGTCGCAGTGGATGTAGCGGGAGTAGGCGCCGAGGAAGGTCTCCGGGTCTTCGGTGCGGACTTGATGGCTTTGCACGAAGACTTCGCGGGCGCCGGTGGCCGCTTGCAGCATGGGTGCGATTTCGGTCTCGTAGCTGGCCCGCACCGCCTCGGCGTCGTGGAAGTCGCGCACAGAGGTTTCGTGGCGGGCGAAGGTGAGGCCGTTGGCCTCAACATTGACCGCGCCGGTTGCGGTCAGGCCGCGCGCGTCGATGATCTCCACTTCGTGGCGCGTGGTGTTGCGACGGCGCGTGTCGCGGTCGTAGATGAAAGGGCGGTCCTCACGCTCTTTCCACTCGTCGTTCAGGTAGCGCACCTCGGCGCGAACCGATCCGCTCGCTGTCATGTCTCGCCACCGCCGTTGCTCGCCTGTAGCCGATGTTACCGTATGCGCTCGCGACAACATGAAGGGTGGGGCATGTACCTGAGATTGCGGCAGATTGCGTTCGTGGCGGAGGAGTTGGATCCGGTCGAGTCGCTGCTCGTCGATGTGCTTGGCGTCAAGGTGTGCTTCAACGACCCCGGTGTCGGCACGTTTGGCTTGCACAACGCCTTGTATCCGGTCGGCAGCCAGTTCATCGAGGTGGTGGCGCCCATCGACCGCGCCGAGAACACGGCCGGCCGTCGCTATCTGGACCGGCGCGGCGGCGATGGCGGCTACATGGTCATCACGCAGTGCGACGATCAGGCGCCGCGGCGGGCGAAGTTCGCCGAGCTCGGCATTCGCCTCGTGAGCGACCATGCCGGCACGTCGTTCGTCAACATGCAGCTTCACCCAAAGGACACGGGTGGCTCGTTCTTCGAGATCGACCAAATGCTCGGCGAGGGAGCGAACGACCCCGAGGGGCCTTGGCATCCGGCGGGACCGAACTGGCAGATGGGGCGCACCTCGCGGGTGAGTGCAATCAGCGCTGCGACCATGCAATGCGACGATCCGGGCGCGGTGGCCGAACGCTGGTCCGCCATCGCCGAGATTCCTGCGTCCGGAAACGTGATTGCCCTGGAGAACGCGGAGTTGCGATTCGTGGAATGCAACGATGGACGACCGGAGGGATTGGCGGAGCTCGACATTCGGAGCGAACGGGCGGATGAGGTGCTGGCTGCTGGGGAACGCCGCGGGGTTCGGACCGGCGACTCGCAGGTCACCATCGGCGGGATGCGATTGAATCTCGTGGCGCCTTGAGCCACCGAGGCCATTCGCCAAGCGCATGCATCGCCCCTTCCCCAATGCATCCTGTGCCCCCGAATGTCACTCCCCCCTCGCGGGGGAGTCGAGAAAAGGCGTTCCTCGCCTTTTCTCGGA
>JAPPDJ010000074.1 GCA_028824555.1 Gammaproteobacteria bacterium | reverse complement strand
AGAAAGCCCGAGGACGGCCTTTCTCGACTCCCCCGCGAGGGGGGAGTGACAGGAAGGGAGGCGCCTCGCACGAATCCCTCGGCGAATCCAACCTGGGCAGGGGCAAGCACCGACCCAGCCGGGTATGACGCCCCTCGCTGAAGGCACGCTTACACTTCGCCGCCCCCCATCACCGAAGACCGCCAAGCATGAAGCTCTCTGACCTCCCATCCATCCGCCCCGGTCGCACCGCCCGCGCCTCCTCCTGGGACACGACCGGGCGCAACAACGATGCCTGGAGCATCGACCCCGGCGAACGCCGCGTGTTGGCCGACATCCAGGGCCCCGGCACCATCACCCACATTTGGATGACGCAGCCGAATCACTACCGCGAGTGCCTGCTCGAGATCACCTGGGACAACGCCGCCGCGCCCAGCATCCTCTGCCCGCTCGGCGACTTCTTCGGCCTCGGCCACGGCATCGTCAACTCCTATCAATCGCTGCTGTTCTCGGCCTCCACCCGCAGCAACAACCGCTTCAACCAAGGCTGCGCGCTGAACGCCTACGTGCCCATGCCCTTCCGCGAGCGCGCCGTGGTGGCGCTGGTGAACCAGAGCGCCGAGCCGCACCGGCAGTACTTCTACATCGACCACGAGCTCGGCGAAGTGGCGCCGGACGCCGGCTACCTGCACGCGGAATTCCGCCGCGAGAATCCAACGCCCGGCTGGGGCCACGAGATTCGCGTGAACACGCCGGAAGCCAACGTCGTCAACCGTGGGCGGATCGCCTGGGACAACAACTACGTCATCCTCGACGCCAAGGGGCGCGGCCACTACCTCGGCTGCAATCTCTCGGTCACCAACTTCCAGGGCACGTGGTGGGGCGAGGGCGACGACATGATCTGGGTGGATGGCCACAAGTGGCCGCCGGACCTGCACGGCACCGGCTCTGAGGACTACCTGAACCAGGCCTGGGGCATGCAGGACAACGCTTTCCTGCGCAACGGCTCGTCCATCCACGAGCGCAACACGGCCGGCTACCAGACGAGCTACGTCCACCACATCGAGAACCCGGTTCGCTTCGAGCGCGAAATCCGCGTCACCATCGAACACGGCCACGCCAACCACCTCGCCAACGAGATGTCGAGCGTCGCCTATTGGTACGCCGAAGCGCCATCCCCGGCACACCCCTGCCCGCCGGTCGAGGCCCGCGCCGCCGTCCCCCGCGACAACGTCACCGGCGCTTGGCAAACCGACGCCACCCCGACCCGCGAACTCCGCCTCACCGCCGAGATGCTCGCCATGAAGAGAGAATGGGCGGAGCGAACCAAGCCGTAACGGGAAGCGGTTGTTTCCGCGCGGGCAGGGGCGGAAAATCGACGTCAAGCCCAGGTGCTGGAACTGGCAGACAGGCCGGATTTAGGTTCCGGTGTCGAAAGGCGTGAGGGTTCGAATCCCTCCCTGGGCACCAAATCTAGCGTGAAAGGCACGGGCCTCGTAGGGAACGAGGCTTGGCCCCACCCGACACGAGGCCATGACCGTTTGGTGTGGCGGGCAATCGAAGTTGGCCCCGGCGGGAGGGCCAATTTATGCTTCGGCCTTGTGCTTATGCGGCTACACACACCGAGAACGGCATGACACGTTGGAACCTCGTCATCTCCGATGACACGAACCGTGCGGTGAGGAGCTACTTGGCCAGAACGGGCGGCAAGAAAGGGGATCTGTCACGCTTCGTCGACCGGGCGGTGCGCCAGGCGATTTTCTGGGAAACGCTGGAGTCCGTCTGGCGGAGAAACCAGCACCTTTCCCACCAGGAGGCGCAAGCCCTCGCCGACGAGGCGGTAATGGAGGCCCGTGCGGGTCGTTCTTGACACCAATGTGCTGGTCAGCGCCTTGATCTCAAGCGCAGGCCCGCCAATCCCCCCACCGTGGTAACGTGTCGCGCTTTTCAAGGGGCGAGGAAGCCATGTCCGATTTCGAGAATGTCCTGATCGACCGCGTCGGTACCGACGATCGGGTTGGCAGGATCACGCTGAACCGGCCGGAGAAGATGAACGCGCTGTCGCAGGAGCTCTTGTTCGAGCTCAACGACGCTCTGCACGATCTCGAGGCGGACGATTCCTGCCGCGTCATCATCGTTCGCGGCGGCGGGCGCACGTTCAGTGCCGGCTACGACCTCACCCCGGCTTCCGGCAAGGGCGCGGACGCGGTGGTGCGGCGGCACAAGGCGGTGGACGACAAGGGTCGGCGGCTGCTCATGGGCATCCGCACCGGGATGCAGGCCATCACCAACATTCACATGTATTTCTGGAACATGGCGAAGATCACCATCGCCCAGGTGCACGGCTATGCCATCGCCGGCGGCTGCGAGCTCGCCATGATGGCGGATCTTGTGGTGGCGGCTGAAGATGCCCAGCTTGGGCATCCGGGGCTCAGGGGCCTCGGCACGTCGCGCACCGGCGTGATCTGGCCGCTGGTGATCGGCATGAGGAAGGCCAAGGAGCTCTACTACACCGGCGAGAACGTCACCGGCGAGGAGGCCGAGGAGATCGGCATGGTCAACTACTCCTGGCCCAAGGACGAGCTCGAAGAGCGCACCATCGCCTTCGCCGACCGCATCGCGGTGATGAGCGCCGACCACCTCTCGATCCTGAAGCTGAACATGAACCGCTTCTACGAGAACATGGGCATCTACTCGTCGGTGCACAGCAGCACCGACCTCGACGCCGCCGGCCAGTTCACCGGCTTCTCCTACGACTGGCAAGACAAGAACCGCGAACTCGGCATGAGGGACGCGGTGCGCTGGCGCGACGGCCTGTTCCGCGACAACGACTGGTACAAGTACAAGGACCGGAAGGCGCCGCGGAGGTAGGGGAGGGGTACCGCTCTGGAGGGAGGGCATCTTGCCCTCCATCGCGCCGACAGGCGCGCAATCCGGCGGCGG
>JAPPDJ010000147.1 GCA_028824555.1 Gammaproteobacteria bacterium | reverse complement strand
CGTCCCCACGTTCACGTGCGGCTTCGTCCGCTCGAATCGTTCCTTCGCCATCGTCCTTCTCTCCTCAAAGTGCGAACGCCCCTTGGCGGGGCGCGGTTGGCGGTCCTAAAGAATTGCCGTCGTTCGGAGCAACCGAGACGGCGGTGGATTGTGGGTCAGGCGCGCCGAGCCACGCCTTCCGCGATGTTGTCCGGCACCTCCGCGTAGCGGGCGAACTCCATCGTGTACGTTGCGCGCCCCTGCGTCGCCGAGCGCAAGTCCGTCGAATAGCCGAACATCTCCGCAAGCGGCACCGCGGCGCGGACGATCTTCCCGGCCGGGTTCTCGTCGAGCCCTTCGATCATGCCGCGGCGGCGGTTTAGATCCCCCACCACGTCGCCCATGTAGTCCTCTGGCGTCACCACCTCCACCGACATGATGGGTTCGAGCAGCACCGGGTTTGCCTTCAGCGCACCCTCGCGCATGGCCATGGAGCCGGCGATCTTGAACGCCATCTCGCTCGAATCCACCTCGTGGAACGAGCCGTCGTAGAGCGTTGCCCGTACGTTGATGAGCGGATAGCCGGCGATGACGCCGTTTTCCATCTGCTCCTGCAGGCCCTTGCTCACCGCCGGGATGTACTCGCGCGGCACCACGCCGCCGACGATCTCGTCGACGAACTCGAAGGTGGAGGTCTCCTCCTCCGCCACATTCGGTTCGAGTCGCACCCAGACGTGGCCGTATTGCCCGCGGCCGCCGGTTTGGCGCACATACTTGCCTTCCGCCTCCACGCTCTTGCGGATGGTCTCCCGATACGCCACCTGCGGCTTGCCGATGTTCGCCTCCACGGAGAACTCCCGCTTCATGCGATCGACGATGATGTCGAGGTGCAGCTCGCCCATGCCGGAGATGATGGTCTGGCCGGACTCTTCATCCGTTTCCACACGGAACGACGGATCCTCCTGCGCCAGCTTGCCGAGCGCCGTGGACATCTTTTCCTGGTCCGCCACCGAACGGGGCTCCACCGCCACCGAGATCACCGGCTCCGGGAACTCCATGCGTTCGAGCACGATGGCGTCGTCGCGGTCGCAGAGCGTGTCGCCCGTCGCGGTGTCCTTGAGGCCGATGGCGGCGGCGATGTCGCCAGCCCGCACTTCCTTGATCTCGTTGCGGCTGTTGGAGTGCATCTGCACCATCCGGCCGATCCGTTCGCGCCGGGCACGCACCGAGTTGAACACCTGATCGCCGGAAGTCAGCACCCCCGAATACACCCGGAAGAAGGTGAGCGTGCCGACGAACGGGTCGGTGGCGATCTTGAAGGCGAGCGCGGAGAAGGGCTCGTCGTCGTCGGAATCGCGCGTGGCGGCGGTTTCGCCGTCGTCCAGCACCCCCTCGATGGCCTTCACCTCGGTGGGCGCCGGCATGTAGTCGATGACGGCGTCCAGCATCGCCTGCACGCCCTTGTTCTTGAAGGCGCTGCCGCACAGCGCCGGCACGATCTCGTTCGCGAGCGTCCGCACCCTTAAGCCCTCGCGGATTTCGTCCTCGCTGAGTTCGCCCTCTTCGAGGTACTTGTCCATCAGTTCCTCGGTGGCCTCGGCGGCGCATTCCATCATCTGCTCGCGCCATTGGTCCACGTCGGCTTCCATCTCTGCCGGGATGTCCTCGAGATCGTAGGTGAGGCCTTGGTCGTCCTCGCTCCAGATGATGGCCTTGCGCCGCACAAGGTCCACGACGCCGCGGAAGTTCTCCTCCGCGCCGACGGCCAGTTGCACCGGTACCGGCGTTGCGCCTAGCCGATCCTTGATCTGCTCCACCACGCGCAGGAAGTCCGCTCCGGCACGGTCCATCTTGTTGACGAAGACGATGCGCGGCACCTCGTAGCGATTCGCCTGGCGCCACACGGTCTCCGACTGCGGCTCGACGCCAGCGGTGCCGCAAAACACCACCACGGCGCCATCGAGCACCCGCAGCGACCGCTCCACCTCGATGGTGAAGTCCACGTGGCCAGGAGTGTCGATGATGTTGACGCGATGTTGCTCGTATTGCTGGTTCATGCCAGCCCAGAAGCAGGTGGTGGCGGCGGACGTGATGGTGATGCCGCGCTCCTGTTCCTGCTCCATCCAGTCCATCACCGCCGCGCCGTCATGGACCTCGCCGATCTTGTGCGACAGCCCCGTGTAGAACAGGACACGCTCCGTGGTGGTCGTCTTGCCGGCGTCCACATGGGCAACGATGCCGATGTTGCGATACCGACCGATGGGAGTGCTGCGCGCCATGTCCGTAACTCCTCGCTTGGGGCGCCGGAACCTCCTGCCGGCACTGAAGGGAATGTCCGATGAAAGGTCGTTGAACCGAAGCTGCCGGGCGATGCGCCGCGACAGTCGGCAGCCAGCACTCAGTAGCGGTAGTGCGAGAACGCCCGGTTCGCTTCCGCCATGCGGTGGGTGTCTTCGCGCTTGCGCACCGCCGCGCCGCGCCCCTCTGCCGCATCCGCGAGCTCCCCGGCCAGCCGCGCCGCCATGGACTTCTCGCCCCGGCTGCGGGCGCTGTCCACCAGCCAGCGCATGGCCAGCGCCTCGCGCCGTGAAGGCCGCACCTCCACCGGCACCTGATAGGTGGCGCCGCCGACTCGCCGCGACTTCACCTCGACGAACGGCGCCACCGATTCGAGCGCCTTCTCGAACACGCCGATGGGGTCCTTGCGGTCGCGGGACTCGATCTGCGTCAGCGCGCCATAGACGATGCGCTCCGCCACCGACTTCTTGCCACTGACCATCACATGGTTGATGAACTTCGCCACCGTCTGGTTGGCGTACTTGGGATCCGGCAGGATTTCCCGCTTGGCGACGACTCTGCGTCTGGGCATGGATCGCTCCTTGGTTCTTCAGGTTCCCCCGCCACAGCCGAACGCCATGCGTTCGCATCGCCAGATCGGGCGACGGGCACCGCTCTATGCGCGCGGCGCCGCGGGCGGCCTTACTTTGCTTGGGTCTTGGCTCGTGCTCGGCTAGCTCTTGGCGGCCTTACTTCGGCCGCTTGGCGCCGTACTTCGAGCGCCGTTGCCGACGATCCGCCACCCCTGACGTGTCGAGGGTGCCGCGAATGGTGTGGTAGCGCACGCCAGGCAGATCCTTCACCCGCCCACCGCGAATCAGCACCACCGAGTGCTCCTGCAGATTGTGCCCCTCACCGCCGATGTACGAGTTCACCTCGTACCCGTTGGTGAGCCGCACCCGGCAAACCTTGCGCAGCGCCGAATTTGGCTTCTTCGGCGTCGTCGTGTAGACCCGCGTGCAAACGCCGCGCTTCTGCGGCGACTTCTGCAACGCCGGCACCATGTTCTTCGCCACCCGCCGCTTGCGCGGCTTGCGCACCAACTGACTAATGGTTGCCATGCACTCTCCGATAGCGGCCCACTTACTCAAACACCACCCCGAACCGGCCTCGTTTTCGGGGGCGCGGCATTGTAGGCGCGCTCAAGGCCAATGGCAACAAGAAACGTCCTCCTTGATGGATGGGACCTCGTGGGGGAGGGCATTCCGCCTTCGTTGTTGCCGACAGGCGCGTTGTTCGCTCAGAGCAAGGCTTGCGTCGCCTGTGTCCGGGCATCAAAGTGTTTTGGGTTCCATCGACATGCGCGACCAAGGGTCGCCACTACGGCTAGACGGCTCGATCACAAGGAGCTAGAGTAGCTACTTTAGCTGCTTTTGACCCCGGATCCATGCAAGTCACCACCGCCCGCGAAGCCAAGAATCGATTTGGACAGTTGCTGGACCGGGCGCAACGCAGGCCCGTCGCCATTTCCAAGAACGGTCGCACGGTGACGGTCATGTTGTCGGTGGAGCAGTACGAGCGGCTTCGCGGTGCCGCATGGGCGCGGCTCGCTAGCACCATGGACACGATGTCGGCAGAAGCTGCAACCAATGGGCTGACGGACGCGACGTTGGAGGCGCTCCTTGCCGACGAGAGCTGAACGCCTCGTCGCCGACACGAACGTGCTGATCAGCGCCGCGTTGCGAAGCGACACCCCACCACGGCAGGTGCTCGATGCCGTACAGCGCGCCGGCGGCGTCCTAGTCTTCTCAGACGAGACATTCGCCGAAGTACACGATCGACTGTCGAAGCCGAAATTCGATCGCTACGCCACTCACGAAAGCCGAGGTGCCTTCCTCGGCCATTTGGTTGCGGTGTCCGAGTGGGTATCGATCAGCCAAGCCAAGCTCGGTTGCCGGGACCCGGATGACGACAAGCTGCTCGAAACGGCCTTGGCCGGCCAAGCCACTTGCCTTGTCACCGGAGACCGTGACCTGCTCGACATGAACCCCTTCCGGAGCATTCCCATCGTGGACCCGACTACGTTTCTGGCCGAACGGTAATAGGAAGGCAAGATCGGCGCGCTACTCTTGGCGGACGGCGTCACGCACACCAAGTCGTTGGTGAGGTGGCCGGTGCGCCAACGGGTCCGTCTCAATGACAAGGGACCCGCTGGCTCCGCGCGTGATCGTGGCGCAACCGCCAGAAGGCCGCCAGAGACGATGAACGGCAGCGCAAGTGGCACATGGCTTTCCTCACCAAAAGCTGCCGACTAAAGCCCACGGCGGACCTACCGCGAGTCCAACAGTCGATTGCCTTCACCGGAACTTGCTGGGCGCGACGACATTCGACCGCGTGTCCGCGCCGCGCCGAATCGGTGGGGATCAGATGACGATGTCGATGGTTGCCCGCAGCTGGGTGTCGGTCTCGCGCAGCAGGTCGGCCGTTTGCAGCTCGGTTGTTCCGTCTGACCTTGCGTAGCGGCCCGCGCCGCCAAGTTGGGCGAAGTAGATTTGGCTTGTTAGCAGTGGTTGGCGGTCTTCTGTCCACACCTTGTAGTGGATGTGTTGGGCCGGTCGCGCCGCGTAGCGGCCGGGGACATAGGTGCGGAAGGTGAACGCGCCGCCCGCGTTGGTGGTTGACTCGCCCCAGTAGAGGAACTCTTCGAGCAGCTCTTCTTGGCCGCTGTCGCGTGGGTGCTTGTAGCGGCCGTTGGGGTCGGCGTGCCAGATGTCCACCACGACGCCGGCGTGCGGCGAGCCTGTGGGCGTCAACACCCGGCCAGCGAGGTTCAGGACGTCGGTGCGAGGTTGGCCGGCTATCAGGTCATTGGTGCGGTTGCGCGGGCCGCGGGGATAGAAGGGGCCTGTGTAGTCGCGTGGCGTCCTCGATAGCTGCTCGGCGACCGCGAACGGCACCGCGCCGGTCAGCACGCCCGCCGCCATTGCGGTTCGCACCAACTTGCGACGGTTCATCGGCGAGTCCTAGTCGTTGCTCCCGTACCGGAGCATACGCCTACAGTCGGGGTTGCTGCGCACACGTAAGGGTCCCCCTTGGGTCGACGGCATCTTGCCTTCGACCCCAAGGGCCCTCGATCCACTCGCCTTGGTTGGCGGCTCCACCTACCACACGGGCCGTTGGCGGCGCACCCGGACGTACCGCATCCACATTTGGCCCCACGGGCATTGCGGGGAGTCGGCGTGATTACGGGAGGCCCCGTCATTTTCCGCCGACACTAGTCCCTAGCATGCCGCTTGCTTCCGGTCGTTGATCAGTCTCTATCTGTTCGAGAGCCTTTAGCTCAATGTCACTCGCGGTAGGGCAGATATCGGCGATGCCTGCCGGAGGCAGCTCATCGTCGTTGTCAGCCAGGCGTAACACGGTGTGTCGCTTGAGTGCCCTGGCGATTTCGTCCGCTTCTTGCTGTTTTGCGTTTGGCGCTCCGGGATCTCCGTTGCCGCCGTCTGAATCCGATTGCCCAGAGCGTCCGCTACTTGGCGGGCTTCGAGGTGAGTCATCTTTGGCGCTTCTCCTCTGACGTGCCTTGGCCTTGCATCCGCTTCCTGACCTTCCGCATCAAACTCGCCCGCCGGGCATTCGGCTCGAACAAGGGACCGGACTATCTCCATCGGGTCGACTTCGATCCCCTGAATCGTCGTGGCGCAATTACCCCGCCAGCGTCTGGCGCGTGCGGCGTGTCCTTGTCCTTGGTCACGGTGGGAACTCCTTGTTGCGGGAGAGCTTCAGGTTATCTGGCTTACCGACTCCTAATCACGATGGTCTTGAGAATGGACGAGACGAAGCCCTCGTCCGCCAGTTCTAGGTTCGTCGCACTGATCTTGGTTGGCCGCAAAATAGAGATGGTGACGTCCCACATCCGATTCTGATCACGGTCGTACAGGTTCCGGTGCTCGTGAATCGCGAAACCTTCCTCTGCTGACACAATGTCCAGCACTCGCCCGAGAATTCCTTCAAACGTCCCCCTGAGGTCCATCGCCGTAACCTTGATGACAAGCCGTACTTCTTCGTCACAGATGCTGTACTCAGCAAGGGCGCAAGCGAATGCATTGCCAGCTAGCGTGCTCACCGTCTCCCGGCCACCAGCCAAGTTCTCGACTGCCTGCCTGTCACTTCCCAACGTCGGAGGGCTGATCAGCTCGTCGTTTACCAGTCGTCCGGCCATGATGTGCAGCGCCCTCATGAGCGCATCTCCTCCCAGAAGGAGCGCTCCCGGCGAGGGGGCCACACGTCGGCAATCGCATGTGCTCGGGTGGGCTGGCCGTTCCTACGCGCGCGCATATCCGCGCGCGCCGGCGTGTCAGAGGGGTGACGGCTCCAGACATTGATCCGAGACCGGGGGTTCCAGTGCGAGCGCGGGTTCCGCAAGTGGCGCACACGCCGACGAGGTTCGTCGCGTTCCCTAACTGAGGAGTCGTGCACGTTTGCTTCTCTTCAATGGTTGACCTGTACGCTACGCGCGCCCTGCTATTGCAGGACGCGCGCACATCGGGCGCTAGTTGAACTATCGCGCCCGATGATTCTTCCACAGCCCCCGCGCCTGTCAAACCCGTCCGCGGCCGCTAATCGGTCCGAGTTACTGCCCGACGAACAGGCAGCGCAGCGCTGGCTCGATAAAGTACGCTGGGGCAACCGACTGAATTGCTCGCGATCCGGCAACGACGACACGTACCGGTCAAAGACACGCACCCACAGCCCACGGTTGCCGCGACAGCAAGCGCTTCAGCTTGCGGACGGGAACGGCGATCGCGCACTGCAATCTACCGCCACTTGGGAATCAGCGTCTCCACCGCCTCGCCTTCCGGCTCGGTGATGACGAGGCGCCGCTTGCCCTAGTGATCCGAGGCACATTTCGCGGAAAGGGCTTCCAACGTGAGCTGAGATTCCTTATGCTGTCGTTTTGAACAGCACGCGGCAAAGGCAAGGACTAATGGCCCTAGCAACGGAGATTGCGGCCCCACAAGCCATTGAATCATCGACAATTGATGACTTTCCCTTATCGCCGATTCCCGCTGTCAATGTCGCCACAGTTCCGCAGCGGAGTCCGCTCCGGTACCCAGGCGGGAAGACGTGGCTGATCCCCCACATTCGCCATTGGCTCCGCTTTCGCCGCGTCCGTCCAGACCTCCTGCTCGAACCATTTGCGGGAGGCGGCATCGTATCGCTCACTGCCGTCATGGAGGGATTGACGCGCCGCTGCCTGATGTGCGAACGCGACCACGATGTCGCCGCCTTTTGGCATTCAGCGCTCCATCACAGTCGTGCGCTGCGGGAACGTGTGATGGTCTTCCATCCGACCGTCGAGAGCATAGGAAACTTGGCCAAGATCGACGTCGCCGGGGTCGTCGAACATGGCTTTCGCACCTTGGTACTAAACCGGACGCGCCGCGGCGGCATCCTCGCACCCGGGGCATCGCTGCAACGCAAAGGCGAAAACGGCAAGGGCATCTTGTCTCGCTGGTACCCCGAGACCATCGAGGCACGGCTCGCGGAAATCGAACGCCACGCGGACAGGATTACCTTCTGCGAGACAGACGGCGTTCAGTTTCTCGAAGCCGTCCCGCCCGCACCCGAGAAAACCGTCGTGTTCGTCGATCCTCCCTACACCGCCGGTGGCAAGCGGGCGGGTAAACGCCTGTATGCCCACAACGAGATCGACCACGGTCGGTTGTTCGAGTTGCTGGCAGACCAAGGCTTGGACTTCATGATGACCTACGACTGCGCACCCGAGATTCTTTGCTTGGTGCGGAAGCACAGATTCTGCGCCGTAAAGGTCATGATGAAGAACACGCACCACAACCGCCTGCCGGAACTGCTGGTCACTCCCCGCCCTTTGTTCGGTGCCTGATCCCGCGGTGACCACGGAGCGCTTTGGCATCGGAGAGTGGTTCGGCCACCCGATTGAGTCCGTCACGGCTGACTTCCGCAAGGGATTGGCCGCAGATGCCCTCGGGGCGAACGAGAGCGGCCGGCCATGTCCGTTTCGTAACGGCCATCCTCGGTGTCCGAAGGCGGGGGGCGTGTGCTCGCTGCGCGCCTATAGGGCTCACGAGGAAAGTGTGGAGCTGACCGACCGAAGAGCGATCGTGTGCCCTTCTCGCTTCGAGCAGGCCGACGTCCTCATAAAGTGGCTTGCGGAAATCCTCGATTACGGTGTAGAGCCGAAGGTGGCACGCGAAGCGCCGTTCATGCGTAGCACGGCTACCGGCAAGTGGGCGGGCAAGGTTGACATGGTCGTGGCTCACGATGGCAACGGCCAACTCAAGTGGTGCGGCCTTGAGATCCAAGCCGTCTATTTCTCGGGCCAAGGCATGCGATCCGAGTTCACTCGCCTGCGCGAAAACGCCGATGATATGCCTCCGTTCCCGGACGCCGTACGCAGACCCGACTGGAGATCATCCGGCGCAAAGCGCCTCATGCCCCAGCTGCAGATCAAGGTCCCCACCCTTCGCCGCTGGGGTTCCAAGATGGCTGTGGCCGTCGATGCGCCTTTCTTCGATGCAATCGGCGGCCCTAGCGAGACGCCAACGCAGGACCTCAACGACGGCGACATCATCTGGCTCGTTCCTGAGTTGCAGGAGAACGCGGAAGGTAATCTGACACTCGTCCGCGGCCATTGGGAAGTGCTGACGCTTGAGGAGTCGGAGCAACGGCTGCTGGCAGCCGTGACCGTTCCTCGCGAAGAGTTCGAAACTGGACTGCATCTACGATTGAGGCCGATGTAACGCCCATCACGAGAGGGCTGGCCCACTTGCTACCGTGTTCTCCCAGTAGGGCGAACATCCGACGTGTGTTCTGCGGGTTCACGCGCACGCACGTGTGTCGAATAGACATCAGTCGAGTGCGCCGCCTTCGTTCGGTTTTCTCCTCGCGGCAAGGTGGTTCGATATGCCCAAACACGCCGAATCCCACAGCCAAAAGCTCCTGGTGCAAGGCCCAAGGCGACCATAAAAAACAACCGATGCCTTTCTGCGCTCAAGGACTTCGTCCGGCGTCTCCCCACGTCCGCCGCTTCCTCGCCAAGCCGAAACTTGAGGGTGCCGTGCGGTCGCATGCGCGGGTTGGCGGGTTCGCGATAGCCTACTCCGCCAACGACTTTCATTAGGGTGGTGGCCTCTCGATCACGTTCTTGGCCAAGGCGAAGGCAGCGTCGGTCCAGCACTTGAGCCTCTGCATGAACTCGTATTCAAGGTCTGGGCAGAAGTCCACGATGCGGCAGCGATCAAACAGGAGGCCCCCATCCTGCACGGCCTCTGGAAAGACAACCCGATCCTCTGCTTCCGCAACTACAAACGCACGTATCGGGTCGACGCCGAACGGCCGTCGAATCCACTTGTCGCAGAAAGCCCTTGGCTGCAACTGATTTAGCTCGGGGCGCCAGCTTGTTCCTGTTTTGCATTGTGCGAATAGGATCAACTTGCCTGGCAGCCCGTCCGCAAAAGCCTTCCAAGCTACGACATCCAGCTTGCCGTCTCCTGATCGTCGCGTCTGTCCGGTGAGACTGATGTACCCGCCCCCTTCACCCAACTCACCGCAAAGGCGGTCCACCTTGTCGGCGAAACTTGAGCGGTCGGAAGTACCGAATACAAGGGAACGGGAGTCCTCACCGAGGTAGTTGTGCAATATGGCTTTGGCCAATTGCTCTAGCAGATGCGTTCCATCAATATCCTCAAGCACGCGATCCTTGTCCATGTTCGTTCTCGTGCTCAAGAGTAGATAGCAATAGACTCGGCCCCGCAGGGCGTTCAACTTGGCTGGGTCGCTACGAAGTACCATTCCGGTCGAATCCTGCCGGAAGGGGTAGCCGGCACGGCATGCATGAGATCGAGCCTCAATTTCATGCATCACTTCGTCTAGTGTCTCCAGGATGTGGTCTTGACTATCCTCCACGCCCTCGCTCGGGTCATTGTCATCGACGCGGCCAAGATAAGCGGAGACATCGCGTATGGAGGCCGCACCTCTAGTCCAAGTCAGCAACTCGACGAAGTCGGCAAGCTCGTGGACGCCCGCCGTCGCCGTAGGCAAGGAAGGTAGTTTGAACAATCAGCGCCGCTCCCCGCGGGCAGATCGTCGGTTCGCGGTTCTCCGTTTGCGTTCCATCTCCGCGAAGACATCGTCGACCAACTCGACGACCGATTCCGCGATGTCGAGCAGGGCCTTCGACCCGTCATAGCTCGTCAGGTACGTCCGTGCTCGCTGCAACTCGCGTTTGCCGGCCAAAAGGGCCTCCTCGAAGACTGTGCCGGGGTCGCGACTGATCTCGTAAGCATTGCCGAGATCGTTGTTCGCGCGCAGTGCCGCCACAGCTTCCCGGTTGGCCAATACGGCATCAAGCTGGCGAAGGTGTGGATTCTGGCGCTCAACGACCGGGCGCTGGTCCTGTTGCTTGTCGCCGTAAAGCCACCGGCACAACTCACCGAGGTGATCCAGCGCATGGTCTGGCACTGGAGTAGGTGACTCACCCTCGTCGTCTCGCAGAGCCAAGAACTTGCTGATGCCAACGTAGCCGATCCCTGTGTATAGGTGCGAAAATGCCAGCCGAGATCGAAACCGATTGTCGGGGTCGTAAACACCGGCCGCCTTGGCTTGCCTGAGCACCATCAAGCCACGATACAGTCGTTGAACTGTCCTGTGACGATCTCCAATCTGCCTCGCAACCTCCGAAAGTGGAACGCCAAAGGAAACATGCACTTCGGCGATGTACTCCGCTTTCGCGAAGCTGCTCCACTTCGCCGGCCCGTTGACGTGCTTGAAGCCCAGATAGCGCCAAGACTCCTCCCGATTGCTGATGATCGCAGGTAGATCCTGAAGTTCTGCTTTCTCTTGGGCGGACAACCTTGGAACCGGCCAGCCTCGATCGTTTGCGAGGGTTCTGTTGAGCAACACCTTCACCGCTGCAAGACGCCGGTTACCTTCGATCACGACATATTCGTCTTGTTCACACGCGACAATCAGTGGCTCGTGCGCGAAATAGCCGCTCGCAGCGATGGACTGAACAAGCTCTAAAACGTCCATCGCTTCCCAGAGGATCGGGATGATCTCGTCATCGTCCGCGTCTGGCCCAACATCGTACTCTGCTAGGCGGGGGTTGCGCCGATCGAAGTGAAGCTCGGTCACGCGGAGGTGCTCAATCGCGGCAGGATTCGGCATTTGCCCCTCCGACGCTGCGTGGTCTGGCCAAAGTCACGAGCCTAACACGCCGTCACCGCAGGACGCATCTGCCCCGTCGCCACCGGAGCAGGTACAGCCACGGAATCGCCGCGTCCACGCTTGCGCTGCGGCGAACGTGCGGAGGATCGAGGGAAGATGGTAACGGCTTCGCCGTCCCCTGCCGGCTGCGAGATTTCCGCACCCGAACCTCCACCGCGCCCAGCCCGTCAGGATCAAGCGCTCCGGAAGGTGCCGGCTGCGCACCACCCGCCCGCCGGCCATCCCGCCAGCTGCTCGCCCTCGAACGCCGAAAGGTACTCGTCGATCTCAGCACCGCCGCCTCGATCAGCCGCTTCGCGCCGGCCTGAAGAGGTCCGTGAGGGGATCGGTAACAGTCGCTGGGGCGCCAGCTCAACCACATTACCTTCGACCACATGCGGTGTGCTGCTGCCGGAAATGAAGGCTGCAACCTCAAACTCAGCAGAAACGCCGCACGACTCAACTCTTCCGTACACCACTTTGGACAATAGCTCTCAAATCCCTAACGGAGCATCCTTGAGTTCCTGGCTTGGAAAACTGCACCGCGACGTCCACGGTACGGCCATGCAGCTAGTCCGTTCCGTGAACACGGCTTAAATGGATCTTGGGCATGACGAACTCTGATTGCCGTAGGTCTGGGAGGAACCCGCCCTTTGCACGCATTTCCCGGTACATTGCGTACGCCGCCTCGGGGGCCGCGATCATGTCGGCCACGGACCATCGCAGGACTGCGATAGTTCCGGCAACTCGGCCATGACCAAGCAGCTTGTGCGCCAGCGAGCGCGCCCGCTTGTCGTCACAACAAAGAGCAAGTCCTAGCTTCTCGCACGCAACAATGGACTCGGTCTCTCCTCGCCCTAGTGAGTGGGTATCTAGCAAATCGAGGAATCGGGCCGTGTCGATGTGCGCGTCGTCGACAACCGACAGGCCGTCCGTGGCAATCTCGATGGCCAACTCCTCTCCGCAGGTGGGCCAGCACTCATCGACAACCGTCTGGGTGACGCAGAACTCGCGTCCCGGCAAGCTGCGCAGCAGAAAAAGTGCGTCGACGTTGCTGAGGTTGATTACAGCGCTCGAGTCAATCACGTATTGCACTGCTTAGGTTCGCGTGCCAATCGTGCAAGTCACCAATGGAGAACCCGAACCTGTCCGCCGCCCAGCCCGCCGAGACTTCCCCTTCGTTGATTGATCGCACGACGGCGTCCAAAAGCTGGGGCGAGATTCTTGGGAATCGGACCTCTTGTCTAGCGGGGAGACCGGCGCTTTCCGCTCGCTTCTCGGCGCTCCCGAACTCCTTTCTCAACTGTCGAGACATGGCCCATGCTGCGCCCTTCGGCAGGAGTTGGAGGTCCTCGCATCTTCTGGCGGCGACATCGAAGCTAACCCCGTAGTACCGGGCCAGGAGAAGCAACTCGATGTCGCCAACCGACGCACTGGAAATGTCGAGCGTCCTCCTGATCGTGTGAAGGAAGCGTCCTACCCCTCGGTCCGGCATCAGAAGCGCGGAAGCGAAAGCATCGACGAAAAGCTCGTTCTTGCGTTTGCGACCCAAGCCACCGATCTGCGAAGACCGTTCGAACACCGCAGTGCCTTCTTCTCCATGCTCAGCGACGACATGGCCCAGTTCGTGCGCTAGGGTAAACAACATTCGGCCGGGGAACCTAGGCGACAGGAAAATGAAGGCGTAACCAGCCATGGTGACCGATGCGCCCTCAATCCTCGACCTGGAAAGTAGAGATAAATGGGCTAGGCCGTGTCGAGTCAACAAGGCAGGAAGATCCAAGACCGGGGCGTCAGGATGATCAGGATAGAAGGCCTTGCGGAACTGGGTGGCAAGTCGGTGTGCTTCCGCATAGGTCATTTCATTGGCGTGGAAGTCGCAGAACCACGCTTTGGAGTGGTTGGCCTCTGGGAGCATACGCAACGCAGAGGTCACGTATTCGGCGATTCGCTCCACAGGCGGGCTAAAGTCGTCGTGTTGTCTCCCCGAGCGATATAGCGCCTTGATTTTTTCGGAGCGGGAGGTGGCTAGGACTCCGCGCGAAAAGGAGTACAACGGGATTTTGAGGCCGGAGGAAAGAGCTCTCAACTCTTGCATCGTGAGCCTTGCGCCCGAGAGGATCTCGTGAACGCGGGCAGGGTCAAGGCCGCTACGCTGGGCGACTTCGTCCGGCGCCAGTGCGCAGTTGTCCAAGAGCCTCGCGACGGCAGTCATCTGCCGCATTGCCTAAGCCGTGGTTGCTTTGATCCCGGTGAGCCAAGCGGTTAGCTCTCTCACCTGTGTCTCGTCAAGTCGCCGCCACCGACCGAGCAGATCGATGATGCGGTTGGAGGGTGGGCGTTGAAGGACTTGGGCGAGCTTCCCCATGGTTTCGTCACGGGAGCGCTGGACCTCTTGTGTCGAGGCCATGGCTACCGGGCGCGAGCCGACAACATAGTTCTGTATTCGTCGCTCAAAGGCCTGGTCGTCGTCTTCGTCGTGTTCATCCAAGGGGCTGCGGGAGCCATCCTCGTTTACGATGATGTTGCCGAGCAAGTGCCCGTCGGCTCCGCGCCGAATCCGGTGCTGAGGGAACCGCTCGTACGCGGCAAGAGCGCTGATCTTATCGTCAACTTCGAACCCCCCGACCACGTACTGCTGAACGCCTTCGGTCTTGCCGCTCACGACGAAGACATGGTCGCCCTTCTCGACGGCCCTGCGGATGTTCGGCATGCAGGCTCCCAAAGTCGGAACCTCGCCAAAAATCGGGTCATTCAGGTCGTTTCGTAACGCAGGGTCCGCTCCGCGACCGGCGACGTAAATGTACCCCTTCATTCCTCTTTCCTCAGCTCGCGGCCGCGGCGGGTTTCACGTTGGCCCTTAAGTTGCACAGGATTTCGACGATGGGGTTCGAAACCACTGCGCTCCGTCCCGAACGGAACAGATTACCACAGTGCCCGCAAGTGTGCCGCGTGTGCGGTGTGAACGCGTCTAGACCGGTATCGAAATGGGAGCCCTGGCACGCCGGACAACGCAGCGAGGTAACTTTGTCAGCTACCTCTTCGACGGCTCGCTGCGCCATTAGCTGCTTGACCATGCGCTCGTTCAAGGCAAAACCGTCGATCGAGACGGCATCGAAGGTGTCGTCTTTGCGCAGCTCTCCTTGCGAGTCATACAAGTGCACATGGATGCCCTCCTCTTCAGGCTTCTGTGCTGTCCACAGGAGTGCGGGATTGGACGCCCACAGCTGGATGCCCCCAGGGTAATCGCATTGCTCTACGGTCAACGTGCGTGGTGCACGGATGGCGGCCGGTTGCCCATTGCCGACATCGATACCGACGAGCGGATTGGACACGGAGTAGTCTCGATCCACGAAATGGTGACCGCAAGACATGCACAGGTGGCGCCGATGGGGCTTGATGGCGAACCAGCCTTCATCTAGGTGCCGCGCACCGCAGCGGGTGCAAGACAGTGACTTGAGCGCGTTGCCGCGATACCTCGCGAGATAGTACGCCCGAGCCATGGACTCGGTGACGAGAACGCTGGCCTCGACAAGCCCGCCGTGTAGCTGAAGGTCGATGGCGTCAAAGCTGGCATCAATGGCTTTGGCCGCATCCGGCTTTAGACGGGCATGTACGTGTACCCCAGGGTACGTCTGGCAGCTCGTGGTGTCATAGACGGGAGGTGAGACTCTCCAGATGCCCACGCCTCCTGGATAGTCGGCGGGGTCGAGCCGTAGGACGCTGGTGTCGGATTGTTGGGTTGCCGCGCGCTCGCAAACGCCCAGTCTAAGGCCGCGAGGGCCGGTGGCGCTCGCGCCGTGGCTTGTACACCACCAGCGAGGAGATCCGTTGCGCGCCTTGCCTACAAACTCGATGTTGCACTCGGTTTTCGATGACGGTTCGCGAACACCACAAGGGTTTTCCGTCGGTAGGGATCTGGCCATGTCGGTTTCTCGGTCAGGTCGCTAATGTCCGTTCAGCATCGCAGATGGACGGCAAGTTGCAGGCGTCAACGACCGTTGGACGCAGCGGCGAACCATGGATGAAAATGCAGGTGCTTGTCAAGCGTTTTGGGCCCTGCGGGAGGTAGCGTGCCGGAGCGCTCCGTAGGCCAGCAGGTGAGCGGAACGACTCGTGGTTCGTTAACACCCCTCCAAAAATTGCGTCCGGCTCGGCGACTCCGGATGGAGCCGCCCAACCGTTCCATTACCTACGAGCCAGTCCCGCTCAGCATCTCCGACAGAGCCTGCTCGACTTCGTCTGCCGTGGCGCCCATGTCCCTTGCCGAACGGGCTTGGGTTTCCTCCAGCCTGCGCTGGCGGCGGTCGCGGTGGTAGGTGAGGCCGGTTCCTGCCGGGATCAGGCGGCCTACCACCACGTTTTCCTTCAGGCCGCGCAGGAAGTCTCGCTTGCCGGTGACCGCCGCTTCCGTAAGGACGCGGGTGGTCTCCTGGAACGAGGCGGCGGAGATGAAGGATTCCGTGGCCAGCGATGCCTTGGTGATGCCTAGCAGCAGGCGCTCGAAGGTGATGGGCTCCTTGCCCTCCTCTTCGAGACGCTCGTTGTCTTCGAGCACCTGGACGTATTCCACCTGCTCGCCGCGGATGTAGGACGAGTCGCCCGGGTCCACCACCTCGGCCTTGCGCAGCATCTGGCGGCCGATCACCTCGATGTGCTTGTCGTTGATAGTGACGCCTTGCAGGCGGTAGACCTCCTGGATCTCGTTGACGATGAACTTGGCGAGTTCCGTCACGCCCTTGAGGCGCAGGATGTCGTGCGGGCTTTCGGGGCCTTCCGACACCACCTCGCCGCGTTCGACGTGCTCGCCCTCGAACACCGAAATCTGCCGCCACTTGGGAATCAGCGTCTCCACCGCCTCGCCTTCCGGCTCGGTGACGACGAGGCGCCGCTTGCCCTTGGTTTCCTTGCCGAAGCTCACCGTGCCCGTGGTCTCGGCGAGGATCGCCGGTTCCTTGGGCTTGCGCGCCTCGAAGAGGTCCGCCACCCGCGGCAGACCGCCGGTGATGTCACGCGTGGTGGAGCTTGCCTGCGGAATCTTGGCGATTACGTCGCCGACGCCGAGATGGTCGCCGTCCTCGAGGTTCAGCATGGCCTTGTCCGGCAGCATGTAGCGCGCCGGGATGTCGGAGCCGGCGATGTTCACCACCTCGCCGTCGTCGCCGACGAGCTTCACTTCCGGGTGCAGTTCGCGGCCGGCGCTGACGCGCTCGTTGGAGTCGATCACGGTGATGCTCGGCAGCCCCGTGATGTCGTCCGTCTGGCGGTTCACGGAGAGCCCCTCTTCCATGTCCACGAACGCCACCTGACCGGCAGTTTCCGTGATGATGGGGTGGGTGTGCGGGTCCCAGCGGGCAATCACCTGCCCCGCTTCCACAGGGCCGCCCTCGCCGACGGAAATCACCGCGCCGTAGGGCACCTTGTAGCGTTCCCGCTCGCGCCCGTGGGTGTCGGCGATGGCAATCTCGCCGGAGCGGGAAACCGCCACGATCTCGCCGGATTCGCGGTCGATGGTCTTGAGGTTGTGCATCCGCACGGAGCCTTCGTGGGCCACCTGAATGCTGTCCACCGCAGTGGCGCGAGAGGCCGCACCGCCGATGTGGAAGGTGCGCATGGTGAGCTGCGTGCCCGGCTCGCCGATGGACTGCGCGGCGATGACCCCCACCGCCTCGCCGACGTTCACCTCGTGGCCTCGGGCGAGGTCGCGCCCGTAGCAGGTGCTGCAGACGCCGTAGCGGGTCTTGCAAGTGATGGGCGAACGCACCATCACTTCATCGACGCCCAGCGTTTCGAGCCGCTCCACCCAGGATTCGTCGAGCATGGTGCCGGCTTCGATGACCACCTCGCCGCTCGGATTGGTGACGTCCCTCGCCACCACCCGACCGAGCACCCGAGCCGCCAGCGGCTCCACAACCTCCGCCCGCTCGATGAGCGCGCTGATGGCGAGGCCATCGTCGGTACCGCAGTCGACTTCGGTTACCACGAGATCCTGTGCCACGTCCACCAGGCGCCGGGTGAGGTAGCCGGAACTGGCCGTCTTCAAGGCCGTGTCCGCAAGCCCCTTGCGGGCGCCGTGCGTGGAGATGAAGTACTCGCTCACCGACAGTCCCTCGCGGAAGTTGGCGATGATGGGCGTTTCGATGATGCTGCCGTCCGGCCGCGCCATCAGGCCCCGGAGTCCCGCAAGCTGGCGAATCTGCGTCGGGGAGCCCCGGGCGCCGGAGTCGGAGTACATATAGACGGAGTTGAAGGACGCTTGGTCCTCCATCTCCCCCTCGCGGTTCTCCACCTGCTCGTGGGAAATGCCGTCCATCATGGAGCGCGCCACGATGTCGGTGGCGCGGGACCAGATGTCCACCACCTTGTTGTATTTCTCGCCCTGGGTGACGAGGCCAGACGCATACTGCGTCTCGATCTCGCCCACCTCCGCCTGCGCCTCGTCGATGATCTGCCTCTTGTCGGCCGGAATCACGAAGTCCTCGACGCCGATGGAGGCCCCGGACGAGGTGGAGTACGCAAACCCCGCATACATGAGCTGGTCCGCGAACACTACCGTTTCCTTCAGCCCCACGTTGCGGTAGCACGCATTGATGAGCGACGAGATTGCGCGCCGACCCATGGGCTGGTTGACGAGGTCGAACGGCAGTTCCTTCGGCACCACCTCGTAGAGCAGCGCCCGCCCCACCGTCGTGGCGACGGGGTCATGCCCTTCCGCCATACGCACCTTGATGCGGGCATGCAGTTCCACCTGACCGCTGTGGAAAGCGCGCGAGACCTCGTCCGGGTCCGCGAACACCATGCCTTCGCCCCGCGCGTTCACCTTCTCGCGGGTCATGTAGTAGAGCCCGAGCACGATGTCCTGCGACGGCACGATGATGGGCTCGCCGCTGGCTGGCGAGAGGATGTTGTTGGTGGACATCATCAGCGCCCGCGACTCAAGCTGCGCCTCCAGCGTCAGCGGCACGTGCACGGCCATCTGGTCGCCGTCGAAGTCGGCGTTGTAGGCGGCGCAAACCAGCGGGTGAAGCTGAATGGCCTTGCCCTCGATCAACACCGGCTCGAACGCCTGGATGCCGAGCCGATGCAGCGTCGGGGCGCGGTTCAAGAGCACGGGATGCTCGCGGATCACCTCTGCGAGGATGTCCCAAACCTCGGCCGTCTCCCGCTCCACCATCTTCTTCGCCGCCTTGATGGTGGTGGCGAGCCCGCGCCCTTCGAGCTTGCTGAAGATGAACGGCTTGAACAGCTCAAGCGCCATCTTCTTCGGCAGCCCGCACTGATGCAGGCGCAGCGTCGGCCCCACCACGATCACTGAGCGCCCGGAGTAGTCCACCCGCTTGCCCAGGAGGTTTTGGCGGAACCGCCCCTGCTTGCCCTTGATCATGTCCGCCAGTGATTTCAGCGGCCTGCGGTTGGCGCCGGTGATGGCACGTCCGCGCCGGCCGTTGTCGAGCAGCGCGTCCACCGACTCCTGCAGCATCCGCTTCTCGTTGCGGACGATGATGTCCGGCGCCGAGAGGTCCAACAGGCGCTTCAGCCGATTGTTGCGGTTGATCACCCGGCGGTAGAGATCGTTGAGGTCGGAGGTCGCAAACCGCCCGCCGTCGAGCGGCACCAGGGGGCGCAAGTCCGGCGGCAGCACCGGCAGCACCGTCAGGATCATCCACTCGGGCTTGTTGCCGGAGTTCTCGAACGCCTCCATGAGCTTGAGCCGCTTGGAGAGCTTCTTGATCTTGGTCTCGGAGTTCGTTTCCGGGATTTCGCTGCGAATGCGGGCGATTTCGCTCTCGAGGTCAATCCCCCGCAGCAGATCCATCACCGCTTCCGCGCCCATCTTGGCGGTGAACTCGTCGCCATGCTCTTCGAGCGCGAGGTAGTACTCCTCGTCCGTCAGAAGCTGGCCGAGTTCGAGGTCCGTGAGGCCGGGATCCGTCACCACGTAGGACTCGAAGTAGAGCACCCGCTCGATGTCGCGCAGGGTCATGTCGAGCAACAGGCCAATGCGGGAAGGCAGCGACTTCAGGAACCAGATGTGCGCCACGGGGCTCGCAAGCTCGATGTGCCCCATCCGCTCCCGCCGCACGCGCGTCAGCGTCACCTCCACGCCGCACTTCTCGCAGATCACGCCTCGGTGCTTGAGCCGCTTGTACTTGCCGCACAGGCACTCGTAGTCCTTCACCGGCCCGAAGATGCGGGCGCAGAACAGCCCATCGCGCTCCGGCTTGAAGGTGCGGTAGTTGATGGTTTCGGGCTTTTTCACCTCGCCGAACGACCAAGACCGCACCATCTCCGGCGAAGCGAGGCCAATGCGAAGGTTGTCGAACTCCGGGGCGACGTTTTGCGTCCGAAGCAGATTCAGCAGGTCTCTCATTTTCCGTTTCTCCTTCGCCTATTCGCTTTCGAGCTCGATGTCGATGCCGAGAGACCTGATCTCCTTCACCAAGACGTTGAACGACTCCGGCATTCCCGGCTCCATGCGGAAGTCGCCATCGACGATGTTCTTGTACATCTTCGTGCGCCCGGTGACATCGTCGGACTTCACCGTGAGCATCTCCTGCAGCGTGTAGGCCGAGCCGTAGGCTTCGAGCGCCCACACCTCCATCTCGCCGAAGCGCTGGCCGCCGAACTGCGCCTTGCCGCCGAGCGGCTGCTGCGTGACCAGGCTGTAGGAACCGGTCGACCGGGCGTGCATCTTGTCGTCCACCAGATGGTTCAGCTTCAACATGTACATGTAGCCGACGGTCACCGGTCGATCGAACGCTCGGCCGGTGCGACCGTCGTAGAGCGTTGCCTGGCCGTTGGTGGGCAACCCCGCCAGCCGTAGCACCTCCTTGATGTCGTCCTCGCGCGCGCCGTCGAACACCGGCGTCGCGATGGGCAAGCCATCGCGCAGGTTGTCGGCCAGCTCCAGCACCTCGTCGTCGGCGAACTCGTCGAGGGCCTCCTTGCGGCCGTCGAGGCCGTTGTAGATGCCGGCAAGGTACTCCCGCATTTCCGCGGCCTTGCGCTCTTCTCGGAGCATAGTGTCGATGCGCTCGCCGATGCCCTTGGCGGCCCATCCAAGGTGCGTCTCGAGCACCTGCCCGACGTTCATCCGCGAGGGCACGCCAAGCGGATTGAGCACGATGTCGACCGGCTCGCCGTTGTCGTCGAAGGGCATGTCCTCCACCGGCATGATCACCGAGATGACGCCCTTGTTGCCGTGCCGCCCGGCCATCTTGTCGCCCGGCTGGATGCGGCGCTTGATGGCGAGATAGACCTTGACGTACTTGAGCACGCCCGGCGCGAGATCGTCGCCGCCTTCGAGCTTGGATTTCTTGTCCTCGAACACGGCATCGAGCGCGGCGCGGCGATCTTTGAGCTGCTTCTCCGCCTTCTCGAGCTGGTTGTTCAAGGCGTCGTCTGCCATGCGGATGCGGAACCAGTCGTCGCCGGGCAGCCCGTCGAGCCACTCCTCGCTCACCGCGTCGCCCTTGTCGAGCCCCGGCGCGCTTGCGACCTCCTTGCCCACGAGCGCCTGCCGCAGGCGGCCGAAGGTGGCGCCCTCGACAATGCGGTATTCATCGTCGAGGTCCTTGCGCACCTCGTCGAGCTCCTGGCGTTCGATGGCCAGCGCCCGCTGGTCCTTCTCGATGCCGTCGCGGGTGAACACCCGCACGTCGATCACCGTGCCCTTGACGCCGGTGGGAACCCGCTGCGACGTGTCCTTCACGTCCGACGCCTTCTCGCCGAAGATGGCGCGCAGGAGCTTTTCTTCCGGCGTCAGTTGGGTCTCGCCCTTGGGCGTCACCTTGCCGACCAGAATGTCGCCGGCCACCACCTCGGCGCCGACATAGACGATGCCGGACTCGTCGAGCTTGGAGAGCGCCCCCTCGCCGACGTTGGGGATGTCCGGGGTGATCTCCTCCGGCCCGAGCCGCGTGTCCCTGGCGATGCAGGTGAGTTCCTGAATGTGGATGCTGGTAAAGCGATCCTCCTGCACCACCCGCTCGGAAACGAGGATCGAGTCCTCGAAGTTGTAGCCGTTCCAGGGCATGAAGGCGATGCGCATGTTCTGGCCGAGCGCCAGTTCGCCGTTGTCGATGGAAGGGCCGTCGGCGAGGATGTCGCCAGAGGCGATCACGTCGCCGCGCTTGACCAGCGGCCGCTGGTTGATGCAGGTGTTCTGGTTCGAGCGCTTGAACTTGGTGAGGTTGTAGATGTCCACGCCGGCCTCGCCAGCCGTCGTCTCGGCATCGTCCACCCGAATCACCACCCGCGCCGCGTCCACGGAATCCACCACGCCGCCGCGACCGGCGATCACGCAGACGCCGGAATCCCGCGCCACGTGGCGCTCGATGCCGGTGCCCACCAAGGGCTTCTCCGTGCGGATCGTCGGCACCGCCTGGCGCTGCATGTTGGAACCCATGAGTGCCCGGCTGGTGTCGTCGTGCTCGAGGAACGGGATCAGCGCCGCCGCCACGGACACCACCTGCTTGGGCGAGACGTCCATGAAGTTGACGTTCACCGGCGCCGAGCGCGTGAACTCGTTCTGGTGGCGCACCTCCACGAGTTCGTCGGTGAGGTTGCCCTTCTCGTCGAGTGCCGAATCGGCCTGGGCAATGACGTATTCCGCCTCGTCGATGGCCGACAGATACTCGATTTCGTTCGTGGCGCGACCGTCCACCACCTTGCGATACGGTGTCTCCAGAAAGCCGTATTCGTTGGTGCGCGCATAGGTCGCGAGCGTATTGATGAGGCCGATGTTTGGCCCTTCCGGCGTCTCGATGGGGCACACCCGGCCGTAGTGCGTCGGATGCACGTCCCGCACCTCGAAGCCAGCCCGTTCCCGCGTCATGCCGCCTGGGCCGAGCGCAGAGACCCGCCGCTTGTTGGTCACTTCGGAGAGCGGGTTGTTCTGATCCATGAAGGTGGAAAGCTGGCTGGAGCCGAAGAACTCCTTCACCGCCGCCGCCACCGGCTTGGCGTTGATCATGTCCTGCGGCTGCAACTGGTCTGCCTCCGCCATCGACAGCCGTTCCTTCACCGCGCGCTCGACCCGGATGAGGCCGACGCGGAACTGGTTCTCCGCCATCTCGCCGACCGACTTCACGCGCCGGTTGCCCAAGTGGTCGATGTCGTCCACCGAGCCCTTGCCGTTGCGGATCTCGATCAGCGCCGCCAGCACGTCGACGATGTCGTCTGGGGTCAGGATACCCTCGCCGGTGATGCTGTCGCGGCCCAGCCGTCGGTTGAACTTCATGCGTCCCACCGCGGAAAGGTCGTAGCGTTCCGGCGCGAAGAAGAGGTTGCCGAACAGGTTCTCCGCCGCCTCCTTGGTGGGCGGCTCGCCGGGCCGCATCATGCGGTAGATCTCCACCAGCGCTTCGAGCTTGGTGCGGGTGGGATCGATGGCCAGCGTGTCGGAGATGTAGGAGCCGCAGTCGAGCTCGTTGGTGTAGATGGTCTCGATGGTGGTGATGCCGGAGTCCACCAGCTTGTCGAGCACTTCCTCGGTGATGGCGCTGTTGCACATCGCCAGCACTTCGCCGGTTTCCGGATCGACGATGTCGCGGGCGAGGATGCGTTCGAGCAGGTACTCGCGCGGCACGTCGAGGCGTCTCAGCCCCGAGTTCTCAAGCTGCCGCACATGGCGCGCCGTGATGCGCCGCCCGCGCTCCACGACCACGTCGCCTTCGGCGCCCGTGATGTCGAAGGTGGCCACGTCGCCGCGCATCCGCTCGGCCACGAGATCTACCGAGAAGCCGCGCTTCTTCACATGGAAGATGTTCTTCTCGAAGAACATGTCGAGGATGTCTTCCGAGGTGTATTCGAGCGCCCGCAGCATGATCGTCGCCGGCAGCTTGCGGCGCCGGTCGATGCGGACGAAGACGTGATCCTTCGGGTCGAACTCGAAGTCGAGCCAGGATCCGCGATAGGGAATCACGCGCGCGTTGTAAAGCAGCTTGCCGGAGGAGTGCGTCTTGCCCTTGTCGTGGTCGAACACGACGCCAGGCGAGCGATGGAGTTGCGACACCACCACCCGCTCCGTGCCGTTGACGATGAAGGTGCCGTTCTCGGTCATGAGCGGGATTTCGCCCATATAGACCTCCTGCTCCTTCACCTCCTTGACCGCCTTGTTGGACGATTCCTTGTCGTAGATGATCAGCCGCACGCGCACCCGGAGCGGCGCGGCATAGGTGAAGCCCCTGAGCGTGCATTCGCGCACGTCAAACGGCGGATCGCCGAGCCGGTAATCGACGTACTCGAGCACGGCATTGCCCGAATAGCTGGCGATCGGGAACACGCTGCGAAACGCCGCGTGCAACCCCACATCCTTGAGCCGCTTGCGCCCGCGCTGCAGGAACCTGTCGTAGGAATCCACCTGAATCGACAGCAGGTAGGGGATCTCCATGACCTCGGACAACTTGCCGAAGTCCTTGCGGATGCGTTTCTTCTCCGTGAAGCTATAGCCCATGCGACTCTCCAACCATTCTGATTCGATTCCCGTTTGCTAGGAGGTGCCCGCGCCGGCACGCACCAAGCACAAGAACCCCTGCCAAGCGAGGGCCGACGAGGGACGGAGGGCGTCCCGCCCTCCAAAGCGCGACGTCAGGCGCGCACGCAGCGGCGCCGGCCAAGCCCCACACACTGCGTTCCCGTAAAGTGCCGGCAAAGTGCCACCGCCCACCGAGGCAACCGCCAATCCAGCCTCGCCTGCACGCCCAGACGCGCCTGACGGCGCGCAGGAGGGCGAGACGCCCTCCCTCCAAGGAGGGACTCCCTCTTCACTCGGCAAAGACACAAACGGGCCAGCGGCAACGCATGACCCCATGCATCGCCGTCGGCCGCGTGTTCCGCCCCCGGTCGGGCGGCGCTGTGGCAAGCGACTTGCTGCGCGTACTCTCCGCGCGTGGCGCATAAAGGGCGTCAAGATCTACTTGATCTCGACGCCAGCGCCGGCTTCTTCCAACTGCTTCTTGATTTCCTCCGATTCCTCCTTGGTCACGCCTTCCTTCACCGTTGACGGAGCACCGTCCACCATCGCCTTGGCCTCCTTCAGGCCAAGACCGGTGATCGCGCGCACCGCCTTGATGACATTGACCTTCTTGTCACCCACATCGTTCAGCGAAACGGTGAACTCGGTCTGCTCTTCAGCAGCCTCGCCGGCCTCTGCCGGGGCCGCCGCCGGAGCCGCGGCAACCGCCGCCGCGGCGCTCACGCCGAATTTCTCCTCCATCGCCTGAACGAGTTCCACGACCTCCATCACGGTCATGTCGGCAACTGCGTTCACGATGTCATCCTTGGACAACGCCATTTGGGTTCATCTCCTTCAAAGCCCGCGCCCGTCACCGGTCGCATTTGGCAGCCACTCGGGCACTGCCTTCGTCAATTCGCAGTTGCGAAGCAACTGCCAACGCGCCCGTCAGGGCGCACGAACGCGCCCCTCAAGGGCGCGCGGTCACCTCGCCAGCCTCCTCCCGTCGCTGCACTCCCACCGCCGCCATGGTTCGCACCAGCTTCGACGGAATCCCGTTCAACGTCCGCACCAGCTTCGCCGCCGGCGCCTGCATCACACTCATCAGCATCGCCAGCGCCTCTTCCCGCGTCGGCAACGTCGCAACCCGCTCGATGTCCTCCGGCGGCACCAACTGCCCGCCAATCGCGAGCACCTTCACCTCGAACTCGTCGAGCTTCTCGGCCGTGCGCTGGAACAGTCGCGCCGCCGCCCCCGGATCGTCGTTGGCAAACGCCAGCATCGAGGGCCCGGCCGCTTCCTCGCTCAGGCACTCGAACTGCGTGCCCACCACGGCGCGCTTGAGCAGCGTGTTGCGCACCACCTTGAGGTACACGCCCGATTCGCGCGCGTCGCGGCGAAGGTCGGTCATCTCCTCCACGGTGAGGCCACGGTAGTCGGCCAGCGCAGCCGCCAGCGCACCACTCGCGGCACCATGCACCTCTTCAACAATCGCCTGCTTCTCGGCGAGCCCTAACGCCATTGAAAAATCTCCATCACCTCAACACCAGCGCATGCCATCTGAGACCGTCAAACCTCCAGCGAAGCCTCGTCGATCCGCACGCCCGGCCCCATCGTCGTCGAAAGCGTGATCTTGCGCACAAACTGTCCCTTGGCCGCCGGCGGTTTCGCCTTCTTCAAGTCCGCAATCAACGCCTCCACGTTCTCCCGCACCTGCACGGGCTCGAAGCCAACCTTGCCGACGCTGCCGTGGACGATTCCGCCCCGGTCGGCGCGAAACTGCACCTGCCCGGCCTTGGCGTTCTTCACCGCCGCGGCGACGTCCGCCGTCACCGTGCCCGTGCGAGGATTCGGCATGAGGCCGCGCGGCCCCAGAATCCGTCCGAGCTGCCCCACAACCCGCATCGCGTCCGGCGCGGCAATGGCCACGTCGAACTCGATCTCGCCGCCCTTGACCCGTTCGGCCAGGTCGTCGAGGCCAACCAAGTCGGCGCCGGCGCCTTCGGCTTCCTCTGCCTTGTCGCCTTGGGCGAACACCGCCACGCGCACTTCCTTGCCGGACCCGTGCGGCAGCGTCGTCGCCCCCCGCACCACTTGGTCTGACTTGCGCGGGTCCACCCCCAGGTTCACCGCCACATCAAACGACTCGGCAAGCCGCGACAGCCCCGAAACCTCGTTCAGAAGCGTCACTGCCTCCTCGATGCCATAGATCCGCCCCGCGTCGATCTTCTCCGCGATGGCACGCATTCGCTTGGACTGCTGAGCCACGTTTCCTACACTCCTTCCACTTCAAGGCCCGCGCTCACGGCACTGCCTGCAATCGTCCGCACCGCCGCATCCATGTCGGCGGCCGTTAGGTCGGGCATCTTCACCCGCGCGATCTCCTCAAGCTGCTCCCGCGTCACCGTGCCCACTTTGTGGGTGTTGGGCGTGGGGCTGCCCTTGTCGATGCCGGCCGCCTTGCGCAGCAGCACCGACGCCGGCGGCGTCTTGGTAATGAAGGTGAAAGTGCGGTCCGTGTACACCGTGATGACCACAGGCACCGGCAGCCCCGGCTCCTCGCGCTGGGTCTGGGCGTTGAACGCCTTGCAGAACTCCATGATGTTGACGCCGTGCTGCCCCAGCGCCGGGCCCACGGGCGGGCTCGGATTGGCTTGCCCCGCAGGTACCTGCAGCTTGACGTATGCCTGGACTTTCTTTGCCATCTTGCTTCGCTTGTCTCCCTTGGCCCCGCCGCAAGCGCCCTTCGGCGCTGACAGGCGGGCAGCCTTGCGCCCTTAGCCCTTCTCGACCTGCGAGAAATCGAGCTCTACTCGGGTCGAGCGACCGAAGATCGTCACCCCCACCACAAGCCGGCTCTTCTCGTAGTTGGCCTCTTCGACCACGCCGTTGAAATCGTTGAACGGTCCGTCCACCACCCGAACCAGCTCGCCGGGCTCGAACACTGTCTTGGGTGTGGCCTTCTCGCTGCTGGCCTCCACGCGATCGAGGATCGTTCGCGCCTCGCTCTCGCTGAGCGGCGCCGGCGCATCCGCCTTGCCACCGATGAAGCCCATCACCCTCGGCGTTTCCTTCACGAGGTGCCAGGTGTCGTCGTTGAGTTCCATCTGCACCAGCACATAGCCGGGAAAGAACTTGCGCTCGCTACGGCGCTTCTGGCCGGCGCGCATCTCCACCACTTCCTCGGTGGGAACCAGCACCTGGCCAAAGTGCTCCTTGAGATTCGAGAGGTTGATGCGCTCTTGCAACGAGCGCATGACCGCCTTCTCGAAGCCGGAATAGGCGTGAACGACATACCAGCGATGCGACATGACTAACCGATCACTCCCTGCACCAGCCAGCTAAGCAGCGAATCAAGCCCCCAGAGGATGAGGGCGAAGAGCACGATGAGCGCCAGCACCACGAACGTGGTCTGCGTGGTTTCCTGCCGGGTCGGCCAAACCACCCGACGGATTTCCTGCCGAGCCTCCCGCGCCACTTCGAGGAGCGCCCGGCCCCGATCGGTCTGCAAGCCGACGAAGCCGGCCACGGCCGCCAGCGCCACCAAGGCAATGGCGCGCGCCAGCACGGACTGCTCCTGGAAATACCAGTTGCCGACCACTCCGCCGACAACCAGCACGGCCACGACCCCCCACTTGATCCAGTCAAGCGCAGGGTTGACCTCGTTTTCCGTCGTCTTTGTCGCCGCTTTAGCCACTAACCGCCCGCTTCGTTCCGTTCCGCCGCACGTCCAGCGCACCCAAGCACGCCGCCACCGATCCAACTCACTCGAAGTCCGCAGTTGGCAGGCCAGGAGGGAATCGAACCCCCAACCTGCGGTTTTGGAGACCGCCGCTCTGCCTATTGAGCTACTGGCCTTCCGCGAACCTCAATCAACCGTTGCCGTCGTCAACCAACTCCAAGCCTCGAGATGCGCCTTCGGCGCCTACGGCCCAGCGAGACGCCGGTCCGCCAGGACCGCTACTGGGTGATGCTCGTCACGACCCCCGCGCCAACCGTCCGACCCCCCTCCCGGATCGCAAAGCGCAGACCCTCGTCCATCGCAATCG